>NZ_WQMO01000010.1 GCF_013366805.1 Wolbachia endosymbiont of Litomosoides brasiliensis
TCTTTTACTGATTCCACGACTTTTTCATCTAATGATTTCGATTTCAACGCTATTTAAACTCGCTATTTTACTTACTTCAGCATGGCCCTTTCCATTGTTGTTTACCTGTTTCTTATACAATGGAAATTGGTATTAATTGCTCTTCGTTTCTTATGTTAGTTTTACTATAGATTAATTATTTGATTATAGTGTCATCTTAATTAAGCCTATGCCTGGAGTATTTATGAGAAGTGTTTCGTACTTTATACTATTATTTATTGTGTTTGGATCACTAAACCTATTTGCTGTGGAGCAAGTTGAAAGAAAAAAACTGATGCAGATGAGTCAGTTGGTTCTGTACATGAAAATGTATGTGTAAAGAAAGGTCTAAAACAAGATTTGCTAGCTAAAGAAAAAGAAGTTGATATAGATAAGTCAGTTGGTTCTGTGCATTAAGATGTTAGGTATAAGAGCGAATCTGAAGCGAGATTTACTAAAAAATACAATCCGGCAAGGAAACGAGCTAGAATCTTTCAAAAGTGATTCTACAAACGTAGATAAGTTGAATGCTAAAGGAACACAAGGTGCCAAGACCCAAGGAATGACCAATAAAAAAATTGCAACACGGTGGGAGCGAAATCCTTGTGGTTAAGGAAATTATGGTAGAAATGAAAAAATTGATAAAGGTTTACCAAGCCTTGGTAATAACCTGCCGGAAAGAGTACGGACGGATCTGCTCAATATTTACCGGATGTGGCCAGTGAGGAAGTGAAAGGAGATGTAAAAACAAAGTCTTTAAGTGTTAATTTCAGTAAAGATATAACTAACCAACAGAAGAATATACAGGTTAATAAAAAGGTTGATGTAGAGGAAAGTGAGCCTTCGGAAAGTAATGTAAGTCAATCGTTGAAGAAGAAAAAAGAAAATGGGGAAGGTCAGGTAATGAAGAGAAAAAGTAAAAAAGGTAACTGGGGACCACAATGGAAAAAATCGAGAAAGACCTATCACTAAGAAATACGGAGAAAGCAAACAAGAGGAAAAGGAGAGTTTACAAAAATGGATAAAGCTAGGTAAAGAACCAATAAAGGAATGGTATCATAGAAATGCACAAAGTAAGTCAATATATAGGCGACAATGTGATAACCTTAATGAGCATCTTCCGGCAACTATGTTTATTGATGACCATAGTAAACAGCTTTTTTTTGTGTTAAAAAGAATAACTTAGTTTGTTTAAGAGGAACAATAAATAAGTTGGAAAAGTTTGGGTTGGCAGTTCAAGAAATATTAAAATTTAGAGATAAACTTGGGGATACTCCTCTAATTTATGTAGTTAAACAAGGTGAGATAGATATAATGCGCTTTCTCTTATTACGGGGTGCTAATCCTAAAGTGGTTAATAATAATTTTCAATCTCCTATTGATATAGCAATTGAGAGAGGACAAGTTGATATAATAAATGCAATTGCTGAAATACTGCCATATCTTTTAGAACATAAGGAGAAGATAATGATGAAAGCCAAATGTATGATTAGGCCGTGAGGATAAAAAGATAATGAATTACAGTGCAATAAAGACTAAGCAAATGATTAGATTTTTGATATTAATTTTAGTTGGTTATTTGTGTTACGGAAATGAAGCAAATGATGCAAAAAATTCAGTTGGTGATTTTTTAGATACTTTACATAAGATAAAGTATGTGTCTTACAGTAAAAAAGACTTTGCTAAATTTCTAGTGCAGTGCCACAAGGAAGGTATTCAAGAGGATTTTAGAAAAGGTTTTGGCTCTAATTTAAATGGAGCGGATTTCAGTAAATTGTACCTCAATGGATCTATTTTTAATGGAGTAAGTCTAATTGGTGCTGATTTTTCCCATACTGATTTATCAGGTGTATCCTTTATTAATTCTGATTTGCGTGGGGCTAATTTTTCTAATGCTAATTTGCGAGGTATAAAAATAAAAGATACGAATTTAGGTTTTGCAAAATTTGTTTCTGCAAATTTGATAGATATTATATTTGATCAGTCTGATGTTAGTTGTGCTGAGTTTGTCAGCTCTGACCTCAAAAACGTGAGAATGCACAGTATGACCGGTTTGCATACTAATTTTTCAGATGTGAAAATGAGTTTTTCCAGCTTATTAGATTCAAATATGGGCTATGTAAATTTTAGTGATAGTGAAATAAACAATACTGTTGTGCAAAGAAGCAATCTTGATAATGCGAATTTTTTTGGAGTGGATTCATATAAACTGAAAATACAATTTTCCTCATTAGAAAATGCTAATGTATATGGCACTGAAATAAAAGAATCAGCCTTTACAGGCAGCAATCTTTCTAATGTTTGCCTTAATTCTTCTACTATAATTGATAGCAATTTTGATGGAACTAATTTAAGCAAAACTCAAATTTCTTATGTAAATAGTGATAATTCAAGTTTTGTTCAATCTATATTGAATGGTTCCAAAATAAAACATTCATATGCTTCTGAAGTCAGTTTTCAAGATGCTGATTTATCTAATATTGATTTTAGTTTTAGTGAGCTACATCAGGTTGATGTTTCTGATTCTGACGTTCGCCATGGAGAGTTTCGTGATGCTAGAGTTGCACATTCTAACATGAATGGTTCGTTTTTTGACCATTCATTATTTATCTCTGCGAAGATAGAAGGTACAGACCTTTCCTCAACTTCGATGTATAGGGTAAAAATAAGAGACTCTCAAGTTTATAATAGTAGACTTTTTTACAATAGCATCGATTCTAGTGAGATAGAAAACTCAACGTTTTTTAATTTAATAGCGAGTAATTCAAGCTGGTCTAATTTAAAAGTAACTAGTTCAAATTTTGTTGAAAATGACTTTGAATCTTCTTTATTTCGTGATAGTGCCTTTAAGAAAACCAGTTTTTTTCTTAGCAATTTCAGTAGTTCAACGATCAGTGGTACATCTTTTCATTCTTCCAGCATATACAAAGGCTCAGTTGTTGATGCTCATTTAGTAGATTGTAAGTTTGATCATTCGATTTTGATTGATAATGAAGGACAAGAGAAACTTGCTGGCTTGGAAGGTGCTATAACTTCAATTGAGAAGTTGCAAGAAAAGATATTGCAGGGTAAAAAGTTTAATGTAAATTATTCTTATTTTGAGTTTAAGGATATGAATCTAGGAAATGTGGATTTTTCTAATTCGATATTGAGTAGAGCGAAGTTTATAAATGTTAATTTAGATAAAGCGAACCTTGGAAAATCAGATTTACGTTATGCTATTTTTAATAATTCTTCTCTTATTGGTACCAATTTATCTGGTTCTAATTTAGATCATTCTAGCTTTTTAAAATCTGATTTAAAAAGTGCCATATTAGAAAATGTGAAGTCCTAATTAAATGAAGAACTTTGTAGTGTGCTTGTTAACTTGTACTTAGAAGAGGAAAATGACTATAGAGAATGAAGGTGTGTTATTGGTTTTGTCTTCTCCTTCTGGAGCTGGCAAAACTACCATATTAGAGAGATTACTTGGGCGATCGACTAACCTAGTTAGATCGGTTTCTATGACTACACGCAAACCTCGTTCCGGTGAAATAAATGGAAAAGATTATTTTTTTGTTGCTAAGAAAGAATTTCATGCATTATGCAAAGCTGGTCAAATGCTTGAATACGCCAGAGTTTTTGAAAATTTTTATGGCGTACCGAGAAGTTTTATAGAACAGAATCTGAGCAATGGAATGAGCGTTTTGCTAAGTATAGATTGGCAAGGAGCATTTCATTTGTTTGAGCTTATGAGGGAAAAAGTTGTAAGTATTTTTATACTTCCTCCTTCAATGGAGGAGCTTAGGTTGCGTTTGCGAAAACGTAATAGTGACAGTGCAAGTGAAATAGAACGTAGATTAGCTGAAGCTCAAAAAGAGGTGAGCAAGTGCGATAAATATGATTATGTAGTAATCAATGATGATATTGATAAGAGTGTAGAAGAGATAGGCTCTATATTAGATAAAGAAAGACTTAAAAGATCGGGAGTTTAGATAACTATATGCAGTTAGTCATCAGTGTTATATACGTTCTTTTCCTTTTCTAATCTCTCTTGCTCTTCAATGCAATATACAGCAAGCGGATTGGCTTTAAGTCTTGCGACTCCTATTTCTTCCCCTGTTCTATTACAGTAGCCATAGGTGCCTAGTTTTATTTTTTCTAACGCCTCCTTGATTTTTTCTTTTTTATCTTTTCTGCGCTTGATTAATTTTTCATTTCCACCGTCTTCGTCAGAATAGTATGCACTATCTTCTAGTTCCTGCTTTTCTAGCTCAGCAAGCATTGATTCTAACTTTAAGTTGAAGTATTCCAACTGTTTTATGCTCATGTATTCTTCATCTTCTGAAGGAGTGTAACTTTTTGGTAATTTTGTTTTTGATGACTCTTTCATAATTACATTATTAATTAATTAATAAATTATGTATAATTTGTGAGTAAAGAAATTATGCTATCTAAAATTAGACATTATAATTTATAATAAACATTTAAAAGACTAGTATGATTGGCTCAATAGGAAGACTAGCGGTAAATAGTAAGAATTTTGTCTATACGATATGTATTTTTATTATAATGTTAAGTCTATCTTCATTTGCACTTGAAAGCAACAGTAAGCAAGAAGTCATGTTAACGTTAATATGGATATGCGTTACGCTTATCTTGCAAGCCTCTACAAGTAATTTATTTATCTCTGATTATCATGACGGAATATTAGAGCAAATCTTTATACAGCCATTTTCTTCTAGGCTTATAATTGCTTATAAAATTTTTATCCACTGGTTATTGTTCGGGCTGCCAATCTCAGTGATTTCTTCCATATTTAGTCTTATAGTTCTAGGTGATAGCATTGAACGCTCAATAGCAGTAGGCTTATCTTTATTACTTAATGCACTGATAATAGTTAGTATCTCAGCTACTGGAAATGCATTAATGGTTGGTCGAAATGACTTAACATTAGGAATATCACAAATTCTTGTTTTGCCGACTATAATGCCAACATTTATATACTTCAAGTTACTAGTTCATTTTGAAAGTTTATTCTTAAGTATTCATATGTTATTTATTACTGCTTTAATCTTTGCCATTCTAATGGTTAATAGCACTATAGCTACTCATATGGCATTGAAATTTGCTGTAGAGCAGGATTAAAAAGTTTTGCCATTGCTCTTATATAGGGGATTGTTACTAATGAAATCTAAACCTACCAAATACATTTCTGTAGATTCAGATCTACTTGATTTTGGTTTAAAGTATTTTACTGTTTTGAACATTTTTTTTAATTCGTTATAAAAGTTTTTGTCAGATTCTCCTTGAAAGATTTTTATTACAAACTTACCACCATGATTTAGAAAATGTTTTGCAAAGTTCAATGCTGCTTCGCATAAAAGCATAATTCTAATATGGTCCAGAGATTTTAACCCGCAAGATTCTGGTGCCATATCAGATAAAATTACGTCAAATTTTTGATCTTTAAATCTTTCCCTTAAGGTTTCAAGTTCATTGATATCACATTGTATATGTTCCACTCCATTAATTGAGTTTACTGGCTTTATATCAATAGCAACTACTTTTGCACCTTTCTGAGATGCAACTTGTGACCATCCACCAGGAGAAACACCAAGGTCAATAATTTTTTGTCCTGCTTGGAGTAATTTGAATTTATCATCTATTTCTATCAACTTATATGCCGAGCGTGATCTATAACCATCTTTATTAGTTTTTTGTACATACTGGTCATTTAAATAACGGTGCAACCACCTTGTTGAGGATAGTTTTCTGCCTTTAGCTGTTTTTACTCTAGTTTTTATTGCTAACACCTTGTAAAAATCACTTATTATTGATGATATCTTTGAGCCCTTTTTCGACTACTTCTTTTACCAATGTATGGAGGTACTTATTTAGCCGCTCTGATAACTGAGATTTTAAAAGAGATGTAACTAATTCTTTAATAGTGAGGTTTGATTTTTTTTGTTGTTTATGCTGTAATTCGTTTTGCATTTTTTTAAGCAGCTCTTTAATCTCTGCCATGTTCTCTTTTAAAATTAGGTGATCACTATTTTGCGTTTGTAAATCACTGTTATTCACTTTGTTGTTACCTATTTGAGTATTGTTATACAAACGGACGTTCTTTTCTTCCTGTGGGCTATAGTTGTGGTTATTAAATTGAGTATTATTAGGAACTATTTTTTCGCTCTGCTGATCATTGTTGATATCTTGTTTTTCGTTATTCTGCTCCTTGCTATCTTCTCCTGAATCTTCTAAATACTCCTCCTCAGGGCATAGAATATCGTCCTCTTCCTTCTCATTTACTATTTCTACTGCATCTTCTGTTTTCATTGCATCGTCCCTTGGGCTTTTACCAGATATAGCTTTTTTTATATCTTCTAGGATATCTTTATATAGATTAATTGCTTTGTTCATTATTCATGATATTAATACCATTAAATTTAGAGATTTATACTATTTATTATAAAAAGTAAATTATAAACACTAATCACATAATTGCTTTGCGCTTTAACTAAGTCTGAACGCGCTTTAAATAACGTGTCTTCAGTATATAAAAGGTCAGTTGTACTCTTTAAGTTTAAACTTACTTCTTGTTCAACCCCTTCCAATGCTAGGGATGCTGCTTTTTCAGCCTCTTGACTTGCTTTAATGATAGCCTTTGCTGTTAACACATCATTCCAAGCGTTTACAACCATTTGCTCTATGTTTTTCACTGTCTCATAATAATCGTAAGTGGATTTTTTTGCATCCATTCTAGCTTTACTGATGCCAAAAGCATTTGTTCCTCTTTTAAAAATTGGAATATCGAGAGTGAGAGCAAGACTAGCACCTTCTAAGGGCTTTTTGATGTTGATATTTTTTATGTCAAGAATTTTATTTATGCTAAGGTGCAGAGAAGGTAGCCACTTAGAAGCTTCGGCAAATACTCCCATTCCTGCTGCTTTTTTTTGGTAAACTGCTGTTTTCAAAGATAGATTGTTGGTTCTTGCTAACTGTAAACATTCATTTAATTCTGGAACAGAAGGTAATTTATCACTAGCTTCAGAAAGCTCATCGGGGTCTTCCCCAATTAAGTGAAAGTAAGCAGTGTTTGCCGATTTTAATTTGCCTTCGGCATCTACTCTTTCTGACACTGAAGATGAAAATTTTGCTTTTGCCAGCGAAACTTCAGCGTTTGTCACTTCCCCAAGAGAAAAACGTTTTTTTGCATCTGACAAATTTTCCAAGGAGACACGTTCTTTGTGCTCTTTAAGCTGTAATATTGCTCTACTTCGTAGAACGTCAACGTATACCTTCACGGCATTAAGTGCAAGCTCTTGCTTTGACTTTTGAAATTGAATTTTTGCTGCTTTGAGAAGGTGGCTTGATTGACTGAATGTAGCAAAAGCACCGCCTCCATCTATTATTCTCTGACTTAATGCAAGGAGTTCTTGGGGGTTTTGTGTACTGTTGATAATATTAAAATTGCTAACAAAGTTGTATCGCAAATTAATATCTGGTAGAAACCCAGCTAATCCTAAAGATTTATAGTGTTTTTCAGCGCTTTTATATTGGTAAAATTGAGATTTGAGTCTTGAACTATTTTTAATGGCTTTATTTACAGCTTCTTCAAGGTCAATTGCATAGCAACTTACAGTACTAAAAATGGCTGCAAGTGCAATAATCAAACGAGACATTACTACTCCTATGTATATTGGCTGTGTAGCTAAGTTACTAGCATGAATTGCTTTAATAATCAATAACTAATGTTATTGACTGCTTAGAAATTAAGTGTATCATAGCTTGTATTGTTCAGTTGGAGTAATGAAGACTTTTTTCCTAAAAGAGAGACAAATTAATAAAAAATGGTTTGTTATAGATGCAGAGGGATTAGTGGTAGGAAGACTTGCGGCATTTGTAGCAACGCTATTGCGTGGAAAGCATAAACCTGAATATACGCCTCATATGGATTGTGGCGATAATGTAATTATCATCAACGCAGAGAAGGTGCATTTTACCGGGAAAAAATTTAAAGAGAAAGTTTACTACAAGCATACAGGTTACCCTGGTGGTTTAAAAAAAACCACCCCAGCTAATATTCTAAATGGTAAGTTTCCTGAGAGTGTAATAAAAATGGCGGTGAAAAGGATGCTTGATGATGGTCCTATGGCACGTAAACGCTTTGGGAATTTATATGTTTATTCTGGCCCAGAGCATAAGCATCAAGGACAACAGCCTGAAAAGATAGATTTTGCTTCTTTAAATCGTAAAAATAAAAAATAATGGAGTGAGAATGGAAAGTTCTGTAGTAAATCAATCAAAAAAGGTAGCTAAACCAGCAATTGATTTGTTTTGTCGTTTGTATGCTACAGGCCGAAGAAAAGAATCTACGGCAAGAGTATGGATAAAACCAGGAAGTGGAAAATTTAGTGTTAATCAGAAAGACAAGCTGCTCTCTTACTTTAAGAGAGAATCAGTGTGCCAAGTAGTGAAAATGCCACTTATTGTAACGTCTATGCTAGGTAGATGTGATGTGTTTGCAACTGTAAAAGGTGGAGGGCTATCTGGTCAAGCAGGTGCATTAGCTCATGGAATAAGCAGAGCTTTAAGTAAAATAAGCCAAGATTTATATTCTGTCTTGCGTAAGAGTGGTTACTTAACACGAAACTCGTGTGTTAAAGAGCGTAAGAAGTATGGCCAACGTGGAGCTCGGGCAAAATATCAATTTTCTAAGAGATAATTATTTTGTAGTGATATTTTTTTTGTGTATATTGTACGAATGTTAAAAAAAATGTATAGTATATTCTTTTCGTGATAAATTTAGTTGACTATCGGTATGAACATAATATGCTGTTTGTGTAATTTTTTTCAATATTAAGGTAATTTATGAGTAAAGAAGACATAATAAATAAGTTAAAGCTAGCTTGTTCTAGTCAAGATGTAGAAATAACAAAGTCTGATTTGAGCAAGGTTTTTGATGCGCTTATGAAAATAATAAAGGGTAAATTAGATGAGGAAGGTGAAATACGCCTGCATGGAATAGGCACATTTTCTACTGCTATAAGCCAGGAAAAACAATGTCGCAATCCTCAGAATGGTGAAATCATGACTGTTCCTCAAAAGACAAGAGTGAAGTTTAAGGCAAGCCAGACTCTTTTAAGTATTTTAAATAAGGAGAAAGAAGAAGTAGTTAGTTAGATATTATCATCTTCATTGTTTTTACTACGCTGTATAACCTGTCAAGTATAGCTTTGCTGATTAAAGAAGTGGCTTATGTTAAGAGCTGAAATGTGAGGTATTTTTTCGTCTTTTGAGCGTGTTTATAAGTTGTGCTGTATTTTGCATGGCATTCTATTCCTAGTTTATTCATATAGTCTGTAGCATTGGTAATTAATTTTAGTTTTTCTTCTAATGGATTATTGCAGTAATCTCCTGTGTAGATTTCTGCTATACCAGGCTTTGTTTCTAACTTTTTAAGATATTTTAGTTGATTAATATTTGGATTAACAAACAATGGAACCTTTATGCATAAAGCTATGCGTCTCTTCTACACTAGAAAGTTTGTTGTGCATGTTAATTATGTCCAGACTACCTTAGATTATTAATCCTTCTCTTTGTTTCTGGCGCTATGTTAATCGAATAGGTTTTATCTCTTTTGCTATTTCAAATATTTTTTCCATGGCTGCAATTTTAAGGCTTGGCTCAGTTAGTGCTTTTTTAGATTGAACATACCTTCGCCTCTGATATGCCTTCTATCTTCTCGTAAGTGTACGATGTAAAGTCTGCTCCTGCGTTAATGACTCTGCAGCTTTCAATGAAAGCTAGATAAGGAGTTCCATGTGCGTTGTGAGGGGTTACAACATGGTCGGTATTAACGCCTAGTTTTATGATTTACTACATAAGTTACTTAATAAATATACATGTTATGTCAACCCACTGTATAAGGAACTGATAGACAATAATGGAAAAGAAGCCATAGTGAAGTAAGTAAAATAGCTGGTTTAAATGGCATTTAAAGTCAAAATTGTTGATGAAAAAGTCGTAGAATCAGCAAAAGAAATGCTGAAAATAGTGCGAAATAGCGCATATGTTGCAAAAAAACTAAGGCTGTAATTGTAGCAAAAAAGCACGGTATGACGGCTATAGCAAAAATATATTGCATTTCAAGAACGGAACTAACTGCATGAATAAAGTACCTAAAATTTGGACAAAAAGAAAAATTGTTTGCTCCTTATCAACGTCGTAGAAAAACTAAATTGAATCAGAGTCAATTTGAACAAGTTGAAGTATAAGTACAAGAAAACCTTAATGTTACCATTAAAGAAATGAGAATAAGAATCCAGGAAAAATTTGGCTTGAGTGTTAGCAGGTCTACAGTACACGATAATATGCAAAAATGAAGTTTTTGTATACTGCGCCAAGACTAATTCGCAATGAGCAGGATAAAGGTAGATGGGAAGTAGTTTAAAAAACTTAATGAGGCTATTGGTAAGCATCCTGGACAAGAGTTATTTATCTTTGATGAATCGCAGTTTAGTATACATTTGAAAGTTAGACACAGGTGATTTAAAAAGGGCGTTAGAACGCAAATTAAAGTGAAATTAGGTAAAAAAAATTTTTATCTCTACAGTGCAGTTAATCCTAGAAAGAGAGGGAATTCTAGCTTGTTTGTACCTGATGTCAACACCGATTGTATGGATGTATTTCTTGAACAGATGTTACAATATTTAAGAACACAAAAAGCCTTTTTTGTCATGGATTGTACTAGTTAGTATAAGTCAAAAAGGTTAAAGGTGAAAAATATTGAGATTATATGTCTGCCACCAACTCACCTGACCTCTCCTATTGAGAGACTTTGGTTATATATAAAACAGAACATTTTGCGTAATAAAGTCTATAATACACAGTTGCTTTGCTTAAGAGCGCTTTGTGCAAATTTATTACCTCTCTTCTCACCACGCAATTAAACAATTCTGTAATGTCACTTATTTGACCTACTAACAATGAGAGTTAGTATAAGTATTTAAAACATAAAAAAATGCCTATGTTTTTAGATAGATATTAACCATGCTTCTTTTGCCTTTTTCCTGTTAAGTAAATTTCTTGATGCTTGTAAATTTGAGTCCACCGGGGATAGTAGCGCGTAACGCTAAGGTAACATCATAGGAGCGTTGCCGCATGAAGTTTGGATGATGAGAGAGGAGCAAAATTACCTCTTTACGAATATTTTATCAATAACACGCATATCAATTATACTCCAATCGCTAAAAGTAAAATTGGTTGTATTTTGTAAGTGATTTAAATAATCCCATGCGCTATGAGGATTATCTTCAGGCAGTTTTACTATGGAGACGTTATCAAGTATAATGTTCCATCTTCTATTTTTTACATAAACACAAGAAGAAATGTAATCACTTAACTGAGTTTTGCTTTCTAGTATATCTCTAATAAATTTTAAGTTTGATAGTGCATTTTGTCCTGTAATTACGATAAAGTTATCTGTAGGGTAATCGTCTACAATCACTTTACCTTCGGAATCAATTACTGAAGTTTTGTTGTTATCTTTCCATAGGGCAAACGGTTTATGTTCATCTACATTAATGTATAGAATATTAGGCAAAATTCTGTGAATTCTTACGTGTTTTATCCATTTGCTTGCGGATTGTATTCTATCAGCAAGTTTTGAAAGTGATATATATATAATTGGTTGAGTTTTGTTTACTAAATTTAAAATGTCCTTCTCATTTGTAAGTTTATTGCCAGTTATAACTACTTTATCGATTGACAATCCACTGCTGAATAGTAGACTAGATAAACAGTCATTACACCAAGTGAGATAATGCTTAAATCGACTTATGATTTTATCAAGTGAGCTATAGAATAGCAACGTAAGAAAGAGTGCTATTATGATAACTAAAGCACACTTACGCAAGAAACTCCTTTGGCTTCTAGTAACACTGTCCAACATTTACTTAATCTCTAATATTTTTGTGCTGTTGACTATCTTTAATGATAATCTTGACTAATTCATTAAAATTAATTCCTTTTGTTAATTTTGCAATTTCTGGCACTAACGATAATTCAGTAAAGCCAGGGTGTGTATTAATCTCAAGCATTTTCAGAGTATTATCTTTAGGACAATAACGAAAATCTGAGCGAGAGATAGTTTTACATCCTAGAAATCGATGAACTTTCAATGCATGTTCCAAGGTCATGTCATATATATTGTCAGGAACTTCAGCGGGGAATATGTGCTCTGCAAACCCGTTTGTGTATTTTGCTTCATAGTCATAAAATTTGTTTTTTGGTCTTATTTCCATAGTGCCAATTGCTTCATCTAGCAACACAGCAGTGTGTAACTCTATGCCTGGTATATATTCTTCTATGGTTATAGAATGTTTTGTTGTCCAAATTGGTTCTTCTTTCTGAATTCCAGTGTCATGCGCTGGAATAACATTAAGTATGTTTTTTAATTTTAAATAATCCTCATGCGAGAAAATTATATGAACTCCAATGCTTGAACCTTCATTAGTGGGTTTCAAAACATACGGATAATCAATTTTAATATTGTTTTTTAGTATGTCTCCTCGACTAATTATGTACCCTTTTGGGGTATCAATACCGAGAGATCGGAATATATGCTTAGACATTGCTTTATTCATAGCAATAGCCGAAGCCATAACCCCGGAGTGTGTATATTTTATACCTAAAATCTCCAATAAACCTTGGATGCAGCCATCTTCGCCATAAGGCCCATGTAGAGCAATAAAAGCAAGGTCAGGATTAATTTTTTTAAGCTTTTCAGCAGTGTTGCTGTCAACGTCTATTTCTATTGCATTATATGAAAGGCTATCAAGCGCTTTTTTTACTGCTTTCCCGCTCATCAGTGATATTTCTCTTTCATGAGAAAATCCACCACTTAAAATTGCTATAGTTGGGGCCATGAGCACTTTTAGAAGAACTTTATTAATTATAACTACATATACGAACTTTGTAAACAGAAGAGAAATTATCTTGAAGATTTATGGTTTAGTGCTATTGTCCTTGCAACTTTATCATGAAAAAACTGCTTGCGTCGGTTAAATATTGTGCATATAAAAGTTAGTATTATAATCGTAAAGATTAAGCCTGATGAGGAGTCAACCTAACTATTCAGAGGTGTACTCATACCAGACTCTCACTGTGCAAGGGACAGATAGACAGTAATGGAAAAGAAGCCACACTAAAGTAAGTAAAATGGCGAGGTTTAAACGGCATTAAGATTAAAATTATTGGATCAAAAAGTCGTAGAATCAGCAAGAGAAATGCTGAAGGAAGTGCGAAATAACGTATATGTTGCAAAAAAACTAAATGCTGTAGTTGCAGAAAAAAAGCATAGTATAACAGCCATAGCAAAAAATATGTTGCTTTCAAAAACAGCACTAACTGCATGGATAAAGCACTAAAACTTGGAAGAGAAGGAAAAATTGTTTACTCTCCCTTAACGTTATAGAAAAACTAGGTTGAATCAGGTTCAATTTGAACAAGTTGAAGTATGGATACAAGAAAACCCTAATATTGCCATTAAAGAAATGAGAATAAAAATCCAGGAAAAATTTGGCTTGAGTGTCAGCAAGTCTAAGTACATGTAATATGTAAAAAATAAGGTTTTCATATATTGCGCTAAGACAATTCACAATGAACAAGATAAAGATAGACAGGAAGAGTTTAAAAAATTTAATGGGACTATTGGTAAGTATCCTGAACAAGCATTATTCATCTTTGATGAACCGTGGTTTGGTGCACATTCAAGAATTGGACAAGGGTAGTTAAAAAGGTGTTAGAATACAGGTTAAAGTAAAATTAGGTAGACCGAATTCTTATCTCTACAGTGCATGTTAATTCTAGGACTGAAAAGAGTTCTAGCTTATTTGCACCGAATGCCAACACTGATTGTATGAGTATATTTCTTGAACAAAGGTTGCAATGTTTAAGAACACAAGAAGCCTTTCTTATCGTAAGTTGTGCTAGTTGGCATAAGTTAAAGAACTTAAAGGTACCCCAAAATATCTAGATTATATACCTGCCACCATACTCACCTGAGCTCAATCCTGTTGAGAGATTTTGGCTGTATATAAAACAGAATATTTTGCACGATAAAGTCTATAATATAATTGCTTTGCTTGAAAACGCTTTGTGCAAATTTATTACCTTTTTTCTTTCTCACTTTGCAATTAAACAGCCCTGTAATGTTGCTTATTTAATCCACTAACGATGAGAATTGGTATAAGGATCTTTTCCAAATTAGCTGCCTCTCTGCCTAAAATACACTTAAGCTAATAATAGGCGATCAGGTATATTGCCAACCACATTGATCTGACTTAATATCCTGTTAGTGGGGTAAAAATAGTTTTTTATAAATTCCCTATATATAGCTGTTAATTTGTGTATATCGCTTACTAATACACACTCGTTTGCCTGATGCGAGGTTTTATTAATCATCCCAAATTCAATCACTGGACAAACATCTTTAATAAATGCAGCGTCAGATGTGCCACCACTTGTGGTCAGCACAGCATCGATATTGGTAACTCTATTTATTGCATCAAGCATAATATCAGTATTTCTATCGGGAGTAGAAAGAAAAGCGCCCCTGCTGCTATGCATAGAGAGTTTATAATCGTTAGTCACACTGGAGCATATTTCATCAATCAACTTATATAAACTATCAGGTGTTTGCATATTATTGTATCGAATGTTGAAACTTGCAGTTATTGAATCAGGTATTACATTGTCAGCATTATTTCCAACATCGATAGTAGTAATTTCGCAATTTGAAGGCTGAAAATATTTATTACCACTGTCAAAGGTAGTATCTTTTACTCTATTCAATATTGATATCATCTTATATATTGGATTGTCCGCTAGATCCGGATAAGCAACGTGTCCTTGTTTCCCATGGCAAATTAACTCAAATGTTGCAGAACCTCTTCTGCCTATTTTTATAGTATCGCCTAACTTTTCACTACTGGTTGGTTCGGCGACTACACAATAATCTATCTTCTTGTGCTTACTCTCCATCCATTTCAAAACCGCCTTTGTTCCGTATTCTTCTGTGCTTTCTTCAGCACTGGTAATTAATGCACTTATCGAACCGTTGAACCGAAACTTTTCTGCAACTAAATCTACCATAGCAGTAATAAATGCAGCTACCCCGCTTTTCATGTCAGTTGCTCCTCTTCCATACAACACTCCATTCCTAACTTCTGGAATAAACGGATCGGATGTCCAACCTTTTAATTGACCTGGTGATACAACATCAACATGACCTGCAAAACACAAGTTTTGCACCCCGTTTACATACTTTGCATAAAGATTTCTAACTTTAGTTTTATTGTCACCAAACTCTAAAATCTCACAGTTAAAACCACTTTTCTTGAGGATTGCTGCTATATGCTCTATTGCTCCATCGTCTCTTGGTGTTATACTCTTAAGGGAGATTAATTCTTTAGTTAGCTCTACAGGGTCAATTTTCATGTCATCTTAAAATACTGATATTACTATGTTGTAAATATTTTATGTATTATTTGAAACAAATATTACATTAAACTAGACAAACCTCTATAGTAATAACAGATCATTGTCTTGCAGACAATATCTATAAAACATGCACATAATAAAGAAATGGTATTTTTCTAGTTGCAGATAAAAATACAACAGATCTTTTAAATAAAAACGTACTCAATAAAACTCCCAATTTAATCATTCCTTGCAACTCTACCGCCTTCTCTGATATCACAAATTCAGTCATAAATAAAGCAGAAGATAGTAGTCGCATTCGATAGTGGCACTGTTAATGATATCTGTAAGTGCGCAAGCCACCTAGAGGGTAAAGCCTATATATTTTTTTCAATAGCTACCTCTATGAATGGGTATCTTCTATAAGTATTTCAATATTAGTAGATGGATATAAAGAACTGTTTAAAGCACATCTTTTCAAGGCAGTGTACATCGACATCGATATAATCATCAATGTACCATCGCGTCTTACATTAAGTAAATTTGCAGATTTCATCTGTCGTTCCAACAGTGCAAACTAAGTGTTACTATTTCACCTGTTACTTGGCACATAATGAATTACCTTTTACATTCGTCCGTGATCTGGAGCAAAATTTTGCTAAGAGAGTATCTAGTGTTTGCTAAAAGAGGAAAAAAGTGGTCCTATTACTTATGGAAGACTTAGGGTTCAGGCCTTGAAATGGCAATGTCAAAAAGTAGCTATTCTGCGAGTCAAGGAGAGCATGTGATAGCTCACGTAATGGGGAAATTGGTAATGAAAGACTACTTCTCACTCCGTGGCAAAAATTGCCGTTGCAACGATTGCCATGGCTAATTTACAGGGGAAAATATTATCAATACAAAATCCCGTCAGTCAAGCCAACTACTCTAGATATAGAACGTATAGTTAAATGTTTTGGTAATACTGAATTTACAAAAATTCTAGAACAAAAAAAATTTTTGCAGCAGAAAATCAAAGAGAGCTATTATAAGGAGTTAGAGTAATGTTTCCAGTTTAATCAAACAAAATTTATTACTTGCAAAATGTCCGTAGAAAATATTTGAAGATCTGTAAATTACATATTTACCAGAGCACCTCAATTAGAACAAAGAAGCAATATTGCAAAGTAGTAGATCTTGCATTTGCAACAAGAGATAGATTTACCTTATCTTGACTTAGCTAACTACTTAAAAGAAAGTAAAGTGTTATAGCTAAAACAATTAAAAAAATCATTGATACTTTGTTCCCTATTGATCGCTTTATTTTGCTTTTTAACTCCAGCTCTAAGAGAGCGATTAGAGTCAAATTGGTGGATAGCCCACTTGTTAAGATGAGCTTATCTATATCGATGGGGACAGAGTTAATATTATTAACTATAACAGATCTTGTTTGTTGTAATTTTTCTTGTTTTTAGTTAATAGGACAATGTTCAATATTAAACAGGCTTTTTGCCAAGGAAGTAAATTAAACCTTGCCCTCTCTATTATGTCATCAGCGGATTCGATAAGTTTAGCACCGTCCTTAATTGGATAATTGCTACTACTAGACCACAAATCTAGAGGAAAACCATGAACCGTAAATACTTTCCTTTCCTGATCCAAAGCAAAATTTGCTGTTACTATAGAACCAGAACTTTTCAATACTTCAATTACCGTTACACTTAGTGATAGGCCAGATATAATCCAGTTCTTCTGTGAAAAAATTAAGGTTTTAGTCTAATAGCAAACGGAAGCTCAGTAATTACTAATCCGCCATTTTCAGTGATTTTCTTGTGTAGATTAAAAATTTTCTCTTGGATACAAGACTACATCAGTTCCGCTCGTTGTGACAGCAATGGTTGGGTGATTTTTGTATATTACGCTGTTCGCCGCAGTGTGTATTTCTCTTGCAACTCCAGATACAATAACAAAACTAGCTTCGCTTAAATCAAGTGCCGACTTACTAACGAAATTTCTTCCATTTACTAAGGAGTTACGTCCACCAATTATTGTAATCATCTCGCGGCTTAATAATGGCACGTCACCAAGCGCAGTTGTTACATGGGAACAACCTGGTATATTTCTTAAAATGTCAGGTAATTTGGATCACATGCAGGCATGATTTTGTAGCCCAATTTTTTCCGTACCATTTGATTTCTTTTTGCGTATCCTGGATGCTATATACCTTTTTATCATTGTGCGCCCATTAAAACATTTTAACGCTTCGTCCAATGACTTATGCATTTTTAGCATGCCAAAAACTTTGTCAGTTCCGAAGTTCTAGCTAGGCTTGGCCATATTTCCAACTCCTCATTATCCAATTTGCTTATCTTTAATGAAAGGATGCTCTTCCAATTACTTAAAAAATACCCAATACTTATCGGCATTTAAATTATAATATAACCAAAAGACTTGAATTTCTTATTAGTTTAGTATACCCAAGATTATAAATATGTAGTGCTTTATGACACATTTTGTTACAGATAAATGCATAAGATGCAAATATACGGATTGTGTGGAAGTGTGTCCTGTTGATTGTTTCTATGAAGGTAAAAACATGCTCGTAATCAATCCTGATGAATGTATTGATTGTGGAGTGTGCATACCTGAATGTCCAGTAGATGCAATCGTAGCCGACGATTCTATAAAAGATATTTTAGGACTAGATGAAGAGTTATTGAGCAACGAACAAAAAACCCTCAAATTATTTTACAACATAAATATAGAATATTCACAAAAATGGTCAAATATCACAGCTAAAAAGCAACCTTTCCATGCTGCAGAAGAGTATAAAGAAAAAAAAGACAAAATAGCCTACTTTGATGAAAATCTAGAATAATGTTACTGAAGGAGAAAAAACTTCTTGCACCTTAATGGTTTGGTTGCTGATGGTAATTATGTTATTTCTGCTCTTGACAGAATACAAATATTAACTTGAGAACAGGTTGAGTGATATAGAAATTTTACTGCTATTTAACTTGTTAATAAATATATTAGGAGATCATATGGGGGATAAAATGAATTGTTAAAGTACAAACTACGCAAAAGTCACTAAACGTGTTGCAACGCATATAGTTGACCACTTAATATTCCTAGTCTTTTGTTTATCATTTTTTTATTAGTTTCATTTATATTATCAGAAGAACCCCCTGCCACTTTTTTAATTATGTCTTTCTTGACACTGATACTGACCTTATATCAGAACAACATGAAATATTATAAAATTCTATACTAGTTCTCATTGTTAGCAGGTCTAGTAACATTGCAGAGTTGTTTAATTGTGGAGTGAGAAAGAGAGATAATAAATTTGCACAAAGCGTTTTTAAGCAAAGCAATTGTATTATTGCCTTTATTGCGCAAAATGTTCTATAATATACAACCGAAATCCCTCAATAGGATTGAGCTTAGGTAAATATGGGGGTAGGTATATAACCTCGGTATTTTTGGGTACCTCTAAATTTTTGACTTATGCTGACTAGCACAATCCACGATAAGAAAGGCTTTATTTCTAGAATTAACTGCACTATAGAGATAAAAATTTTTTACCTAATTTTACTTTAACCCGTGTTCTAACACCTTTTTTTAATCATCCATGTCTAACTTTCGAATGTGTGCCAAACCGTGATTTATTAAAGAAAAATGACTCTTGTCCGGGATACTTACCGATAGTTTCATTGAGTTTTTTTAAACTCTTCTTGTCTACCTTTGTCTTGTTTATTGTGAATTGGTCTTGGCGTAATATACGAAAACTTCATTTTTTGTCTATTATTAGACTTGCTGACGTTCAAGCCAAATTTTTCCTGGATTCTTGTTCTTATTTTTTTAATAGTAATATTATGGTTTTCTTGTATTTATGCTTCAACTTATTTAAATTGACTCTGATTCAATCTAGTTTTTCTATAACGTTGGGGAGAGTAAACAATTTTTCTTCTCTTTCAAGTTTTAGTGCTTTATCCATGCAGTTAGTGCTGTTTTTGAAAGCAACATATTTTTTGCTGTGGCTGTTATACTATGCTTTTTTTTCTGCAATTACAGCATTTAGTTCTTTTGCAACATATGCGTTATTTTGCACTTCCTTCAGAATTTCTTTTGCTGATTCTACGACTTTTTGATCCAATGATTTTGATCTTAATACCGTTTAAACCTCGCTATTTTACTTACTTTAGTGTGGCTTCTTTTCCATTACTGCCTATCCGTTCCTTATACAGTGGGAATCGGTATGAGTCGAGTTATTTGAGCTCGTTGATCCACCATTTCTCGTTTTAAGCCTCTCTCTAATTGTGAAATTCTGCTGGTTTTAATCACTCCTTCATGCAACAACCTCAGCTCTTGCTCTTTTTCTTTAGATTGAGCTTTTATGTTTTTAAGTTCATCTGCAAACTCTCACACAAAACTGTTCAAAACCTATCGTTATATCATTTGTACTTGCCAAATGTTACGCTGCACTTGTAGGAAATTCTGCACTAGAGAGTTTGTAGTAGATCCTATTGGATCATCAACATTACTCAATAAAGCGGTAACAATTGCATGGTTCATGAAACAATTACCTTCTACTAATTTTTTACATCATCTAAATTTTTTCTACTAATAGCATCGGTTAATCGTTCTGTAATAGCTCGTTCAATTATTTGCTTCAATTGTATATTACGCTATATTGCAGGTATTGACTTTATTTGACTAAAGTCTAGATCTTTATGCTTTATAGTTTTATCAATACTTCTTGCTTATCTTGTGTTATGCCCTCTAAACAAGATTTGATGACTGAACCAAGTGGTATTTCTATTTCTCCATTTGAGGCTTTTCTTCAGCAATTATGGTTAAGTTTTGCGTCCAATAGAGTTTTCACTAGATAAATGCTTCTGCTATATAGAGCATTCAATAATCGTTTCCTTCTTGGCTTTTTCAAATTTTAATCTTATTGTGTTCTTAAATCCTCTTGCAGTACGGCCTAGAGGGCCCTGTATTCATAATTTCTAATATCAGTTTTATATCTTGGTGCGTAAATAACATTTTTACTATGTCCTTAGCTCCAGGCTAGCAAGTAATATGCAAGGCTGTATTTTTTTCATATTAAAAGTTTTAATAGACTCCACTATACCATCGTATAAGTGACTTAAGTATACATGCTCACCTTGATCGTTCACACTATTTACAACTTGGTCATTATTACAGTATCTGTAATAACCTGGCCGTACCTCTGCTACTTCTTGATCACAAAATAAATATATCAGACACCCAAATTGGTCTCTCCTCTGTCTTTGCTTATAATAAAAATTGCTTACTTTGAGTGTTAATATCGATATTTCTGTTTTGTATAAGCAATTTAGTCATTTCTTTTAGTGTGGACTATTATTGCTAGCTATAGGGTGTTGGCAACAGACATCAAAGATGTCACACCTTCTTTATCAAATGCATTAACGCTAGCGCCTTCTGCTATAGCCCGTTTAAAATCTTCTAAATTTTCATTATCAATAGCCTGAAATAGCTTTTATAACCAGTAGTACCTGTCCTATTGCTGTGCATATCAAACCTACTGCAACAATCTACATATCACCATATAACAATAAAGAGAAAATAGCGATGAATCTCCCCTTCTTCTTTAAAAAGTGATCTTGTACATTTCCTATTTTTTAACTCTTTACTCACTTGCGCATTCTAGAAACTTCTCTGCATCAAGTGCAGCCATGCACCCTGTGCCTGCTGCAACCACTGCTTGGCGATATACCTTATCTTGAACATCACCTGCAGCAAATACCCCTGCTCTACTAGTTAAAGTTGTTCCAGGTTTTGTAATTATATAGCCTTGCTCATCCATTTCAACAAAACCTTTGAAAACACCTGTATTTGGTGTGTACCCAATTGCAATGAATACCCCATCCACTTTCAATTCTTGGATTTTATCAGTTTCCGTTGATCTAATTATAACATCAGTAACTTTCTTTGGATTCTCTTCTCCAAGAATTTGTTCTATGGCATGATTCCATATGACTTTTATTTTTTTATTCGCAAAGATCCTGTCTTGCATTATCTTTTCCGCTCTCAATTTATTGCGCCTGTGTATTAATGTAACTTCTTTAGCAAATCTAGTTAAGAATATTGCCTCTTCAACGGCGGTGTTTCCGCCGCCAACCACAGCTACAATCTTGTTCCTAAAAAATGCACCATCACAAGTTGCACATGCTGAAATTCCGTAACCTTGAAATTTCTTTTCACTCTCCAAATCAAGCCACTTTGCTTGTGCACCAACTGCAATTATAACTGCATTGGAATAGTAGTTATTGATATTACCAGAAGACCTAAATCTATACTCATTATTTTCAAGCTGCTCAACACTCTTCATTTCGTCGTCTACTATTTTTGCTCCCATCTTTTCTGCATGCAACCTCATTTGTTCCATTAATTCTGGACCTTGTATTGAAACAAAACCAGGATAATTCTCAACATCCGTAGTAATCGCAAGCTGACCACCAGGCTGCATCCCTGTTACTAGAATTGGTTCTAAATTTGCACGTGCTGCATATATAGCAGCAGCGTAACCAGCTGCTCCAGACCCAATAATAAGAACTTTTGTACCAAACTTATAATTCTTCACTGTATGAGTTTAGATAATCAGCCACTCCTTCATCACTTGCCTGCATTGCTGGTTTGCCTTTCTTCCACCCAGCTGGACACACTTCACCATACTCTTCGTTATGTTTAATTGCATCAACAATTCTAATAAATTCATCTATATTACGCCCTAAAGGCAAATCGTTTGTTGATTGATGACGCACAATAAACTTATCATCAATAACAAAAGTTGCCCTCAGTGCAACTGAGTCATCATATAATACTCCATAGTTTCTTGATATAGATTTTTTGATATCAGACACTAAAGTATAGCTAATTTCTCCGATACCGCCATCACTAACTGAAGTTTTTCGCCATTGGTAATGTGAGAATTTTGAATCTACACTTATTCCCATTACTTCAATATCACGCTTTGCAAACTCACTTATTCTATTATTTAATGATATCAATTCAGTTGGACAAACAAAAGTAAAATCAAGTGGGTAGAAAAGAAGGACAGCATATTTACCTTTTATGTGCTCACTCAGACAGAAGTTATCAACTATTTCTCCGTCAGGAAGAACAGCTGGAGCAGTAAAATCGATAGCAGATTTTGTTACAAGATTCATAATTAACCTAGTTCATTTTAAAATATCTTTAATTTTACTCTTTGAGAAGTTTGCATGCAAGTTTTCTTTAGCTTTGCCCGTCTAATACCAATTCCCACTGTATTAAGGAGCGAATAGATAATAATGGAAAAGGTTGAAATGACGCTGAAATCAAAATTGTTGGATGAAAAGGCTGTGTAGTCAGCAAAAGAAATATTGAAGGAGTGCAAAATAACGCATATGTTGCAAAAAAACTAAATGCTGTAATTGCAGTAAAAAAGCACAGTATAATAGGACGTAGTAAAAATATGTTGCATTTTAATAACAGTGCTAACTGCATGAATAAAGCACTTAAAATTTGGAAGAGAAGAAAATGTTTACTCCCTCTCAAGGTTGTAGAGAAACTAGATTAAATCAGAGTTAATTTGAACAAGTTGAAATATGGATACAAGAAAACCTTAATATTACCATTAAAGAAATGATATCAATTCTCATTATTAATAGGTCGAATAAGTGACATTGCAGAGTTGTTTAATTGTGGAGTGAGAAAGAGAGGTAATAAATTTGCACAAAGTGCTCTTAAGCAAGGCAATTATATTATAGACTTTATTATGTAAAATATTCTGTCTTGTATACAACCAAAGTCTCTCAATAGGATTGAGCTCGGGTGAGTATGGTGGTAGGTATATGATCTCGATATTTTTAGGTAATTTAAAATTTTTTTACTTATGCTAATTAGCGCATACATGATAGGAAGGGCTTCTTGTGTTCTTAAATATTGCGGCATTTGTTCAAGAGATATATTCATACAATCAGTGTTGACATTCGGTGCAAACAAGCTGGGCTTTCCATTTCTAGGGTTAACTTTACCGCAGGGGTAAAAGTTTTGTCTACATAATTTTACTTTCAACCTGTATTCTAACGCCCTTTTTAAACCGCCTGCGTCCAACTTTCGAATGTGTGCCAATCTGTGATTCATCGAATAAAAATAATTCCTGTTCAGGATGCTTATCAATAGTCTCAATTAAGTTTTTTAAAAAACTCTTTCTGTCTACCTTTGTCTTATTTATTGCGAGTTGGTCTTGACGTAATATACGAAAATTTCATTTTTGCATATTACGATATACTGTGAATTTGATGACATTCAAGCCAAGTTTTTCCTGAATTCTTATCTCATTTCTTAATAGTAATATTGGGGTTTTCTTGTATCTATACTTCAACTTGTTCAAATTAACTCTGATTTAATCTAGTTTTCCCACAACATTGAGAGGGAGCAAACGTTTTTTTCTCTTCCAAATTTTAAGTACTTTATTCATACAGTTAGTGCTGTTATTAAAATGCAAC
This sequence comes from Wolbachia endosymbiont of Litomosoides brasiliensis, assembly GCF_013366805.1. Taxonomy (GTDB): domain Bacteria; phylum Pseudomonadota; class Alphaproteobacteria; order Rickettsiales; family Anaplasmataceae; genus Wolbachia. Next base: position 24,000 of record NZ_WQMO01000010.1, read on the forward strand.
ATATTTTTACTACGTCCTGTTATACTGTACTTTTTTGCTGCAATTACAGCATTTAGTTTTTTTGCAACGTATGCGTTATTTTGTACTTTCTTCAGTACTTCCTTTGCTGATTCCACAACTTTTTCATGTAATGATTTTGATTTCAATGTCATTGTCATTTAAACCTCGCTATTTTGCTTGCTTCAATATGGCTTCTTTTTCATTGTTGTCTATACGTTACTTGTACAGTAGGAATTGATTGAACAGCTCTACAATGTCACTTATTTGACTTGCCAACAGTAAGAATTGGTATAAATTGCAGCATTTAGCGCTTAAAAAAGTTCCAATACAGAAAATAAATATTAAACGGAGATCTTTTGCCCTTTCCTTGCTTTAATAAATTTCTTGAGTATTTATGGCTAACATGAAGCCAATTTGTTAAACACAACAAATGGTGTCAGTTACTCGTATGACATTCTGGCGATTTGGAAATCTTTATTTCCGCAAAGAATGCAACTGATTTCTTGCACAAAAAAACCTACATTTTTAACATGCAATGAGAACATTTTCGTTGTGATTAAGATTTCTGATGTGTATATTAATAAATCTTATTTTCAATAAGCAGTGAAAGTAATTATTGTTATGGTAGTGTTATTGTGTAGCAGCTACACAATGGCAAGTGAACGAATCAGTCTAGTGGATAAAAGATTATCCCAAGGGTATGTAGCCCCAGTGCTCACAGAGAATAGTGTTATTCTGGCAGATAAGCATGGTACCTTGTATTCCTTTGATATTGACAACTCAAGGGTTATGAACTGGAAATTACACCTTCCATACAGAAAAAAGATTGGTAACATGAGCCTATCGCGTTATGGAAGAAATATTTTCTTTGTAGTAGATAACGTTCTGCACGCAATAGATGCAAAAACTGGTGAGATCCAATGGGAAAAAGAGCTGAGAGCTCCTGCGAGGGGAAAAGTAGTAGTAATAGATAATAAATTGATAACTTTGACTATTGATAACTATCTGCATGCATTTGATGTAAAAGATGGCAGTGCTACTTGGATTTACCAAAATGGTATTAATGAGATTCGAGGTTTATACTCCATATCGCCAGCAATTTCCAATAATAAAATAATAGCGCCGTTTTCAAACGGTGAACTAATAGCCTTTAATGAAGATGGTAAAAAATTGTGGAGCCAAAAATTGTCTACGAACCTTTTGGATACACCATTCACAGATATAACTACCACACCAAGAGTGTGTGAAAATGTTTTAATAGCTACAAATAACTCTTATATTTATGGTATTGATGTAGAATCAGGAAATATTTTATGGTCCAAGCCACTAGAGGTGAAAAGTATATCAGACATTGAGTCATGTTATAGTCCGCTTGTCCCTGTAAAGGAACAAAAAGCCGGTGGTAGAATTTTTGTAGTGACTAAAGACAACAAAATAATCTGTATTGATATACAGAGTGGAGAAGTAATCTGGACGTCTGATTTAATAGAGAATACGCAATTATTTGCTCCAACTATGTATGCTCATACGCTATGGGTTACAAGTAATAAAGGGTCAGTGTTTGCTTTTCTTAAATCTGGAAGTATAGAAGAAACTATTAAAATACCGGGCAATGTGTTTCATACTCCAGTGTTTGCCCATGGTAAGGTATACGTAACAACTGAAGGAAATGGCGTTTATTCTTTAGAAAATAGGTTTGTTTTTTATGATTGATTATGATTTGATTGTTATAGGTGGTGGTCCAAGTGGCTATAAGTGTGCTATTACTGCTGCAAAACTTGGATTAAAAGTTGCTTGCATAGATAGAAATAGTATTTTTGGTGGCACGTGTTTGCGAGTTGGATGTATACCCTCTAAAGCATTACTTTATTCCTCCTATCAGTATGTTCGTACGAAAAATAGCCTACTGGAGCTTGGCATAAAAACCAAAGATGTAAGTTTTAACCTAAAAGAAATGCTAGAATACAAGGATGCCAGAGTTCAAGAGCTTGGAAAAGGTATAGATTACCTGTTTAATCTTCATAAAATCGCTAAAATAAACGGTCTTGGAAAAATTACTTCTTTTGATCGAAATAACCTTGAAGTTTCAGTTGAGGACAAGGTATTGAAGACAAAAAACATAGTGATTGCAACCGGTTCAGACGTCAGTTCTTTACCAGAAATTAACATAGATGAGAAAAATATTATTTCGTCTACTGGTATATTATTCTTAACTAAAGTGCCAAAAAGGCTTGTTGTAATTGGAGCTGGGGCAATAGGGCTTGAAATGTCTTCCGTATGGAGCAGGCTAGGGTCTGAAGTTACTGTAGTGGAATTTCTTGATAGGATTGCTGCAACAATGGATAGAGAATTAAGTAAGTCTTTGCTTTCTAGTCTACAAAAACAAGGAATAAAATTTTTGCTTAGCACTAAAGTTGAGGAAGTAAAGCAAAATAGTAATTCTTTGAGTGTGAAAGTTTGCTCTGTTAAAGATGATCAAACAAGCACTATAGAGACTGATAAGGTGCTCATTGCAGTAGGACGTAAGCCATACACTGAAGGTCTTGGTATCGACGAAAAAATAGAGAAAGATAACTATGGTTTTATTCAAGTCAACAATAGATATGAAACTAACATGGAAGGGATATTTGCTGTTGGTGATGTGATTAATGGAACAATGCTTGCTCATAAAGCAGAAGAAGAAGGAGTGGCAATTGCAGAGATAATAGCTGGGCAATCCCCTTGCGTTAATTATGAAATCATACCTTTGGTCATTTATACTTACCCTGCAGTTTCTTCAATTGGCAAGACCGAAGAGGAACTGAAAAGTGCTGGTCGAAAGTATAAAGTTGGTAAATGTCAATTTGCTGCAAACGGCAGAGCAAAAATTACTGGTGATGCTGAAGGATTCGTAAAAGTGCTAGCTTGCAACACAACAGATACAATATTAGGAGTGCATGTCATAGGTACATATGCCGATATGCTAATTAATGAAGCAGCGGTGGCAATGGCATATGGTGCAGCAGCAGAGGATATATATAGAATTTGTCACTCTCATCCTGATATAAATGAAGCTTTCCGTGATGCGTGCATAGATGCTTTCTTTAAAAAGTAACTGTGGACTTAGGTCCAATCATTGAAAGTTGGCATGAGTAGCTAAGATGTTGTAGGTCTTATTCACCAACACTTTAGGATTATACATGAGAGATTTGAAAGATTTGATCAATTTCCTTGGTACTCACGTTGGTGAAGAAGTAAATTTTGGTTCTTTGGAAAAATTGGGTATTGCCTAAGCTCGGAAGTTGGTTTTTGCTATGCAAGAGGTGTGGACGCAAAATCTAATGCTAATTTTCACTGTATAAGGAACGGATAGACAAAAGTGGAAAAGGGACCATGCTGAAGTAGGTAAAATAGTAAGGTTTAAATGACGTTGAAATCAAAATTGTTGAATGAAGAAGTCGTGGAATCAGTAGAAGAAATACTGAAGGCAGTGTGAAATAGTGCATATGTTGCAAAAAGACTAAATGCTGTAATTGCAGTGAAAAAGCACAGTATAACAGGACGTAGTAAAAATATGTTGCATTTTAATAACAGCACTAACTGTATGAATAAAGCACTTAAAATTTGGAAGAGAAAAAACGTTTGCTCCCTCTCAATGTTGTGGGAAAACTAGATTAAATCAGAGTTAATTTGAACAAGTTGAAGTATAGATACAAGAAAACCCCAATATTACTATTAAGAAATGAGATAAGAATTCAGGAAAAACTTGGCTTGAATGTCATCAAATTCACAGTATATCGTAATATGCAAAAATGAAATTTTCGTATATTACGTCAAGACCAACTCACAATAAATAAGACAAAGGTAGGCAGAAAGAGTTTTAAAAAACTTAATGAGGCTGTTGATAAGTGTCCTGAACAAAGAGTTATTCATCTTTGATGAATTGCGGTTTAGCACACATTCGAAAGTTGAATGCGGTGGTTTTAAGGGGGTGTTCAGGTTAAAGTGAAATTTTAAGTAGATAAAATTTTTATCTCTACAGTACAGTTAATTCTAGAAATGGAGAGAATTCTAGCTTGTGTGCACCGAATGTAAACACTGATTGTATGAGTGTCTTTCTTGAACAAGTGTTGCAATATTTAAGAACACGGGAAGCCTTTCTTATCATGGATTGTGCTAATTGACATAAGTCAAAAAATTTGAAAGTGCCTAAGAATATCGAGGTTATATACCTACCGCTATGCTTATCTAGGCTCAATCCTGTTGGGAGACTTTGGTTGTATATAAAACAGAACATTTTGCGTAATAAAGTCTACAATATAATTACTTTACTTGAGAGCACTTTGTGCAAATTTATTATCTCTCTTTCTCACGACGCAATTAAACAATTTTGCAATGTCGCTTATTTGACTCACTAACAATGAGATTGGTATAGGCTATAATATTTAAGAAATTTGCTGAATAGAGAAAAAGGAAAGAAAATCCACGTAGTAGCTAGTTACTAGCTCTTTATTTTAAAAATTTGACGTTAAGTGATGTCTTGAACGCTTTATGAAGCGCGTTTCAGTTTGCATAAGTGAAAACCTAAAATTTTATAAAGACATGCGGTGCACGTAATGTAGAAAATTGAACAATAGTACACCAAGTACAAGATCTTCTTTTCATTTTTATTTGCATAGAGATAGGGAAGTTAAATAAAATAGCCTAATTCTAGGGCAAGGAAAACGGCAAAGCTTGTCAAGTAGTTTTTTAGTCCTATTTCTGTGGCTAAAAAGATCTAAAAGATCTAGATGTTAGTTTTAGCTATTTGGGTGCAAGAAATAAGGCCATTGATTGCATGGGTTCCATCTGTTATATATAGCCTTTTGAATACAAGGAAACTGATGAGTGAGTATGATATTGTAGTTGTAGGTAGCGGTCCTGGTGGTTTTATAGCAGCAATTAGGGCAGCGCAGCTTGGGTTTAAAGCTGCGATTATTGAAAAGGAAGAAAATTTAGGTGGTGTATGTTTAAATTGGGGGTGTATACCAACAAAATCTCTACTGAGAGCGTCTGAGATCTATAGACTTATAAAGAGATCAGAGGAATTTGGTATAAAAGTAAAGGATGTGAGCTTTGATATACAATCGATAGTAAGATGCTCAAGGAACATTGTTGGTAAATTGTCAAGTGGCGTTGCATATTTGATGAAAAAAAATGGTATCAGAGTCTACCAAGGTTTTAGTAAGCTTGCAGGTAACCTTACTATAAAAGTTTCTAGTGATAAGGAGGAACAAGAAGTTTCTTCTAAACATATTATTTTAGCAACAGGTGTGAGAGCGCGGAATCTGCCTGGAATAGAAGCAGATGGAGATTTGGTATGGAATGCACAACATGCTATGACCCAGGATAGATTGCCAAAATCGCTGCTAATCATAGGATCTGGTGCAATAGGAATAGAATTTGCGAGTTTTTATAGTACTTTGGGGGTTGATGTAACGGTTATAGAGGTAAAAAAAGCTATTTTGCCGCTGGAGGATAAAGATATTTCAAATTTAGCACAAGAGATATTTACAAGACAGGGAATAAAAATATATACGAACAATAGTGTAAAAGCCTTTACTAAAGGTAAGGACTCTATTAAAGTACAACTGAGCAGTGGTGAGAGAAGAGAGTTTGACAGGGTAATTATTGCAGTTGGTGTTCAAGCAAGCACTGAAAATATAGGTTTAGAAAATACAAAAATTAAATTAAGCGCTTCTGGTTTTATTGAAACAAATGAATGGTATGAAACTGATGAATCTAACGTGTATGCAGTAGGTGATGTAGCTGGTCCGCCGTGTTTAGCGCATAAAGCAAGCCACGAGGCCATGATCTGCATTGAAAAAATTGCTGGTAAAAATGTTCATGCGTTAAAAAAAGAATGCATACCAAGTTGCACTTACTCTCATCCGCAAATAGCAAGTGTTGGCCTTACTGAAGAACAGGCAATAAAGGATGGGTATGATATAAAGATAGGAAAGTTTCATTCCAACTTTAATGGTAAATCTATTACGCTCGGTGAAACCGAAGGGTTGGTAAAGGTAATTATGGATAAAAGAACAGGTGAGCTTCTTGGAGCTCACATGATAGGAGCAGAAGTAACAGAGTTAATTAGCAATTTTGTTCTTGCAAAGCAGCTGGAAGGAACAGACTGTGACATCAAGTCTGCAATCTTTCCTCATCCAACTATTTCAGAGATGATACACGAATCAGTACTTGCTGCAGATGATGAGTCGTTAAATAGTTGAATTAACATTTCGTTGTTTTAGACTATCAATATCTTGAATAGTGGCTTGATTTGACGCTTTAATTCCAACAGATTGATGCCAGATCAGATTTTTTATACCTTCTTTCAACCTTGCAGCTGCTTCTTTCACTTCATGTTTTTTCTCTGGTTTAAGGTCTTCTAATTTTTTTTGCTATCTAATACTAATTCTCATTGTTAAATGGATCAAATAAGTGACATTGCAGGGTTGCTTGGTCGCAAAGTGAGGAAGAGAGGTAATGAATTTGCATAAAGCGCTCTCAAGCAAAGCACTGTATTATAGACTTTATTACGCAAAGTTTTCTGTTTTATATATAACTAAAGTCTCTCAATGAGATTGAACTTGGGTGAGCATGGTAGTAAGTATATAATCTCGATATTTTTGGTACCTTTAAATTTTTAACTTATGCTAGCTGGCACAATTCATGATAAAAAAGGCTTATCGTGTTCTTAGATATTACGACTCTTGTTTAAGAAATATATTCATATAATCAGTGTTGACATTCTGTGCAAATAAGCTAGGGTTATCTTCATTTCTAAGGTTAACACACTGTAGAGCTAGAAATTTTATCTATCTAATTTTACTTTAACCCGTGTTCTAACACTTTTTTTAAATCATCCATGTCTAGCTTTTGAATGTATGCCAAACCGTGATTTATTAAAGAAAAATGACTCTTGTTTAGGATGCTTGCCAATAGTTTTATTGAGTTTTTTTAAACTCTTCTTGTCTACCTTTGTCTTGTTCATTGCGAATTGGTCTTGGCATAATATACGAAAACTTCATTTTTTGCATATTATTGTGGACTTACTGACATTCAAGCCAAGTTTTTCCTGGATTCTTGTTCTTATTTTTTAAATAGCAATGTTATGTTTTTCTTGTATTTATACTTCAACTTATTTAAGTTGACTCTGATTCAATCTAATTTTTCTGCGACATTGATGAGGTAAACAATTTTTCTTCTCTTCAAATTCTAGGTGCTTTATCTGTGCAGTTGGTGCTGTTCTTGGAATGCAGCATGTTTTTGCTATGTGTGTTTTATACTGTGTTTTTTGCTGCAATTACAGCATTTAGTTTTTTTGCAACATATGCGTTATTTCGCACTTCCTTCAGCGTTTCTTTTGTTGATTTCACAATTTTTTATCCAATAGTTTTGATTTCAATATCATTTAAACCTTGCTATTTTACTTACTTCAATATGGCTTCTTTTCTATTTTTGTCTATCCTTTGCTTGTGCAGTGGGAATTTGTATCAATAAGATTCTGTGTGCAAATTATTAAATAATAGTTGATAATCTAACATCATTTTGTTATTCACAGATGGATATTATTATTCTAGCAACAGGTGGTACAGGAGGGCACATTTTTCCAGCTATAACCTTAGCGAAAGCAGTAAAAAGGCGAGGGTACGATAGCATATTATTTACTGATAGAAAAACAGATAAAAATGTTGACGTGAAGAGCTATACCCTGCCACTAAGCAAACCGAGCGGCAATAAGTTTAGTTTTTTTTTCTTGTTGATGTATAGCTGTGTGTTAGCATTGTATCAAATAAGAAAGTTAAAACCAAAACTGGTCATTGGTTTTGGTAGCTATGCTTCTTTTCCAACTCTTTTTGCAGCAAGGGTTCTTTCTATACCTATAATTTTACATGAACAAAATACAGTTTTAGGGAGAGTAAATAAATTCTTTTTCAATAGTGCAGAATTAATTGCAACTAGCTTCTCAGAAACTAAGTGTGCAAAGGGCAATAAGTGTGTTTTTATAGGAAATTTTATTGATATAAAAGCAAAGAGTCACTCTGGCACTGAGGGAGTTCTAACCTTATTAATCATAGCAGGTAGCCAAGGTGCAAATTTTTTTGACGATGTAGTAAGTAGCGTAATTTGTAACTTACCTATTGAAATGAAAAAGAAGATTAGAGTAGTGCAGCAATGCACGAAGAAAAATATGAATAAGATATGGGACTTATACAAAAGAGGAAAGGTTAGTTGTGAGTTGAGTGAATTTTTTGATGATATGAGAAGTAGATTAACTGATGCTCATTTGGTAATTAGCAGGGCAGGTGCAACTTCAATAGCAGAGATTACTCTTGCTAGGCGCCCTGCTATATATATTCCTTATCCTTGCTCAAAGGATGATCATCAATTTTATAACGCGAAATGCATTAAAGATTCGGGGGCAGCTGTAGTAGTTGAGCAGAATAGTGAGGCGAAAGAGAATCTAGCGAAGTTGTTGGTTAATCTATTAAGTGATTCTCAAAAACTACGTGATATGGCTAATAATACTAAGAAAGTAAGGATAAAGAATGGGGTTGCTGACTTTATTAAAATAGTAATTCATAAACTTGGTTGACGAATATGGTTGCTGGCTTTTTCTTCAAATACATCCCATAGGTCTTTTTCTAGTGATATATTATATAATTTATTAATGTAAACTACCCCTGTGGGTGAAGTTGTGTTAATTTCGAGAAGAAAGTCATCTACAATATCAATACCAACAAATATTAGCCCTCTTTTCTTTAGTTCGGGACCAATTTTGTTACATATTTCGTTGTCTCTACCGCTCATTTCAGCTGGTTCAAAGCTTGCTCCAAGTCGCAAGTTTGTTCTGATTTCTCCACTAATTCTTGGAACTCGTTTCATTGCTCCAATTAGTTGACCATCCATCAACAATATTCTTTTATCTTTATCTAAGTTTTTACAAAATGCTTGTGCAATTACGGGGCATTCATATTTTGCGATCATGAGTTCCACTACTACTTGAATGCTGTTCGCATTTTGTATTCTTATTACATCGGTTCCTCCATAGCTGTACAATGGCTTCAGAATAACATCTCTGTAATTATGGTAAAAATCTCTGATCATTGATATATTTTCAGTAATCAAAGTTGGAGGAATTAGTTCCGGAAATAATGAAGTTATCAATTTTTCAGGACAATTTCTCATTTCTGTTGGATTGTTAATTACCAATGCTCTAGTTTTTTCTAAAATATAGGTGGTTGTAATGTAACGCATATTAAAAGGCGGGTCCTGTCTGATAAATATGATATCCATTTCATTCAAGTTAATTGCCACATTTTCTTTAGAGGTAAAACTGCAATCGTCAACATTGACTTTCTGAGCAAGGGCAATTGGCTGATTTAACTTTAGTGCTAAATTGCTGGGGGAATAGGTGAAAACTTTGTGCTTTCTTCTTTGCGCTTCTTTTATTAATGCAAATGTAGTATCAGTTTCAAAGTTTATATTTTCATCCATTTGAAAAGCTACTCTCATTTGTATATTACTTTTAACATAAAAAATACTATCAGAGACTAAGTTTTGAAGAAGTCCGTTAATGACGTAACTTGCTATGTCTGTATCGCACATAGCTTACAACTTGTTTTACTCCCTTTACCTTTCTTGCAATTGCTGTTACGGCTTTTAATTCTGTTTTATTTTGGGCTATACCCATCAAGTAAACAACTCCGTCAGCCGTATTGATGCTATAGTTAATTGATTTGATGTTTCTTTTTCCAAGGAGTCTTGTTCTTATTTCTGCCGTTATCATGCTATCCATAGTGGTATCAAGCATGGAAGTGGCTTGAATTGGTGTTACTCTTATCTCATTTATCACTTCTTTAACTTCTTTTTGCTGCCAAGCTATTTTTTCTGCTGTGAGTTGTTTCTCAGGAGTGTCAACGTTTCCAATAAGCAATATTCTTCCTTCGCTTACTTTAACCTTGATAGATGAAAATAGCCCATGTTTTAAGAGTTCCTTATTGATTCTAATAGCCATGGTTGTGTCATCAACGATGTTTCCCAGAGATTTATCTTGCATTGTTATTGCTGTTGCTGTGGCTACTACACCACCTATTATAAGGGTTGTACAGCCACTCTGTGTGATCAGAAAAATTGCAAGTGATAAACTTATTATTAATCTCATTATTCGTTTTTAGAATTTAGAGCCCTCATTAAGAAATGTTAATAACCTTTTCTGATTGTGTAAATACCATAAATTTAAGTAAGGCTTTAAATCTTGAGTATTTTATAATGTACACTATAATAGGATGCTGAAGATTTTTTGCGGATATGGCGGAATTGGTAGACGTGCCAGGTTTAGGTCCTGGTGAGCTTGCTCGTGGGGGTTCAAGTCCCTCTATCCGCACTTAAAATCATTTAACTTGGGTTTTAAGAGAAACTCCTAATCACTAGATGTACTTATAGTTGTGTGAAAAAACCTGTTCTTAAAGATTGTATTTAACTTAAATTCTGATAGAATAACTCTGTTAGATATAAATTAAAATGTTGATAAATGAATTGTAATGTCTAGTAATGTGCCTCAAAATGCAGTCGAAGTAGATATATCAAGTAGTATATATACTTATAAGGAACTTAGTATAGATAAACTAAAGCATGAGTATGAAATCACGATTGGTGGCGATTGTATAGAACGAAAGGTAAACTCTAGACTACAAGAAATAGCGAGAAATGCAAAGTTACCTGGATTTAGGTCTGGAAAGATGCCCTACGGTCTTGTTGTTACAAATTATAAGAATGAAGCCTTGGAATATGTAGTGAGTAGTACGATTGACTATTGCTCAAGTGATTTAATGAAAAAAATTGAAGTCAAGTCTCACATTTGTCCTAAGGTTAATATTGTATCATTACCAAATCTAAACGGAAAGGGGAAAAAGAGCAATTTTGTGTATAAACTGTCTTTTGAATCGATGCCGGAAGTACCGGTAATAGATCTTGATAAGATAAATTTGAAGAAAGTTGAAGCAAGAATTGAAGAGGGAGATATAAAAGAATTTGTTGATTCTGTAAAAACAAGATTTCCTAGCTTTGTTTCTGTTGATGATGCTTCTTACCAGGCAAAAAATGGAGATAAATTGGTAATTGATTTTGAAGGGCGAATTAGGAATAAGATTTTTCAGGGTGGGAGTAATAAAAACTTTAAAGTTACTTTGGGATCTAGCACATTTATTGATGGTTTTGAAGATCAATTGACTGGCATGAAAAAAGGAGAAACAAAAAGTTTTAAGTTGAAATTTTCTGAGGATTATCAAGTTATTTCCCTTGCTGGACAAGAGGCTAATTTTTCTGTTCGAGTTAATGATATTCAAGTTGCTGAAGATTTTGAAGATGGTGATGAAATGGCTAAGAAAATTGGGTTTGAAGATTATTCTTCACTAAAAAATCATGCAAAGGAAGTAATTAGTGATCAGTGCAAAAAAATGAGAGATCTCTTAATTAGGAAGGAGCTATTTGACTATTTAGGTGCTAATTATAGCTTTGATTTACCCACAGATGTAGTAAGACAGGAGCAACAGAGGGTGGGAAGGGAGTTGGGCTTTAATGATGACTCTTGTAAGGAAGCTGAAAGGCGTGTAAAACTTGCGATGTTATTTATGAAGTTTAGTGCAGAACATAAGATATCGTTAACTCAAAATGATATTTTAAATGTTATTATAAATCAGTATATTAGTAAAGATGTACCATTTGATAGAGTATTTAAGCATTTTAAGTCAGATAGACAGTTTCAAGAATTGGTTAGAGGGCAAGCTCTGGAGCATAAGGTTACGAATTACATAATAGAAAAAGTGAGTAAAGAAGAGCAAGTTGTTTCTGTGAAAGAGTTAAAAGAATTATTTGGTAATAATATTTAGTAGGGAAAGGTATGACTCTTATACCAATTGTAATTGAACAAACCAGTCGTGGTGAGCGTGCTTATGACATATATTCTAGGCTAGTAAAAGAGAGGATAATTTTTGTAACTGGTCCTGTTGAAGACAACATGGCCAGTGTAATAGTAGCACAGCTTTTGTTTTTAGAATCTGAGAACCCTGATAAAGACATTTATATGTACATTAATTCGCCAGGTGGTGTTGTAACTGCTGGTTTGTCAATCTATGATACAATGCAGTATATAAAGCCGGATGTTTCAACTTTGTGTATAGGTCAAGCTGCATCTATGGGTTCTTTGTTACTTGCAGCTGGCACAGAAGGCAAGCGTTACTCTCTACCTCATTCAAGGATTATGATACATCAACCATCTGGTGGTTATCAGGGTCAAGCAACTGATATAGAAATACATGCTAATGAAATTTTGCGAGTTAAGAGAAAACTGAATCAGATTTATGAAAAACATACTGGAAATTCACTAAAAAAAATTGAAGTAATGATGGAAAGAGACAAGTTCATGGATCCTGAAGAAGCGAGAAAAATTGGCTTGATTGATAGGGTAATAGCTGAGCGTAAGGATATTAAAGTCGAGAATATTAAAATTGAACAAAAGGTGAGTTAATGGATAACAACAATGGTGATTTACACTACTGTTCTTTTTGTAACAAGGCACAAAACGAAGTAGATAAGTTGATTACTAATTCTTCAGATGGTTTAAAAGTGTTTATTTGTAATGAGTGTATAGAATTATCCCATAAAGCAATAAGTCAAAAGAAAGGTGGGTCTTTTCATTCAGATTATATGTCTGATGTGAAGTTGTTACTAAAAAAGCCTGAAGATATAAAAAATTTTCTTAGCAAGCACGTTGTGGGTCAAGAGCACGCACAATATGTTTTGTCTGTGGCTATGTATAACCATTGTCAATCTATGGCGCAATTTAATGCTATTAGTGATATTGAAATTGAAAAATCGAATGTGATGCTTATCGGTCCGACTGGTTCTGGTAAAACTTTGCTAGCTAAAACACTTGCTAAAGTTTCAGATGTACCATTCGCTATGGCTGATGCGACAACTTTGACTGAAGCAGGTTATGTGGGTGATGATGTGGAAAGCGTGTTATCACGTCTATTGCAAGCTGCAAATTATGATGTTGCAAAGGCACAGCGTGGTATAGTGTTTATAGATGAGATAGATAAAATTACAAGAAAGTCTGAAAGCACTTCAATAACACGTGATGTTTCAGGTGAGGGAGTTCAGCAAGCTTTGCTTAAGATCATGGAAGGTACAGTTGCTTATGTTCCACCACAAGGTGGGCGAAAGCACCCACAACAAGAGTTTATACAAGTAGATACTAATAACATATTATTTATTTGTGGGGGAGCTTTTGAAGGTCTAGATAAAATTATTGAAGCAAGAAAAAAGGGAACGTCAGTTGGCTTTGGAGCAGATATAAGTCAATCTAAAGAGCAAAAGAAAAAGAATGCTTTGCATGATGTTCAACCTGAAGATTTGATCAAATTTGGTTTAATACCGGAATTTGTAGGGCGGGTTCCAATAACTGCTGTTTTAGATGAGCTAGATCATGAAGATTTAGTACATGTATTGGTAGAGCCAAGAAATGCACTAATAAAGCAATATAAAGCGTTACTTGCTTTTAGCAAGGTAAATCTTGAATTTTCAGATGAAGCAATATCGGCTATTGCTGAAAAAGCTATGAGTTATAAAACAGGTGCAAGGATGTTACGTGCTATTTTAGAATCACTTTTGCTTGATGTTATGTATACAGCTGGAAATGGGAGTTTTGAGAGCAGTACAATAATAATCACTAAGGAAATGGTAGAATTAGGAAAAGCGGTGATTAATCATAATAACAAGGGCAATGTTATAACAGTTAATGATTAACTTGGACATGTATTATGAACGTTGAATGTACTGTAGATTCTGGTTTTGCTACATTGCCAGTATTGCCTTTAAGAGATGTAGTAATTTTTCCAAATATAATGGTACCTTTATTTATAGGTAGGGAAAAATCTATTAATGCACTAGAGTATGCAATTAATGATCGTAATCGTCAAAATGAGATTTTTCTTGTAGCACAGCAAGATAGTTCTATTGATAACCCGGAGCCAAAAGATCTGTATGGAGTAGGTGTGTTGGCACATATTGTGCACCCGTTGATAAAATTACCTGACAATGCAGTAAAAGTTGTGATCCAAGGAGTAAGCAGGGGGAGAGTTGTAGAGTATATTAACTCTCATGCTTTGCTACAGGCTAGGGTAAAGTTAGATAGTTATCATGAGTGTGAGGAAAGTGAGGATAGTATTAATCTGGAAGCTTTAAGGCGAGCTGTTGTAAATGCGTTTGATAGTTGGTGTAAGCTAAACAAAAAAAATCATCCTGAAATTGTTGTTAATCCTGTTGAGCAGATCAAAGAAATTGATCAACTTGTGGATACGGTAATTTCGTATTTAAATATAAAGGCGTCAGATAAACAAAGTATACTTGAAACTTATGGTCTGGAAGAGCGTTTAGAAAAAGCCTTTGCTTTTATTGAAAGAGAAATAAGTATTTTAAACGCACAGAACCGTTTATGTAAAACAATTAAGTCGCAAGTTGAAAGCACTCAGAAAGTTTACTACCTTAATGAGCAGTTGAAAGCCATACAGAAAGAACTTGGCGAATTTGAGAATGGAGAGGAGGGAAATATAATAAATGAGTTTGAAAAGAAGATAAATGAAATAAAGCTTTCTCAGGAAGCAAAGGAAAAAGCTATGACTGAATTAAAGAGATATAAAAAGATGAATCCTATTTCTCCTGAAGCTACGGTTATATCTAATTATCTGTATTGGTTGCTTGATCTGCCATGGGGAAGGTGCAAAGATGCGAAGATTAATTTAAATGCAGCTAAAAAGATCTTAGATGAAAATCATTATGGCATAGAAAAAGTAAAAGATAGGATAATAGAATTTTTAGCGGTATTAAAGAGAGTAAAAGAGATAAGAGGTCCTATACTTTGCTTAGTTGGACCACCTGGTGTTGGTAAAACTTCTTTAGCCAAATCTATGGCAAGAGCGGTAGGAAGGGATTTTGTTCGCATAGCTCTTGGTGGTGTGCGTGACGAATCTGAGATACGTGGCCATAGGAAAACTTATATTGGTTCAATGCCTGGCAAAATTATTCAGCATATGAAGAAAGCTAATTCGTGTAACCCACTTTTTTTGCTTGATGAAATAGATAAGATGGGTTCTGATTCGCGTGGTGATCCTGCATCTGCATTGCTTGAAGTTTTGGATACTGAACATAATAAGCACTTTACGGATCATTATTTAGAAGTTGAGTTTGATCTTTCAAGTGTAATGTTTGTAGCTACGGCAAACAGCTTAAATTTGCCACACCCTTTGCGTGATAGGATGGAGGTCATACAATTATCTGGTTATACTGAGGATGAAAAAATTAGTATTGCTAAATATCATCTAATTCCCAAATTAAAAAAAGAGCATGGTTTGCGTCAGAGAGAATGGAGCATAGCTAATGATGCACTATATGAGTTAATACGCTTATATACACGTGAAAGTGGTGTCCGTAGTATGGAAAGGGAGCTTGCAAAGCTTATGAGGAAAGCAGTTAAAGAAATACTGGCAGGTCAAAATAAGAAAATATCTGTAAGGATTGACAACTTACAAGACTATTTGGGAGTGCGTAAATACACCTTTGGTATTGCAGAAAAAGATAGCTTGGTGGGAGTAGTGACGGGGCTTGCCTATACTGAAACAGGTGGTGATATTTTAATGATAGAATCAGTCCTGATTCCTGGCAAGGGAGAAATAAAATACACAGGAAAGCTTGGAGAAGTTATGCAAGAATCTATAAAGGCTGCATATAGTTATATTCGATCAAATTGTCTGTTTTTTGGTATAAAACCTGAAAAATTTCAAAATAATGATATACATTTACATCTACCTGAGGGTGCTGTACCAAAGGATGGCCCTTCTGCTGGTAGTGCAGTATGTACATCTATTGTTTCTCTTATGACAGACATACCGGTTAACAAAAATGTTGCTATGACAGGTGAGGTGACATTGCGTGGTAGAGTTTTAGCTATTGGAGGATTAAGAGAAAAGTTACTTGCAGCGCTCAGAGGATCGATCAAGACTGTGATTATACCTAGCGAAAATGAAAAGGATATACAGGAAATTCCAGCAAATATTAAAGAAAAGATCAACGTAGTTTTTGTTAAGAACATTGATGAAGTTGTAAAAATTGCTTTGATACGGCCTACTATTCCAATTAAAAGTGATAGTGGAAGTAGTGCACCTTCTTCCTCTATAAAAAATAGAGAAGATGATTTTCCTGGATTAGAAACGCTTAAGCATTGAATTACAGAGTTATTTAATTGCGGAGTGATACCATTTTACTGTACAAGGAACGGGTAAATGACAATGGAAAAGAAGCCATACTGAAGTAAGTAAAATAACGAGGTTTAATGGCATTAAAATTAATAATTATTGGATAAAAAAAAGTCGTGAAATCAGTAAAAAAATGCTGAAGAAAGTACGAAATAGCGCATATGTGCAAAAAAACTTAAATGCTGTAATCGCAGCAAGAAAGCATAGTACAACAGCCATCAAAAACATTACGCAAAATGTTCTGTTTTATATATAACCAAAGTCTCTCAATAGGGTTGAGCTCAAGTGAGTATGGTGGTTATATGATCTCAATATTTTTAGGTAACTTTAAATTTTTTGACTTATACTAACTAGCACAATCCATGCCAAGAAAGACTTCTCGTGTTCTAAAATATTGCAACATTTGTTCAAGAAACATATTCATACAATCAGTGTTGACATTCGGTGCAAATAAACAACTAGAACTCTCTCCATATTCTTAGGATTAACTGTACTGTAGAGATAAAAAATTTTTCTACCCAAT
>NZ_WQMO01000011.1 GCF_013366805.1 Wolbachia endosymbiont of Litomosoides brasiliensis
GGATAGTGGTAGGTATATAATCTCGATACTTTTAGGTACCTTTAAATTTTCTGATTTATGCTAACTAGCACAATACATGATCAAGAAAGGCTTCTCGTGTTTATTATAACATTTGTCTAAGCA
Organism: Wolbachia endosymbiont of Litomosoides brasiliensis; assembly: GCF_013366805.1. Taxonomy (GTDB): domain Bacteria; phylum Pseudomonadota; class Alphaproteobacteria; order Rickettsiales; family Anaplasmataceae; genus Wolbachia. Next base: position 124 of record NZ_WQMO01000011.1, read on the forward strand.
ATATATTCACACAATCAGTATTAAACATTTGGTGTAAATAAGCTAGAACTCCCTCTATTTCTAGAATTAACTGCACTATAGAGATAAAAATTTTGCCACCTAATTTCACTTTAAACCTGTGTTCTAATGCTCTTTTAAACTAACCGTATCCAACTTTGAATGCATGCCAATGCGACTCATCAAAGATGAATAACCCTTGTCTAGAATGTTTACAATAGTTTTATTAAGTTTTTTTAAAACTCTTCCTGTCCACTTTATCTTGTTCATTGTAAATTGGTTTTGGCGTAGTATGCAAAAATCTCATTTTTTACATATTACAGCATGCTGTAAACTTGCTGACATTTAAGCTAAATTTCTCCTAGATTATTATTTAGTAATATTAGGGTTTTCTTGTATCCATACCTCAACTTATTTAAATTGACTCTGATTCAATCCAGTTTTTCTATAATATTGAAGGGGAGAGCAAACAATTTTTCTCCTTTTTCAGGTTTTAAGTGCTTTATTCTGTAGTCAATGCTGTTCTTGAAATGCAACATATTTTTACCACGGCTATTATATGTGCTTTTTTGCTGCAGTTACAGCATTTAGTTTTTTTGTAACATATACATTATTTCATATCTTCTCCAGCATTCCCTTTGCTGATTTCCCGATTTTTCCACCTAATAACTTTGATTTCAATGCCACTTAAACCTCGCTATTTTACTTACTTCAGCAAGGCTTCTTTTTCATTATTGGAAATCCGTTTCTTAATACAGTGGGGACTAATATTTAGGAGAAAAAAAGGCAAAAAAACCTTAGTCAATAACTCTCTTAGGAACTTAGAGTTAGTGCCATATACGCTTAACAAGTAGCCGAACCTGGGATTACAAATAATCATATGGCTATGGTTTTAAAGAGAGTGCAAAAGCTTGTCAAGTAATTTTTTATAAATAAGATTATTGAAAAAAGACAAAAGGAACCACGCGATGTGAGTTATTTGCTGTTTATTCCCTCAAAAACTTGGCGCCTGGTTTTCTTTTACATCGTGAGCGAGGTTCAGCTAATAAAGACATGAGATATCCATATAAGGAAAACCAAACATAACACGCCTAGTTTAATACTGTACTTTTGCCACCTAAACTTATAAGATTAAAGATAAGTTTTAATAAAATACCCTTTTAAATTTTATAGGGTAAAGGGGTTAGCAAGGTTTGTCAAGTAGTTTTTACATTCTTATCTTCTCTAATATTGCAATGTTCGGATAGATTCAGTCTTTTCATTAGTAAAATCTTTACCCTTCCACAAAAATTAGTTTAAGTGTCAAACATTTTGTGTTATTAAGTTAGTACTTGACTTGGCTTTAGTTTTTACTTAAATTACTAAAGTGGAATTTTAATTTTTTTTAACGAGGGCAATTATGTATTACAAAAAGTTTTTTTCAGCAACCGCTTTAGTGACGTTGCTAAGTTTATCAAACTCTGCTTTTTCAGACCTTGTTGGCCCAATAGCTGATGAGGAAACTAGTTACTACATTCGCTTGCAGTACAATGGTGAATTTTCACCTTTAAATACAAAGGTTGATGGTATTATAGGAGCTCAAAAGGATAGTAAAGATACTAACGACCTTTATAAGCCTTCTTTCATGGCTGGAGGTGGCGCATTTGGTTATAAAATGGATGATATTAGAGTGGACATTGAAGGGCTTTATTCACAATTAGGTAAAGATACTCTCTCACGAGCTCCTACTCCAGATATTGTAGATGACTTAACAGCAATTTCAGGGTTAGTTAATGTGTATTACGATATAGCAATTGAAGATATGCCTATTATTCCATATATTAGTGTTGGTCTTGGTGCAGCATATGTCAGCAACCCTGCAAAGGCACAAGTTGTTGCTGATCAAAAACGTGGGTTTGGTTTTGCTTACCAGGCGAAAGCTGGTGTTAGCTATAATGTAACTCCAGAAATTAAACTTTTTGCTGGAGCTCGTTATTTTGGTTCTTATGGCGCTAGTTTTGATAAAAGTGAAACAGTAAACAAAAAAGCCAGTGAGGATAAAAAAATAGAAGACAAAGAAACAAAAGTTACTGCAGGTGCATATAAAGTTCTTTACAGCACTATTGGTGCAGAAGCTGGAATAGCGTTTAATTTCTAATCTACCCTAGTTGTCTCTTATTATATCCTAGCCTGTATTCAAATAGTTGATACTGTGGGATCTAAAGGGAAGAAATGTGGATTCCAGTGTCTCTTAAGCACTGGAATGACACCATTTATTATGTAGGCTGTTTTGCATTACATACTGATGGATATACAATAAGTTATGCTTCCTCTAAATTAAAGCTTGAATTTTTGCTGAAAAGTCAATATATTGCATGTATGAAGTTTTAATTTAAGTTATTATGTTAACCTCAACGGTGAATCTATGTATTAATAGTAGCACTAATCTCATACAGTATATTGCTGAAGTACAAAAATTTCCTATGCTGTCTCAAGAGGAAGAGATACGGTTAGCGAAAAGTTGGAACCAGTGCGAGGATATTTCTTCTGCTCATAAGTTGATTACCAGCCATTTAAATTTGGTAGTAAAAATTGCAATGAAATTCAAAAACTATGGGCTATTGTTGATGGACCTAATTATGGAAGGAAATATGGGTTTAATGCATGCAGTGAAAAAGTTTAATCCTGATTTAGGGTTTCGTTTTTCAACTTACGCGGTGTGGTGGATTGAAGCTTCAATAAAAGACTTTATATTGAAATCTTGGTCATTTGTAAAAATAGGTACAACGCAAGCACAAAGGAGATTATTTTTTAGTTTGCGTAAAATAAAAAAAAGAATTTTGCAGTATACAAATAGGGAAACTTTAAATAATGAAGAAATAAAAGCAATATCTAATGAACTCTCTGTATCTGAAGGGGATGTTATACAAATGAATTACCGTTTAGCTTGTAAGGATCAGTCACTAAATAATTGCATAAAAATAGGTAGTGACTCTAAAAAAGAGCTACAAGACACGATCCCATGTAACTCGGTCAATCAAGAAGTAACCTACCAGAATCGTGAAGAGAAAGAATTAAAAGAAACAATTTTAAGCAATGCACTAGCAAACCTTAACGAAAGATCGAGAAACATTTTTATTAGCAGGTATTTGTCTGAGAACGCTCAAACTCTAGATGAGCTTAGTAAAAAATATTGTGTTTCAAGAGAAAGAATAAGGCAACTAGCCGAACAAGCGATGGGTAAGGTGAAACAACATATACAGTCGGAAAGTTTGAAATTTAGCTTGCGTGTGTAGTTTTTTTGTATTTCTAATATTTTTTTCAGTAAGTGCTCTTGCATCAGTCAATGATGTACAATTGAAGGAAAAATATAGAGATTGGCTCGTGTATACTGCATTGGAAGATGGAGAGAAAGTATGTTATATCGTGTCCTACCCTAAGAAAAAGAGCGAACATTATACAACTGACCGCAAGCCATATATAATGGTCAGCTATGTCAGTAAAAAAGCAGATGAGGTGAGTGTTGCTTCTGGTTTTCAGTATGGTAAGGAGCCTGTAGTTCTCAATATCGATAAAAAAATAAAATATACATTGCCCATAATACAAGGAGATCTTGCGTGGACAGAGCATCTAAAAATAGATCGAGATCTAATTCTAAAAATGAAGCAGGGGTTATCAATGGTGGTTAGTGGGAGAATAAAAGTAGCAACTATTGACGATACTTATTCTCTACTTGGGTTTCAAAAGGCGTACCAAAAAATGCATGATTTATGCCACGCAAAGTAGAAATGTTGTAATTTCAAGCTAAGCCACAGTGTAAAAAATTACTCCTCCGGTAGAAACATAAATAAGCACTTTACTTTACGTAGAATATTGATATCATTTGAAATATATTTTTAAGAATCAATAATGTCAGAGGTTGCAGGTGTAGAAGTCAAAAAACAAAGTTCTGCATGTAGGCAAATGCATTTCAGCGTAAGCCGTACAAATCTTTTAAAGACGCTATCCAGAGTAAGTGGAGTGGTCGAAAGACGCAATGCGATAGACATTTTAGCATGTATGAACATCAAAGCACAACATAGCAACATAAAATTAATGGCTACTGATCTTGATATTTCAATATTTGCTTCACTTGCCGCGGATGTATCAACAGAAGGAGAAGTAAAAGTTTCAGCACATACTTTACACGATATAGTAAAGAAGTTGCCAGCTGATTTGGATGTTAATTTTAAAATAAATGACCAAGGGAAGTTATTGATATCTTGTGGAAATGCAAACTTCTCTTTACCAAACGTAGTTCCAAACAATTTTTTTGTTCTTGAAGAAGGCGATTATAAGTATGATTTCACTCTACTGAATACAGACTTAATAGACTTATTAACTAAAACAAAATTTGCTGTATCGCTAGACGATATAAGATATAACTTGAATGGAATATATTTACATACAGATAAGCAATTTCTATATTGTGTTGCAACCGATGGTCACCGTTTATCGTGTGTAAAGAGGCCAAAACCTCAAAATATCAATGGCGAGTTTGGTGTAATCATACCGCGCAAAACTGTCATGGAACTGTTAAAAGTACTGGATGATTGTAATGAAATTAATATAAAACTTTCAGATAGAAAAATCAAATTTACATGTGGTGAGTATATTATAATATCAAAACTAATAGATGGGGCTTTTCCAAATTATAAAGGCGTTATTCCAGCATCTCAAGATAAACAAATAGTTGTTGAAAGCAGCAAACTTGCTAGCGCTATAGATCGAGTTTCCGTTGTTGTATCTGACAGAATAAAATCTATTAAGCTTTCATTACAAAAAAGGTTATTAACTTTACACTCAAACTCTCAAGAATGCAATGATGCAACTGAATTTATAGAGGTAGACTACAATGGAGCATCTATAGAAATAGGTTTTAATTCACGCTATTTACTTGATGTTTTATCCTGTATAAAAAGCAAATGTAAGTTTAGCTTATCAGATAATAATAGTGCTACAGTTATTACTGATGAAAATGATCCAAATGCATTATATATAGTGATGCCAGTGAGGACCTAAGCTATTAACTAGTAATCTATCTTTGCCAAATATAAACCAAAAGGTGGTGCAGTAACTCCAGCAGCATTTCTCTTGCACTGGTTTAATATACTTAGCATTTCTTGTGGATTGGTTCTATTTTTTCCAAATTCAACTAAAGTCCCTACAATGATCCTCACTTGGTTATGTAAAAAAGAAATAGCAGATATTTTGATATATATATAACTCCCATTCTGCACTATATCGATACCATCAATCGTTCTTATTGGATTTGTAGCTTGGCAATCTTTTGAGCGGAAACTTGAAAGATTATGTTTTCCAAGCAGGTGTTTAGCAGCTTCACGCATAATGTCTACATCAAGCGGATTAAACACTTGCCATGCATAACCTGCTTCCAGAACTGCAGGAGCGTAGCGATTAATTATTCTGTATTCGTAGTATCTTTTTTTTGCTGAAAATCGCGAGTGAAATGTATCATCCACAGCTTCTGTATTCAGCACAACTATAGGAATTGATTTTAAGTGATAATTTATGGCATTTCTTATTCTATAAAGCTCAAATTTTCTTTCCATATCGAAATGAGCAACTTGTCCTAAAGCGTGAACCCCTGCGTCAGTTCTGCCGCTACAGTGCAGAGTAACTTTCTCACCACTAAAATTAAATATAGCATTTTCTATGGTCTCTTGAATTGAGTTAGCAGAATGTTGCTGCTTCTGCCAACCAGAAAAACTACTGCCATTATATTCTATTGTTATTTTGTATCGCACTGCAAAGTTTATCTAATCTTCTATCTTAACATAATTTAGTATATAATTAACAAAGTCAGTTGTGCTACAAGGTCCTGCATTTGAAATAGTATGTGCCATATCTTTTAAGTCATATAGCTTATCTCCTCAAAATATTAATTTTTTTACCAAATAATATACAAGCACTAAAAAATCCCTGGCAGATTTTTCACGTTTTCGATTACCATAGAAATGATATGAATCTACAAATAATCTATAGCAAGCCAAAAGAAAAAAGTAATGATGGGTAAAAAGCGCTAGATAACACAATAAGCCAAATTGAAAAAGCATTCAGTAAAAGTGCAATAATGAAGCTAAAGCAAATCATGTAGAGAAATATAGATACGGCATTTATAGGATCAATTGCACTTGATTCAGCCCTGGATATTGGGGGATTGCTCAAAGGACGTATAGTTGAAATATTTGTTCCAGAAGGTTCTGGCAAGACCACTTTTGCTTTGCATGTAATTGCTAAAGCGCAGAAAAAAGAGGGGCTTATGTGCATTTATCAATGTAGAACATGTATTGAATGTCATGTATGTTGTAAATTTGGAGCAAATGCCGGTTGCTTGGTAACCTCGCAACTTAACGCTAGAAAGTAGGCTTTGCATATCGTTGAGTATCTAGCGTGTTTTAGAGCAGTTAATGTAATAGTTGCTGATTCTGGCAGAATTAACTCCAATAGCTAAAATTAAAGAGATATAGGCGATCAGTACATGGGATTACAAGCAAAGCTTTCAAGTCATAGGCTGCGAAAGCTCACCTCCACAGTTGAAAAGCGAACTGTATACTGATATTTATCAATCAAATTCGTGTAAAGATAGGAATGGCATAGGAAACCATAAAACTACCACGGGTGGGAATACATTAAAATTCTATACTTCTGTAAGACTTGATATAAGAAAGGGTTAGTACAACAAAAAGTAAAGAGAATATTACAGGCAATGAAACAAGAGTTAAAGTTGTAAAAATAAGATTGTCTCTCCGTTTAGAGAAGCAAAATTTGATATAATACATAACATAAGCATATCGAAACTTGGAGAAATAATAGATATAGGAGTAAAATTTGGTGTCCTTGAAAAAGCTGGTGCTTATTATTAGCATAACAACACACGCCTTGGACAAGAAAGAGAGAATGTAAAAAACTATTTCAAAGCAAACAAGGAAGTTACAAATGAAGTAGAAGCAAAAATCAGAGATTTACTTGGAAATAGCGATGATTTTATCACAATAGAGACGGAAAGCTGGCAGCTTTTAGAAGAAGCAATTTTCTAATTTTAGCTAAAACTTATGTCTGGTGAGCTGTTGTAGTGCATTTGTCATATCGCTGCAGTTTAGCATAAATTCCATTATGGAATAATAATTCATCAAATCGTTTAACTATAATATGGAAATTTGTAATGTTATCTTTGTACCAAAAGAATTTTGTTAAAGCAGCATGCACTTTAAAAAAAGCTTTTCATGAAGAGCGATAGATGATAAGTTGTTAATAATAGATTATTGTTAACAAGATTATGTGTTTTAGTTTACCTAGTATAAATAGGGGTGGTTATTTGTTTATAGTAGTTTCTTTTATAGTGACATGCATAGCATTCTCTATATCTTGGGGGTTTGGTGTTACATGCTTGTTTCCAACATTATTGTGCACTTATTTCTTTCGTGATCCAGCAAGGGTTGTGCCAGGCAACAAGGATCTTATACTAAGTCCTGCCGATGGTGTAATTTCAAAAATTGAAGAAGTTAATTACCCTTTGTCAACAGACAATGGAGAGGAAAAAAAATTTATTCTTATTAGCATATTCTTGAGCATTTTGAACGTGCATGTGAATCGCATACCAATATCTGGTATAGTAAAGGAAATGTACTATAAAAAAGGTAAGTTTGTGTCTGCAATGAACAATAAATCTGGCAATGAAAATGAAAAGCAGGTTATTGTGGTTGAATACACAAAGGGAAAAGAGATTATTGTAGAACAAATAGCTGGACTAATTGCACGTCGTATCGTTTGTAATTTAAGAGTGTCTCAAAGCGTCAAAGCAGGTGAAAGATTTGGAATTATAAGATTTGGCAGTAGAGTAAACATTTATGTTCCTACTGATATAGAAATAAGGGTTTCAGAAGGGCAAACTGTTGTTGGTGGTGAAACAATTATAGCTTCCTTAAATAAGGAAAATGCTCAAGAGAAACTCACTTTTGACATTGTATGAACAACAATAGCAGTAACAGTAGATCTCTACCTATTGCTAAATTATTCCCAAATTTTATAACTTTATTGGGTTTGTGCTCTGGTCTTACTTCGCTTAAGTTTACATTTAATGAACAGTGGGAGTTTGCAGTGATTTTTATTATCATTGCAGCAATTATAGATGGAATGGATGGTAGGATAGCCAGAATTCTAAAATCAACTAGTGATTTTGGAGCACAGCTTGATTCTTTTGCAGATTTTCTAAATTTTGGGGCAGCACCTGCATTTCTTTTATATTTTTGGAAGTTAAAAGAAATTAAAGTTATAGGTTGGATATTAGTGATGATATATGTAATCTGCATCTCAATAAGGCTTGCAAGATTTAATGTGTCGCTAAACGTAGAACAACTTGACTGGGAAAAATTTTTCTTTTCTGGAGTTCCAGCACCAATATGTGCTTTACTTTCTTTGTTGCCAATAATTGTCACCTTTCATTCTCAGGAAAATGAGTATTTACTTCTTATAGAACAACTTTTTAACATAAGGAATGCGGCTTGTTACTTTTTGACTATTTCATTTTTTTCAGTCAGTCATATTCCAACTTTCTCTGCAAAGTACATTTATATTCCCAGGAGCCTATCCTATATATTTGTATCACTTTTCGGAGTATTTATCGTATTCTTTGTTAGCAAACCCTGGATCACTCTACCAATTTTAGGTATAGTGTATACTCTTACTATTCCAATAAGCACCGGACTTTATATATATTACACGTATAAAACTCGTTAGCCATAGATCGCAATAAAAAGCAGTGGCAATATGATTGTAAAAATAAGTGAATTATTAAATTCACCCCTGTACTAAAGATATTTTACACTTCATTTATAACCATTCGGGTAATTGTAACTGGAGTTTTTTGTACAGTTCAGCTCAAGTTTACCAACTTTAGATTATTCAAGCATGGAATACAAACACTATTCAACTAGAATGTAATCATAACGACGGCATAATCACTCATACCCAAGCGTTTGTAGCGGCAATCTCAGAAACGGTTGGCCTTGGAACAATATCAGATTGCAATAGCTATTACAGCAGGAAACCCGAGTGCAATTTTTTGGATGATAACTATCGAAATACTTTGGCGTGTCAATAAAGTTCATTGAAGTAGCGTTTGCATTCAGTTATCGCTCTGAAAATAAAACTGGTGTGATTTTTATTACATGAAGTACAGACTTGCAAAGATTGAATTTACAAGAATTGGCAGATTTCTCTCATATACCTGCGCAATTATGTTACTTATTGCAATGATTTTTGGTGACATACCATTTCATGCAAATCAAATCGCAGTGTTGTTGAATAACCTCTTTAAATATAGAGCATCTATCATTATATCACCACTTATTTTAAGTGTAACACCGGAAAGAATAAAACACATTGCTTTTGTTGCAACAGGTTTAGTGCCGATTATGATAGTGTTATATGTAGGCATGTGTGTATATCTAATCTGTGTGAACAGAAATAATCTGCTGGATGTTTTATCTACAATATTACAAGATATCTTTAACAGATCAGCTATAAGAGGTGGGGTATTAAATGGGTTAGTGCCGAAGTGAGAAGATCAGTTTTCGCTAACGAGGTGGTACAGGAACAGCAGCTATAGCGCATTTAGCTGTGAAAGAAAAAGATCCAATTAAAGTTGTGATGTTATAATGATTGTACCACTTGTAGACACAATACCAGTCTCATTTTTGACTGATGTTGTGACGATTATCACTGGTATGCATAGCACTAATAACGTAAGTGATATTACATTGGTTAGCTCAGTATTTTTAATAATCTTGCCTTTATTCAGCAAGCTAGTTCTTCCGCTAACAATGTTTTCCCTTGCATTTTCCACAATAATAGCTTATTATTACTATTACAAAGTAGCCTTGTTGTGCTTATTTGGTAACAAAAAAGTACTGATATTGTTTCAAGTTCTTATAACGGTTTCGGTGTATATTAGTTGTATGTCAAAAAATATAGAATTTACATCTTATCTAGGCAACAGTTTATTTATGTGCCTTATGGTTCCAAATGCTGTTGCAATATATCTACTGAGAAGGGAAGTCTTAAATACAATAGATTCTTATTACAATTCTAAAGGGTATTAAACATGATTTATAGATTGCTTTATATAGTATTGCTTTGCCTATTGTTTAATGACGTGCATGCTACTTCAGGTTTTTATGAGAGCTATGATGCTATGTTAAATGAAATAAACAACTTCATGAATGAAGTGTTATTTTTCAAGGTTTTCTACGTGCCATTTATAATTCTTCTAGTGGCTTTTAGTTATATCTTTTTAACATTGCGTTTCAAATTTCTCAACATAAAGATGTTTAAACATGCGTTCGCTATTTTATGTGGAAAATATGGTGCAGATCATCATAATGGTCACATTACGCATCTTCAGGCATTTGTCACTGCACTTTCAAGCACGGTAGGCCTTGGAACTGTTGCTGGTGTCGCAATTGCAGTTTCAATGGGAGGGCCAGGAGCAGTACCTTGGATGATGATTACAGGCTTTTTTGGTATGTCAGCAAAATTCGCTGAAGTGACTTTAGCATTCAGGCACAGAACAAAAGGTCAGGAACAGTTATTTAGTGGTCCCTTTCAATACATAAGAAATGGGCTGGAGGAATTTGGATTCAAGAAACTTGGTATTGTATTGGCTGCCATATATGCGGTATTTTTTGTATTATCAGGTCTGGGAGGAAGTGTAGCATTTCAAACCAATCAAATGGTTTCAATGTTATCTGGCTATTCAAATTGGGTGGATAGTCATCCTTGGTTTCTATCTTCCATAATCTCTGCGTTGCTCGCTTTAGTGATTATCGGTGGAATTAGAAGGATAGCGAAAGTATCTTCTGCACTAGTACCTGTTATGTCACTCATATATATTTTCAGTTGTGTTACAATAATCACGTTTAATATTCACAACCTTGGTAATGCATTTAAAATATTATTTTCTAATATGATAGACCTCAATGCCGTTGATGGAGGAATAACAGGTGCATTTGTTGCTGGAGTTCAAAGGGCAATTTTTGCCAGTGAAGCAGGTGTTGGTTCTGCTTCAATTACTCACGCAGTAGTTAGAGATGAGGAGCCAGTTAGAACTGGACTAGTTGCGATGATAGAACCATGCTTTGATACAATGTTAATTTGTTGTCTAACAGGAATAACAATAGTGATAACAGGTGCGTACCAGACTGGCATTGGCGAAGGAATATTGATTACCCAAAGAGCGTTTGAAACAGTTTCTTCTTGGTTTCCTATACTATTAACTATAGCTGCGCCTTTGTTTGCGTTTTCTTCGGTAATTTCGTTTGTATATTGTTGTGAAATGGGATGGCTATATTTGTTTGGTGCAAAAAGTGTTGTAATATACCGCATAATGGTAGTAGTGGTTGCATTTTTCTCAGGTTTGTCTAAAGATATAATGGCTATTGCTAATATCGGTGGAACTCTGTTCTCTTGTTTGGCTCTTATTAACATGACAGCACTTATACTGTTTAGCAGTCAAGTTAGTGATGAAGTTCAATGTTATCTAAAAAGGCTAAGAAATAATAAAATCAATTAGGTTCTTGGTGCAATGTCAGTTAAACGAAAAAAACAAATAAGGATGCTAATCTTTGGCGTCATTTCAGTGCATAACACTGGAATACAGCTCTCTGGTGTACTTATTTGTAATTCCAGCATCTTGAGGTGACATTTTCTTTGGTAAGACCATTCTTAAGCCACAACACTCGTACAGTTTATACGTCACACGCTAGAATAACACTGAAAGTATGGATATAATGGGAAAATATATAGTTTTTTTATTATCCTACATACTAGGTTCAATACCATTTAGTTTAGTTATTACAAAAATAAAAGGAATAAATTTAAGAGAAGTAGGTTCAGGAAATATTGGCGCTACAAATGTTGCAAGAACAGGAAATAAGTGTCTTGCTGCCTTAGCATTATTTCTGGACTCTTTAAAAGGATTTATTGCGGTTTGTATAGCACAACAATTTTTCGATGATGGTGATTTTTACGTATATGCATCTGCAATTTTAGCAGTTTTAGGACACATGTTTCCTATATGGTTAAAGTTCAGTGGAGGAAAGGGAGTTGCAACAACTTTAGGAATTTTGATAGCACTCAACATCTCTTTAGTATTAGCATTTGTATTTGTTTGGTTAGCAGCATTTTTTGCTTTTCGATACTCCTCTCTTGCTTCTTTAACTTCTACTATAGCTGCCGTGTTAGCATCCTTCTTTCTCCAAAGAGACTTGTTTTTTACACTATTAATTTTAGCAATATTAATTTTTTTAAAACACTATAAAAATATCATGAATCTTCTGCAAAGTAGGAAACGTAAGTTTTTATAAGCTATATTCCATTCCTGCCCCCTCTACTACATCACTAGCAGATGTACCCGTTCAGCTTAATACAAATTTTCACTATATAAGGAACGGATAGACAATAATGGAAAAGAATCCTTACTCAAGTAAGTAAAATAGCAAGGTTTAAATGGCGTTGAAATCAAAACTATTGGATGAAAAAGCTGTAGAATTAGCAAAAGAAATACTGAAGAAAGTACGAAGTAACCATGTGTTGTAAAAAAACAAACACTATAATTGTAGCAAAAAAGTACAGTACAACAGCCGTAGCAAAAATATGTCGCATTTCAAAAACAGCACTAACTTCATGGATAAAGCACCTAAAATCTGGAAGAGAAAAAAAGTTGCTTACTCGTCTCAACGTCGTAGAAAAACTAAATTGAATTGTAGTCAATTTGAATAAGTTGAAGTATTGATACAAGAAAACCCTAATATTACCATTAAAGAAATAAGAATAAGAACCTAGAAAAAACTTGACTTGAATGTAGCAAATCTACAGCACACTGTAATATGCAAAAAATGAAGTTTTCATATATTACGCCAAGGCTAATTTACAATAAACAAGATAAGGTAGATAGGAAGAGTTTTAAAAAACTTAATGAAACTATTGGCAAGTATCCTGAATAAGAGTTATTTTTCTTTTATAAATTGCGGTTTAACACACATTCGAAAGTTGGATGCGGGCGGTTTAAAAAGGGCATTAGAATACAGGTTAAAGTAAAATTAGTTAGATAAAAATTTTTATTTCTACAGTGCAGTTAGTTCTGGAAATGAAGAGAGTTTTAGTTTGTTTGCATCTAATGTCAATACTAATTTTATGAATGTATTTCTTGAACAAATGTTACAATATTTAAGAACACGAGGAGCCTTTTTCGCCATGAATGTGCTAGTTAGCATAAGCCAAAAATTTAAAGGTACCTAAAAATATTGAGATTATATACGTACCACTATACTTATCCGAGCTCAACTTTATTGAGAGACTTTGGTTGTATATAAAACGAACATTTTCACAATAAAGTCTATAATACAGTTACTTTGCTTGAGAGTGCTTTGTGCAAATTTATTACCTCTCTTTCTCACTTACAATCAAACAACTCTGCGATGTCACTCATTTGATCTATTAATAATAAGAATTAATATAATCTCCTGTGCCACAGTAAAATAAATGCACAACGCTAAGCTAAAATAATTTAGGTTGCCAATAATTTAATAGAAAATATTTGTTCAATCTCGACCATAAATCCTTAAATTTTAACAAAAATACCTTAGTGCATTTTCAAATATAAGCATTCCGTCTCCATATTTTAGCATAGCAATCTCCAAGCGCTTGCATTTTTCTTTTTCAAGTGGCCAGTTGTCCTGCTGAGTAAAAAATATTCCCCTTTCCGGATGAGGCATTAAAGCTAACACTCTGCCACTTCTATCTGATAAAGCCGCCAGGTCATATGTAGATCCGCTCGGATTATAAGGAAATTGCAAGTTGGCATAATCACCATCTTTATTGATGTAACGCAGTGCAACTAAATTATTTTCAATCAATTGATCTAAAACACCTTGATTCATAAAAAACTTTCCTTCTCCATGAGCAATAGGAAGATATAACTCATTTAGGCCACGCAACCAAACAGAACTACTTTGTGGGCTAACTTTTACTTTAATCCAACGGCACTGATAATTACCTATATCATTACGCATTAAGGCCAGGTTAGAAAACTCCGGGATTAACTTCACTAATATCTGACAACCGTTACATATTCCTATAACAAGCTTGTCCTGAGATAAAAATTCTTGAAACGTATCTAATAAGTTATTCTTAATACGCAAAGCAAAAGCATTACCAGCACCAGTGTCATCACCGTAGGAAAAACCCCCTGGGATTGCAAGTATATTACTCAACCTCAGTTCACCTGGATTTTTTATGATCTCATTAATGTGAATGATTCTTACTTCTATATTGCTGATACCAAGTTTTCTACCACATTCTACAAATGCAAACGCAGTTTCCTTTTCACAATTTAAGCCATAACCAGATAAAACGGTAACCTTCATGAATTAAAAGTTAAAAAATTCAAATTTTCTTTTTACAAAATTTGCTACCAAATTTAGAGCAAACAACATTATCAACAAGGCTATAATTGCAATAGCAGCAAGTTCGACAAATGCAATTTCAGGACTACTTGACCATATATATATTTGTACAGGCAGAACAGTTGCCGGGTCAAAAAAGGACCTGGGTGTGTCAGCGATAAACGCTACCATGCCTATTACAAGCAAAGGAGAAGACTCACCTAAAACTCTTGCAACTGCAAGCATAGTACCATGTATTATCCTTGGTAAAGCAATCGGTAAAGAGTGATCTAATATCACCCTAATGTGAGGCGCTCCAAGAGCAAAAGCTGCATCTTTTATTGTAATAGGAACATTGGCAAAGGCATTTTTTGTTGCAATTATAATATTAGGTAACATTATAAATGAAAGAGTCATTCCCCCAACAAGTGGCGAAGAACGTGGTAGTCCAAATATTTCAAGGTAGAGAGTTAAGCCTACTACACCAAATATTATTGAAGGCACTGCAGCAAGGTTATTTATGCTAACCTCTATAACATTAGTTATCATATTATTTCTAGGCATAAATTCGTGGAGACAGATGCCCGACATAATTCCCACTGGTAACGCTAAAGCCAAGCATACTATAATCGTCATCAACGAACCAACAAATGCTCCCAAGATTCCTGCATTTTCAGGTTCACGAGAGTCAGATTCAAGAAATAAAGATTTATTGAAAAATTTTCCTACTCTCCCTTGTTCTTTTAGCCAACTAAGCAACCCAGCATAATGACTGTTAAAATACTTACCCTTATTTATTGAATTTGTTATACTTGATGCGGTAAACCAGATTTCGTATTTACCACTATGTTTTACTTTCCTACGAACAAAATTCTCCAGCTCCTTGTAAGAATTACGACTTAAAATCTCGTCACTACTCTTGAAATCAGTCCCCTCAAATATCTTTTGCAGAGAATCATTTAGTAAGTTAATAGATTTATACCGCAAATCGCTAAGGTTATTTGCTAAGTCAAAATCAGTGTTTACTTCAATTGGTAATAGAACTTTTGTTACTGTTAAGGCACTATAAGAGTTAATCAATATACTCAGCAATATACACACAGGGCAGCCAAGCGAAATAATTAGCGTTATAAAAGAACAGAAATATAACGCTTTATCTTTTTTATTCTTCCTTTTTATACGAGCATGCACACGCCTAGACTGAAGCAGTTTAAGAAATTTTGTCTTTATGCCCATTTATTTTCAGTCCTTTTTTTGTTGCTCAAGTGTGTAATGACGTCATGCAAGCTAATACTGAAGTCCATTTCTTTCTTCCCGAATCCTACAGTCAAACTCACAACTGTACGAACCTTCCGCATTGTGGTAGAGTAAACACAAGACACAATTGCCGGTATCATTCCAGTGCGTAACATTGGAATCCAGGAAAGTTTGCTTGTAGACAAGTAAACTAATTTGTTGAGTATAGAAAGTTGCTGATCTTATACTAAATAAATGCCTTTGACGAGGTTGCATAAAAAGCTGGATTCCAGTGTCAGCTGCTTTCATGAAATCGTTTATTATGTAACGCCGTATCATATCAAAATACTCTTATAGTTGTATATCATGCGCTGGAATGATACCATTAACATCATGCTACATTCCTACTTAGAACTATTGCTTTTGTAAGTAGCGCGCTCTTTTATCCTTGCAGCTTTTCCAAATAGCTTACATAGGTAGTACAACTTTGCCCTACGAACCTTCCCTCTTCTTGTTACCTGGACTGAAGCTAATGTGGGAGAGTAAATAAAAAATTGAGACACTATACTTTCTCCATGACTTACTTTTCTAACTGCAAAAGAAGAATGTAATCCTCGATTTCTTTTTGATATACATACACCTTCAAACACCTGTATACGCTCACTTGCACCGTCAACTACTTTAAAAGTAATCTTCAAATCATCACCAGGATGAAATTCTGGCACTTCTTTAGCCAATACTTGCATTTGTTGCTTATTGAACTTTTCAAGTAAATTTGTCATTTATCTCTCTATCTAATAATTCAGGCCTACGTCTTTTCGTTATAACTTGAGACTGCTTCTGTCTCCAATCACCTATTTTTTTGTGATTACCAGATAACAGAATTTCAGGTACTCTATGTTTCCTCCACCGCTCAGGTCTAGTATACTGAGGGTACTCAAGCATACCACCTCTATAACTAAAACTCTCCTCAACAATACTATCAGAATTACTTACTACACCAGGAAGAAGCCTAACGCACGCATCAAGAACCACCATCGCAGCTGGTTCACCTCCTGAAAGTATATAATCTCCAATACTTAACTCATAAGGAGTATACTCATCAATCACTCTTTGGTCAATACCCTCAAATCGACCACATAATATCGTTATATGAGAAAATCCTACCAATTTCTTCGCAATGCTCTGATCAAATTTTGTGCCAGACGGAGTCATATAAATAAATCTAGTATCCTTATGGGCAGAAAGTACATTATCAACTGCATCACCAACTACATCAGGGCGCATAACCATCCCTGCTCCACCCCCATACGGAACATCGTCTACTGTCAAATGCTTATCTTTGGCAAAAAAACGAATATTTATCACTTCAAGGTTCCATATCTTCTTCTCTAATGCTTTTCCAGTAAGGGAATAGTTTAAAAATCCAGGAAACATTCCCGGGAATATAGTTAATATTATAACATTGAACATCTTTATAAATTTGTAGTAAACTTAAGTAGTAATTTGATATAATACCTATAATATATAGTTAAATCACACATGTTGCCAGACAAAATAATATATGAAGGTAAAGCAAAGTTCATTATTGAAACTAAAGACCCATTAACTGTCATACAATACTTCAAAGATGATGTTACAGCTTTCAATAAAGAAAAATGTGAAATTATCGAGGGTAAAGGAAAAATTAATAATTGCATTAGCGCCTTTATCATGAAAATACTTGAGAAAGCAGGAATTAACACACACTTTATAAAAACTCTAAGTGAAAGAGAACAGCTAGTTAAAAAACTAAAAATTATACCTCTTGAAATAGTAGTAAGAAATATCGCGGCTGGCAGTTTTTGCAAGCGCTTCAATATAAAAGAAGGTAAGAAGCTTGCATCTCCTATAATCGAGTTTTTTTATAAAAACAACAGCCTAGCTGATCCAATGGTAAATGAAAATCACGTACTATATTTTAGCTGGCTATCTCATAAAGAAATGAAAAAAATTAAAACTACAACCCTCAAAATCAACACAGTTCTAATTGACTTATTTTTTAATGCAGGAATAGATTTAGTCGACCTTAAATTGGAATTTGGCAGACCAATAAACGATGATATAAAGATCACTTTGGCAGATGAGATTAGCCCTGACAACTGTAGGTTATGGGATAAAAATACACGCAAAAAACTAGATAAAGACGTCTTTCGCTTAAATTTAGGAAACTTAAAGGAAGCATACCTAGAAATCGCAAAAAGGTTATCAATCAAGTTATACTAATTAAAACACTACTCCATCAAATGATGGATTGCATTTCTCATCAAGTTTCCCAATGATCTTAATTTTTTCCCCACGCTTTTGGAAATGATTTTTTACGCCTTGTATATTTTCAGGATCTAAAATTAATATCATACCAATACCACAATTAAATGTTCTTAACATTTCTTTCTTCCCCACTTTACCCTCTTCCATCAGCCACAAAAATATATCTGGCCATTTCCAAGAATTGATGTCTATGTCTGCAAACAAATTTTTTGGGAGAATTCGTGGAACATTATCCACCAAGCCACCACCTGTGATGTGTGCAATACCTTTTACCTGTGACATAATAGGCAGTAAAGAATCAACATATACTTTTGTTGGCTTGAGTAACACCTCACCCCAAAGTTGATTATCCCACCAAGACGGATCATTGTAACTTATGCCTAAATCTTCAAAAATATGACGCACCAAAGAAAGTCCATTTGAATGAATTCCACTTGATTCCAAGCCAACTATATAATCACCTGCTTTCATCAAACCATAACCAGGAAGAATCTTGCTCTTATCAACCACTCCAACCACAAATCCTGCAAGGTCATAGCGATTATTATCATACATTCCAGGCATCTCTGCGGTTTCTCCACCAACCAATGCTATCTTAGCCTGTTTACATCCCTCTGTAATACCCTGAATTACAGACAATAGAACATCTTTGTTCAAAGCACCTGTTGCAAAATAATCAAGGAAAAATAAAGGTGTTGCCCCCTGGACAAGCAAATCATTCACGCACGCTGCAACTAAATCTATACCTATAGTATCATGTTTACCTATTTCTTGTGCTATCAACAGCTTTGTACCTACTCCATCAGTTGAGGAAACTAGTACAGGATGATTATATTTCTCACTTAACGCAGCAAAATCAAACAGTGCAGAGAATGAACCCACCTCGCTAATTACTTCCTCCCTTTTATTTTCATCAACAACAAGTTGAACTTCTTTTATTAGTTTACTATATAATTTAAGATCTACTCCAGATTTAGCATAAGTATTCATGACCCTTTTATAAGTTCTGTGACTATTAACACTATATTAATGACTTGACATAATAAAGTACAACAAAACTTTTTCTTAATTGACTATTATATGTTTACCAATATAGGGTAATTTAAATCATTTATAATTATCCAATGAGCAAGAATATCAAAAACATACTGTCAATAACAGAGTTATTATCAGGACGATTGCTTCATGACTTTGCTAACTCTATGAATGGAATAATGTTTGGCCTAGAAGAGCTTGAAGTAGTCCATCAGAATGGTGCTGATGTATGTAGGAAAGCATTGTTGCTGCTCAAGGAAAGCTCCAATGATTTAATATACAAACACAAAGTTATGAAACAGGCATACTCTTCTTCAGCGGACAATCACAGCTTTAACCAGACCAAATCGAACATTGAAAATTATTTGCTAAAAAAAAAATAAAATTCACGTGGGAAATGGATGAATATTTTGTGAAGTGCAAGGCAAGTTTAATTGAGAAGATAAATAAAATAATCTCTAATATGGCAATAACTATAGCCAACGTAGTGGCAGAAGTTGAACAAATGTCTGTTTTGTTAAGCCAATTAAAACATGAAACTCTATTAACAATGCAAGTTCTAAATGAGCATAAGCCCCTAAGTAGATCATTAGTAAAAAAGTTTAACAAGAAAGAAAATGATAATTTAAGTATGAAAGATATTAGTATTTACATGACCTGCCTGTTGTTAGAGCACTATAACGCTAAAATGCACTATACTTGTAGAAACAACTTGCTGGAAATAGGTTTAACCTTAACTTAAAACAATCTCACAGTTCATGAAAAGCGTTTATAAGTTTAAGTGCTAGCGCAGGGAATATAACTTCTTTATTATGACATTAGACTTTTTACGCAACCTAAACCAAATAGAAAACAGGGCAAATTATACCAATTTTATTGTTAGTAGGGCAAATAAGTGACATTGCGGAGCTGTTTAATTGCGGAGTGAAAAAGAGAGGCAATAAATTTGCACAAAGCGTTCTCAAGCAAAGTAGTTATATTGCAGACTTTATTACGCAAAATGTTCTGTTTTATACACAACTAAAGTCTCTCAATAAAATTGAGCTTGGGCAAGTCTAGTAGTAGTATATAACCTCGATACTTTTAGGTACCTTAATTTTTTAACTTATGCTAACTAACACAATTCATGACAAGAAAGGCTTCTTCTGTCCTTAAATATTGCAACATTTGTTCAAGAAATATATTCATACAACCAGCGTTGACATCCAGTGCAAATAAGCTAGAACTTTCTTCATTTCTAGGACTAACTACACTGTAGAAGTAAAAATTTTATCTAACTAATTTTACTTTAACCTGTGTTCTAACGTCCTTTTTAAATCACCAGCACTAACCTTCAAATGCGTGCTAACTGCAATTCACCAAAGAAAAATAACTCTTGTTCAAGATATTTACCAATAGCCTCATTAAGTTCTTTTTAAACTCCTCTTGTCTACCTCATATCTTGTTCATCGTAAATTAGTCTCGGCATAATATACGAAAACTTCACTTCTTGCATATTATGGTGTACTGTAGGCTTCTGACATTCAAGCCAAATTTTTCCTGGATTCTTATCCTCATTTTTTTAATAGTAATATTAGGATTAGGGTTTCCTTGTATCTACACTTCAACTTATTCAAATTGACTTTGATTCAACCTAGTTCTGCTATAACATTGAGGGGAAGTAAATAATTTTTCTCTCTTCCAAATTTTAGGTGCTTCATTCATGAAGTTAGTGCTGTTCTTGATAATGTAAAATATTTTTACCCTAGCTGTCATACTGTGTTTTTTTTTGCTGCAATTATAGCATTTAGTTATTTTGCACTTTCTTCAGCGTTTCTTTTGCTGATTCTACGACTTTTTCATCCAATAATTTTAATTTTAATGCCACTTAAACCTTGCTATTTTACTTACTTCAGTAAGACTTCTTTTCCATTAGTCTACAAGTTTCTTATATAGTGGGAATTAGCATTAGAACATAGGGTAAAGTAAAATTAGTTAGATAAAATTTTTATTTCTACAGTGCAGCTAGTCCTAGAATGAAGAGAGTTCTAGCTTATTTGCACTGGATGTCAACGCTGGTTGTATGAATATATTTCTCGAACAAATGCTACAATATTTAAGGACAGGAGAAGCCTTTCTTACCATGAATTATGTTAGTTGACATAAGTCAAAAATTTAAAGAGGTGCCTAAAAATACCGAGGTTATATACCTACTACTAGGTTCACCAGAGTTCAATTTTATTGAGGGACTTTGATTACATATAGAACAGAATATTTCACGTAGTAAACCCCCATAGTGCAATTGCCTTACTTAAGAGCGCTTTGTATAAATTTATTACCTCTCTTTTTTACTTTGCAATTAAACAACTTTGCAATGTCACTTATTTGACTCACTAATAATGAGAACTAGTACTAGTCTTTCACTTATAATACCATAAATGGATCGCAGCATGATGTAGGAAGATCTTGTTTAGGTTAGCTATAGATAGCCTGGTCTCAAGTAATCATTAAAAAAAACTCACAGGATCAACATCTATTGTTACTGTAATATTCGAACCTAAGTTACAATTTTTAATCCAATATTTTAACTTTTTTTGTATGGATAGACTGCGTTTGTTGTATATTTTTAGCAATATCCTATACCGATACTTATTATTTAAGAAATTTATTGCTGCCGGTGATGGACCAAGAATCTCGAATTCTTTTTTTCTAGACTCTATGGTCAAGTACTGGAATAACAAAGAAGAAGAGGCTGGAGGCTTTTTACTTAAACATTGATCATGCAAGAAGCTCGCTATTTCATTTGCTGCTTTTTGCGTTGTAATCCAATTCTTACCACAAATTATAAGTGCGATTAATCTACTAAATGGTGGCATTTTAGCTTTGCACCTCGACTTAAGTTCGATTTCATAAAACGAGTCCCTTTTTTGATGCTGCAATGCTTTTATTACTGAACTTTCAGGATTATTGGTTTGCACTATTACCATTCCTTTTTCATTAAACCTTCCAGACCTTCCTGCAACTTGATGTAATAGTTGATATGTCTTTTCTGCTGCTCTCAGATCAGCATTTTCAAGACTCAAATCTGCATTTATCACACCAACCAAAGTTAATTTAGGAAAGTTATGCCCTTTAGCAATTATCTGCGTGCCAATTATAATGTTCAATTCTTCCTTCAACACTAGGTCAATAACGTTACGAACCGACTTCTGATCGCTGCTTATAATCGCAGTTCTTGCATTTGGTATTAATTTGACTGTTTCTTCAAGTAACCTTTCAACTCCTACGCCATAAGGAGATAATGACTGCTCGCTTTGGCAATTAGAACATTTTTCTGGAAGTTTTAATTGATAAGAACAATGATGACACAAAAGAGCATTTTTTTTCTTGTGGTATACAAGCCAAACAGTGCAATTTAAGCATGGGATTTTATATCCACACTTTTTACAAATTACAAGTTGTGCATACCCTCTGCGGTTTAAAAAAAGCATAACCTGCTGTCTTTTCTCTATGGTCTGTTTTATACCTTCAAAAAGCTCATCAGAAATCCATTGCTTGTTGTTCCTCATATCCACTACTTTAATGAGGGGCAATTCTGCGCCGCCGAATCGCTTAGTGAGCTTTATATGGTTGTAATTCCCATTTTTAATATGATAAATAGTTTCAAGTAATGGAGTTGCTGAAGATAAAATTATTGGAATGTTTTCGATTTTGGCCAGGACTATTGCCATATCTCGAGCATTATATGTAATTCCCCGTTCTTGTTTAAAAGATAAATCATGTTCTTCATCAACGATAATCAATTTTAGGTTTTTATAAGGCAAAAAAAGTGCTGATCGTGCACCAATAATTACCTGTGCATTTCCATTTGCTATACCGAGCCAATTATTCCGGCGAGTTTTTGGAGTAAGTTCTGAGTGCCATTCAGCTAAGTTTCTTGATATCTGACCACGAATACGATTCACCAATTGTGAAGTTAAAACAATTTCAGGCAGGAGAATTAAAATTTGTACATTACTTTTGTTTAATATCGTTTCACCATATCTTGGTGTCATCCCAGTACTTGACAAAGACAGTGTGTTGAATGTTATAGTGCATTTTGCCTTAAATACAAAGGTATCACGCAAGTAGTTAACACTAGAATCCAGAAATTTTGGTTGTAAATTAGGCGTGGAAGCGGCCGGTCTTGCGTTAAAATGAACATTCTTGATGGGATTGTGTGGAAAATTGAACCCCAGCGCCAGAGTGCTGGGATGATACCCTCCTGGTGGAACCAAATCACAATGCTTGTACAGTTGTGTATCTGGGCACTGAAATGACAAAGTCTGAGCAGTATTTGAAACGGCAGGCGCACTACTATAGTTCTTAATCAATTGTGCAATCACAGAGAGATAAACTTCCGTTTTTCCAGATCCTGTCTCACCGTCAAGCAAAGTCACTGAATACTCATTCAAATTGCTTACTATTTTATCGCTGGCTATCTGTTGCTCAGAACTCAATTGGTAATTTATCTCACTTATTTCCTGCTCTTGTTCAACATAAAATAACTTATCCAGATGGTTTACTTTTAACACTCCTCCCATTATCACTTTTGCAAGCATACCAAGAGGTATTACATTGTATTGTGCGACCCACTCTGCAAACACAATCAATTTTAGTCTAATATTTGGTAGATTGATCTTTTGCTCAATAAATTTTAATTCTTGATCGTTCTTGTCACCACACTTCCAAACTATTCCGATAATGCGCTTTTTGCCAAGTGGCACCACTACGTAATCCCCAACTGAAACTTCAGTACTTTCCTCAACTGCATATGAAAATAATTGGTCAATTGGTAGTGGTAGTAATACATCAACTGTTCTTGCCATAGCAATTGAGTTTAGCATTGTTTTGAGAGTTTCGACTTGATCTTTGTGGATTAATTTGTTAAGCCAGTATACATAAGTTTATTTGGCTAATACCAATACCATTATTAGTGGGCAAATAAGTGACATTACGGAGTTATTTAATTGCAAAGCGAAGAGAGGTTAATAAATTTGCACAAAGCGCTCTTAAGTAAGGCAATTCACTACAGAGTTCACCGCGCAAAATATTCTGTCCTATGTATAACAAAAGTCCCTCAATAGAATTGAACTCTGGCAAGCATAGTAGTAGATGTACAACCTTGATATCTTTAGGTACCTTTAAATTTTTCGGCTTATGCCAACTAGCACAATTCATGACAAGAAAGGCTCCTCGTGTTCTTAAATATTGTAACATTTGTTCAAGAAATACATTCATAAAATTAGTATTGACATTAGGTGTAAATAAACTAAAACTCTCTTCATTTCTAGAACTAACTGCACTGTAGAAATAAAAATTTTATCTAACTAGTTCTACTTCAACCTGTACTCTAATGCCCTTTTTAAACCACCCGTGTCCAACTTTTAAATGTGTGCTAAAACCGCGATTCACCAAAGATAAATAACTCCTGTTCAGAATACCTATCAACAGTCTCATTAAGTTTTTTTTAAATTCTTCCTGTCTACCTCATATCCTGCAAATTGGTCTTGACGCAATATACAAAAACTTCATTTCTACAAATTAGGATGTATTGTTGTAGACTTGCTGACATTTAAGCTAAGTTTTTTCTGGATTCTTATTCTCATTTCCTTAATGGTAATACTAATTTTTTTATATCCATACTATAAATTTGCTCAAATTGACCTGATTCAATCCAGTTCTTCCACAACATTAAGGGAGGCAAACAATCTTTCTTCTCTTCAAATTTTAGGTTTTAGGTGCTTTATCACACAGTTAGTGCTGTTCTTAAAGTGAAACATATTTTGCTGTTGTACTGCGCCTTTTTGCCGCAATTACAGCATTTAGTTTTTTTGCAACATATGCGTTATTTCACACCTCCTTTAGCATTCCTTTTGCTGATTCTATGACTTTTTTATCCAATAATTTTGATTTCAATGTCATTCAAACCTCACTGTTTTACTTATTTCAGCAAGGCTTCTTTTTCATCATTATCTATCCGTTCCTTACATAGTGGAATTAGTATAAATGCCCGTTGCAAAACGTCTCTACAAAAAATGAAGCGTATCTGAACATTGCAGGAAGATTGAAAATACAAGAACCATCGACTGATCTTGCCGTTATTGCCTTTCTTATTTCAAGCATAGTAAATTCACCGCTGTCAATCTCTTCAATAATTTGGGTGAAGTTGTACTTTTAGGTGAGATTAAACATATCTCATACACTGGCCTGAGGCTAAAAGAAACAAAAATTAGAATTTAAAAAAGCAATTATGCCTCAAAATAGCAATTATTCTTCTCACGATATCAAAATAATTAAGCTTGCTACAAAAAGGAATTATAAGGTGATCTTTAATCACAGCTAAATAGCGCTTTAGCAAATTCTTTGCTAGTGAACTCCCTCAAGTCCTCTACACTTTCACCAATTCCTATAGCGTGTAACTTTACTTTATAAGCTTCTGCAAGTCCAATCACTACTCCTCCCTTAGCAGTACCATCTAGCTTTGTTATAATTAACCCTGTAACACCAACCATTTTACTAAATGCTTCTAATTGGCTATAAGCATTTTGACCAGTAGTTGCATCAAGAATTAAAATAACATCATGAGGAGCAGTGTCATCTAATTTCT
This sequence comes from Wolbachia endosymbiont of Litomosoides brasiliensis, assembly GCF_013366805.1. Taxonomy (GTDB): domain Bacteria; phylum Pseudomonadota; class Alphaproteobacteria; order Rickettsiales; family Anaplasmataceae; genus Wolbachia. The sequence continues at coordinate 25,813 of NZ_WQMO01000011.1, forward strand.
TTATCGTCCTATATATCTTCGATAACTCCTCCATAAGATTCACATTATTTTGTAGCCTACCTGCTGTGTCAATCAGAATAACATCTATGCTATCTTTTATAGCTTGACTTATAGCTCTATATGCCACGCTTGCAGAATCACTGCCATGCTCTCCAGTAATAATAAAGCAACCGGAACGCTCTGCCCAGATATTTAACTGTTCACTAGCAGCAGCCCTAAATGTATCACACGCAACGAGCATGACAGATTTTTCCATCTCCTTATATTTATAAGCAAGCTTACCTATAGTTGTGGTTTTACCATTACCATTCACTCCGCATATCATTATTATATGCGGCTTTTTATCTAAAACTAGCGGTTGCACAACAGGGTTTAATATTACTTCTATCTCATCCACTAGTTGCTGTGTGATAATATTATGCTCAACTTCCCTGTCAAATTTAATGCTTGCGAGCCTACCAACAATCAACTTGGAAGTTTTATAACCAATATCCATGCTAATGAGCAGTTCCTCTAATTCATCTAAAAGAGATTGATCTAACTTTCTTTTGGCAGAAAAAATGCTTTTTACTCCATTGCTAAAGCGAGAAGAAGTTTTTAACAAACCTTTGCAAAGGCTACTAAACAAACTCAAGGGAACACTCCTTTTAAAATGATAATATAAAGAATGACATACATTACATGTACTTGTAAAGTTAAATACAACGTTTTACGTGCATTCTTAAAGTAAAATGCACATGAAACGAGTGTTTTTACTTTAATTTCTAACCTGAATATGTTATAATACAGGTATGGTGATTTACAGGCAATCTTATGAGTTATAATGAGAAAATTTTGGACCATTATGAAAACCCAAGGAACGTTGGTTCTTTGGACAAAAACGATCCAAGTGTTGGTACTGGTTTGGTTGGTGCACCGTCATGTGGCGATGTGATGAAATTGCAAATAAAGGTCAACGACAAAGGTGTAATTGAAGATGCGAAATTTAAAACTTTTGGTTGTGGTTCCGCTATTGCTTCAAGCTCTTTGCTAACAGAAATGATCAAAGGCAAAACCATTGAAGACGTAACAAAGATAAAGAACACCCAAATAGTGGAGGAGTTATCTTTGCCCCCAGTGAAGATACACTGCTCGGTACTTGCTGAAGACGCCATAAAAGCCGCTATTCATGACTATCAAAGTAAACATAGTAAAAATGAAAGCTAAGAAATTATGAGTGGATATCAAGAAATAAACGCTGTAAAGAAAGACAGAAAACCTATTACCATAACTGTAAATGCAGTAGAGAGGATAAAATATCTATTGAATCGGAAACAGCATACTAACCTTGGGAGATCAAAAGAAGCAATAGGAATAAGAGTCTTAATTAAACAAAAAGGATGTTCTGGTCTAAAATACGATATTGAATACGCGTATGATACACGCCCTTTAGAGTCAGTAATTGAAGAGAACTGCAGTGATGGTCAAAAAGTTAAAGTGTTAATCGATCCAAAATCTGTCATGTTTATTCTCGGCTCTGAAATGGATTATGTAGAGGAAAAATTCTCATCTGGTTTTGTTTTTAAAAATCCTAATGAGAAAGGAAAATGCGGTTGTGGGGAGAGTTTTCATGTCTAGTAATTATTTTGCATTGTTTAAAATTGAGCCAGCTTTCGATATCAGCCTTAATGAATTAGAGAAAAAATATATTGAGCTAAGCAAAATTGATATAAATGAAAGACAGTCCAAGAACATGGGAAATATCAATAAAGCTTATCAGGTGCTAAAGTCACCTCTAAAACGTGCAGAGCATTTGCTGAATCTTTTCGGTGTAAGAAGCCAAAAGGATCAACATGACCTTGAGATATTAAATGAATCAATAGAAATAAGAGAATACTTACTAAATTACGACAACCTAAAATTTGCAAGTGATATAATTGATGAAAAAATAAAAGGTTGCATTGAAAACCTAACTAATAATTTTGCCGTAAAAAATTTTGATGAAGCTGCGATGCAAGTTTTGAGATTGAAATACTTATATAAGTCATTTGAAGAGGTAAAAAATGCGACCAATTCAAATTTCTGAACCAAATTTAAATGAAGTAGTTTTTGGTATAGATCTTGGCACTACCAATTCTCTAATTGCCGTAGTAAATAAAGCTGGCGATGTGGAGATATTTGAAGATGAGCAGGGAAGAGAGCTATTGCCCTCTGTTATTTCATATGAAAATAACACATTGAAAATCGGCTACGATGTTGGCCAAAACGCTGTCTGCTCCATAAAACGCCTAATGGGCAAAAGTGTTGAAGACTTGAGCAAAGAAGGTATCAATCTTGAAATAGATAATGAAAGTGAAAAAGTTATTAGGGTAAAATGCTCGGAAAACAAATATCTCACCCCTATTGAAATTTCTGCTGAGATATTAAAAGCTTTGTGTGAAAGAGTAAAAAAGTCCACAGGGATGGAAGTAAGAAAAGCGGTGACCACTGTTCCAGCTTACTTTGATGATTCAGCACGCAATGCAACAAAACATGCAGCAAAATTAGCTGGCATAGAAATTCTTCGCCTCATTAATGAGCCAACCGCAGCAGCGCTTTCTTATTCTATTGCAAAGAACAATAACAGTGGAATATATGCAGTTTACGACCTTGGTGGTGGAACATTTGATATTTCGATATTGAAATTACATCAAGGAGTATTTCAAGTTCTTGCGGTTAGCGGTGATACCAAACTTGGTGGTGATGACTTTGATTACCTTCTAAGTATGATTATATTGGATAAATATAGAAAGAAAGCAAATAAAGATCCCTGCTCTCCTAAGCATTTACTTACAAAATCACGATCTATAAAGGAGTACCTAAGCAAAAACATTTCTAGCACTTTTGAGTTTAACATTAATGGTGAATTGTTTAAATGCGAAATTACCAAAGAAGAATTTGAGCAGGCGATTAGTTCATTAGTTAATAAGACTATCAATATAGTCACTCATACTATAAGTAACATAGGTCTTAAAATTGACGATATAAAAGGAGTAATTTTAGTCGGAGGTGCAACTAGAGTACCACTAGTTCAAAGCTCACTAGTTAAACTTTTTGGTAACAAAGTGCTAAATGATGTAGATCCGGATAAAGCAGTTGTTATTGGAGCAGCTTTGCAGGCTCATTATTTTACTTCAAACTCAAAAGATAGAAACGTTCTTCTGGATGTTTTACCTTTATCACTTGGCATAGAAACTATGGGAGGGATAGTTGAAAAAATCATACCAAGAAATACACCACTACCAGTTTCAGAAACAAGAGAGTTTACAACTTACATTGATGGACAGACAGCAATGAAAATCCACGTTTGTCAGGGAGAACGTGAAACTATAGAGGGTAACAAATCTCTAGCGCAGTTTGAACTAAAAGGTATACCACAACTGCCTGCAGGTTCTGCAAGAGTTGAAATAGAATTCACAGTTAATGTTGACGGAATATTAACTGTCACCGCAAGAGAAAAAACTACTAGAATTGAGCAGATAGTTGAAATAAATTCAAGTTTTGGCTTAAGTGAAGCTGATATTCAAGATATGGTTAATCAGTCAATAAATAACTTTGATGAAGATATGAAAGCTTGTTCCCTTGCAGAAGCTAAAATTAATGGAAATAAGCTCATACATCTGGTTGAAGGTGATAATAATCTCTCCACTGATAAAAAGCTGAAAAATCTGTTACAAAACGCAAAAGATGCCTTACAAGGAAATGACTTGAATGAAATTAACAATACTATCACTAAGCTGGAAAATTCCCTTTTAGAATTATATGAGTCAACAAACAAGTAGAACTATGCAACCTTGTGCAATATCCTGTCTAATCTTAGGGCAGTAGGTATTCTGAAGTTAAAAGGCAACCAATCGACCTTTCCTAATTTAAACGATAAGCCAACTATGATCACACGCCCAATTATGTTTTCCATTGGTACAAAACCAACTTCAGGAAACCTGCTATCCAAAGAATTATTTCTATTATCCCCCATAACAAAAAATCGATTGTTAGGTACATAATAAACCGGAGTATCATATGACAGCTTATTAGAAACGTTATCTACCAAAATCTCATGTTCCTTGCCACTAGGAAGCGTTTCTATATATCTTGGTATGCTATGGCTTGACTCATAATCAAAAAAACTTTCAATTTGTTTTCGTTCCACTTTTTGATCATTTAAATATAATTCTCCCTCTATCACTTGCACCTTGTCGCCTGGTATTCCTATTACTCGCTTAACAAATCTGATACTATTGTTTCGTATAGGCTTAAAAACTATTATATCACCACGTTTTGGAGGAGTATAAAAAATCCTGCCACTAAAGATGTTTGGAGAAAACGGAAAGGAGTACTTACTATAGCCATACGAATATTTACTAGTAAAAATGTAATCCCCCTCAAGCAGAGTACTTTTCATTGAACCGGAAGGTATATGAAATGGCTCAAATAAAAAACTACGTATTGATAGTGCAATCAGCAGCAAGAAAAACAACGAAGATAAAAATCTTCCTGTTTTTACTACCCGGTTTTTTCTCAGTTCCTTCAATTTTTTCTAACTTTGTTTGTCTGATAAATGATTTTATTATAATACATAAATTAACAAAGTGGTAATGTAAAATTTTATTTGTAAATGTTACTCCGCTTTCAAAACACTTTGTAAAATGCCAACTGCTATAATCATTTTAGTGCCAGCAACCTGAATAGCAATGCAAAAGTTCAATGTGTAACCTGCTACAAAGCTTTGATTTCTAGCAAATCTATCATTATTAAAAAATATGCAAGAAGCTTTATAAAAACTTAACATAATTTCACCACAAAAATATCATCCTTAAGTCTTGTGCAAAAGCAAATTCTAGCACTGAGTGAATCTCTTTTAATTAACTATAAATTGGTTAACCTAGAAGATAAATTTTATTTACTTTTACAATATCTTAAGATCTAATGTCACTTTACCGGTCAGAAGTATCAGAAGGATTGCAACTTAGGCTAATATGTTCTTCACTCTTTTTTTCAAAATATTACCTATTTATATTACAATACTTATTGGCTATTTGGCAGGAAAATATCTCAAGATTGACAGAAATACCATATCTCAAATACTCTTTTATATAGCCAATCCAATAGTGACCTTATATGGCGTATCTAATATAGAGGTCAACTTTCAGGTAATCTCTCTACCGATTTTAACATGGTTTATAGGTAGTACCATGTCCTTATCAGTGTATTACTTTTCCTCCTTTTTATTTAAGGACAATACGAGAAACATATTGGCATTTAGCTCAGGCAGCACAAGTATGGGTTATTTTGGCCTACCAATTGCCATGGCTTTATTTGATGAGGATTCAGTATCTGTATACGTTGTCTGTTATATAGGAATGGCATTATTTGAAAATAGTTTAGGATTCTACATAGCTGCAAATGGTATTTATACTGCAAAAGAGTGTATGCTAAAGTTGTTTAGAATTCCTTCGTCCTATGCAATGATCCTAGGCTTTTTTTTAAGTATATCCGGTATGCAAGTGCCTAACTTTTTAATGGATGTCATGGTAAATGTTAGAGGTACATTTGCTACACTGGGAATGATGCTACTTGGAGTGAGCATTGCAAAAATTACAAGCTTTAAAGTAGATTGGAAGCTTGCTTTAATCACTATTACAACAAAGTACATACTCTGGCCATTGTTTGTCTTAGGAATTGTCCTTCTAGATAAACATTTCACAGGTATATACGATGAAAATATATATAAAGCATTAATGTTGCTGGCCGTCATTCCAGCTTCTGGGTCCAGCATAATGCTAGCTAATATTCTAAACTTTCAACCAGATAAAGCTACTTTATTACTGCTAATTAGTATTACGATAGGATTATTCTATGCTCCACTAATAATATCACTATTTTTTGCTAAACTTGTTCCTCTTTAAGATTAGAAACTTAAGCGGTCTAGTATTAGAACACTTGCTATTTGTTGAGAAGTTTTATGCTAAACTAGCTATTCAATTCAATTACCCTACCACAATTTTGCTCTATCACACTTGCCACATTTAACATTCCAGCTTCATCATAATAGTTTCCGATTACTTGTAAAGCAAGTGGTAAACCTTCATTAGAAAGCCCAACAGGAACAGAGATAGCAGGTAGACCAGCTAAACTTATTGGCACGGTAAAGACATCATTAATACACATAATTAGCGGGTCTGGCTTTTCATTCAAGCCAAAAGCTTCTGTTGGAGCAGATGGAACAAGTATATAATCTACTTTTTCAAACGCTTTTATAAAATCATTTCTAATTAATGCCCTAATACACTGTGCTTTCTCATAGTATTCGTTGTAGTGACTAGAAGAGAGCGCATAAGCGCCAATTAAGATTCTTCTTTTTACCTCTTTTCCAAAACCTTCAGCTCTCGTTAGTGAATACATTTCTTCAAGGATGTCAGCATCAACCCTAAGTCCATAGCGCACACCATCATAACGAGCAAGATTAGATGAAGCTTCAGCAGAGCAAATTAAATAATACACTGGTATTGCATATTTAGTATGAGGTAAGGTAATATCAACAACTTCAACACCACTTTCTTTTAAATCAGAAGAAACTTTTTCCCAATGATAGATGATTTCTTCTGAAATTCCATCCATCCTATATTCCTTTGGTATACCAATGCGCTTACCTTTGATATTACCATTCATAAAATTAGAAAATCTAGGTACTGGTCTTTTACTCGATGTTGAATCTTTGTTATCATAACCACAAATCGTTTCTAACATTAGCGCTGAATCAGAAACGGAACGAGTAATGACACCCGCTTGGTCTAGAGAACTTGCAAACGCAATCATGCCAAAACGCGAGCATCTCCCATAAGTTGGTTTTGCTCCAACTACTCCACAATAAGCTGCTGGTTGACGTACAGATCCACCAGTATCACTTCCGAGTGCTCCAGCACATAAGAATCCAGCGACTGATGCTGCGGGCCCACCAGATGATCCACCAGGTACAACCTTTTCCCCATCACTTTTCCTAGCCCACACATTTTCAACAGGACCAAAATAGCTATTTGTGTTTGCAGAGCCCATAGCAAATTCATCCATGTTAAGTTTACCAAGCATGGCTGCTCCACTTTTTAAAAGCAAGTCAGATACCGTGGATTCGTAAGTTGGAATGAAATTTTCCAGCATTTTTGAACATGCCGTCGTCTTTACTCCTTTCGTACAGAACAAATCTTTAATACCAACTGGTATACCCATGAGCGGTGAGATTATACCACTTTTTTGTTGGGAAAAATGCTCATCTGTAGTTTTTGCAGCTTTTATTGCTATTTCCGGAGTTTTCGTTATGAATGCATTTAATTTCTCATTTTCTACTGCGTTGATATGTACTTCAACAAGTTCAACAGCAGAAAAATCTCTTTGTTTAAGCCCATTATGCATCTGAGCAATACTTAGCTTCCTCAATTCATTCATTAATATCTAAATTTTCAACAAGATATTAATTATAACAATAATAAGGCAAAAGATCTATACATTTATAGTGAGAAATGATTAGCACATCTAGAACATTTAGGCTTATCGAAATAGATTTACGATTAACACGCCCTAAACTATTTTCCAGCACAAACCTTTACGAATATTGTGATTTATAGGCAGTAGTTGTATCATGCAAGCAATTATACCAATTCTCGCCATACAAAGAACGAATAGGCAATAATAGAAAAGGAGCACACTGTATGGTAAAATAATGAGGTTTAAATGGCATTAAAATCAAACTTATTGGATGAAAAAGTCGTAGAATCAGCAAAAGAAACACTAAAGAAAGTGCAAAATAACATATATGCAAAAGAACTAAACGCTGTAATTACAGCAAAAAAACACAGTATAACAGCTGCAGCAAAAATGTTGCATTTTAAGAACAGCATTGACTACATGAATAAAGCACTAAGATTTGGAAGAGAAGAAAAATCGTCTACTTCCCATCAACGTCGTGGAAAACTAGATTGAATTAGAGTTAATTTGAACAAGTTGAAGTATAGATATAAGAAAACCCATTACCATTTAAAGAAATGAGGAATCTAGGGAAAATTTGGCTTAAATATCAGTAAACCTGCAGCATACTGTAATATACAAAAAATGAAGTTTTCATATATTTATTACGCCAAGACCAATCATAATGAATAAGATAAAGATGGACAGGAAGAGTTTTAAAAAAACTTAATGAGACTATTGGTAAGCAGCCTGAACAAGAGTTATTCATCTTTGATGAATCGCAGTTTAGCACACATTCGAAAGTTGGATGCGGGTGTTTAAAAAGGGCGTTAGAACATAGGGTAAAGTAAAATTAGGTAGACAAAATTTTTATTTCCACAGTGCAGTTAATCCTAAAAATGAAGAGGGTTTTCTAGCTTATTTGCATCGAATGTCAACACTGATTGTATGAACATATTTCTTGAACAAATATCACAATATTTAAGAACATGATAAGCCCTTCTTGTCATTGATTGTACCAGTTAGCATAAGCCAAAAAATTTAAAGGTACTTAAAAATACTGAGATTATTACCTACCACCGTACTTGCCAGAACTCAACCCCCCATTGAGAGACTTTGGTTGTATATAAAACAGAACATTTTGCGCAATAAAGTTTATAATACAATTGCTTTGCTTGAAAGCGCTTTGTGCAAATTTATTGCCTCTTTTTCTCACTCTGCAATTAAATAACCCCGCAATATCACTTGCTTAATCCATTAACAACAAAAATTAATGCTAAGAGAGCTGGCAAAGTGTGTCAAGTAATTTTTTACATTTCTATAAGCTACTTGAATTACCGGTTTATCAAATCAAAATGTTTGTACAGTTACACACGGCGTTGAAACCTAAACATTAAGCTACAGGCTGCTTGCTTTTAGCAAGCTTAAACTTAAATATCAACATCATGTACATTGAGTGCATTATTATTGATAAAATTACGGCGTGGTTCAACTATATCACCCATCAGCACTGAGAATATAGAATCAGCCTCTTCGCAATCTTTTATTTCAACTCTTAATAAAGTCCTGGTTTCTGGGTTGAGCGTAGTATCCCATAGCTGATCGGCATTCATTTCACCAAGACCTTTAAATCTCTGTAAAGTTAAACCTTTTTTACCATAATCCATCACTATTTTTGCAAGTGCACTAGGAGACTTTACTTTTATTTCAGTTTCTTGCGACTTCAAAAACGAATCACCATTAAATAAGTCAATTACATCATCAAGAAAGCTTAATATATTTCGTATTTCTTTGCTATCAAGCATGTTAAGTGGAAATACATATTTGTCTGCTAATCCTTGAAATAATTTAGAAATGTGAACTTCTCTTTCTTTATCTTTTATCTCTACCTCCCAAGTATATTCACTATACATTAACTTTAAATATTTCAATATCTCACTAGCAGATGATAGAGCATTCTTTTTACTTAAAACTAGTAGCGACTCCAATAGATTTTGTGGTATTTCCCTAGCATAATTTTTGCTAATATTTGAAATATTAAGACATTTACTCAAGATAAAGCGCAAATCTTTGTCTGTACTGCTTAACGTTAACCTTTTAATCGCCAAGTTTATTATATACTCCTCAAAAGTCTCATCATCTTTAATATAAGTATCTTGAGCATTTTTTGTAACTTTATAAAGAGGTGGCTGCGCTATGTATAAATACCCCCTTTCAATCACCTCACGCATATACCGGAAAAAGAAAGTTAGAATCAAAGTTCTTATATGTGAACCATCAACGTCTGCATCTGTCATAATGATGATTTTGTGATATCTAGTTTTCTCAATATCAAAGTGTTCACCTCCTATTCCCGCCCCAATTGCAGTGATTAAAGAACCTATTTCCGCAGATGAAAAAATACGATCTAAACTTACACGTTCCACGTTTAGAATTTTCCCCCTTAAGGCAAGTACTGCTTGCGTTTTACGGTTACGCCCCTGCTTCGCAGTACCACCTGCAGAATTACCCTCTACTATAAATAATTCCGACAACTCAGGAACTTTCTCCTGACAATCAGCAAGCTTTCCAGGTAGAGTAGAAATATCAATACTGCTTTTATTTTTAACTAGCTCCCGTGCTTTTCTTGCAGCTTCTCTTCCTTTAGCTGACCTGATTACTCTTTCTACTATACTTGCCGCCAACTTTGGATCAGTCTCAAGTATTGTACTCAACTTATCAGAAACTATACTCTCTACAACTGTGCGCGCTTCAGAACTGACTAATTTGTCTTTTGTCTGCGAAGAGAACTTGGGATCAGGCATCTTAAGAGACAAAACACAAGTTAAACCCTCCCTAACATCTTCTCCAGTCAAGCTAACTTTTGCTTTCTTTAAAAATCCCTCATCAGTCGCATAGTTATTGATACATCTTGTTAACGCGGACCTAAATCCTGCTAAATGTGTACCACCATCCCGTTGTCTTATATTATTTGTAAAGCATAACATATGCTCGTAGTAGGAGTCATTCCACTCCATTGATATTTCTATACTGATACCAAGATCCTTTATATCACCTCTCATGCTGACAATTTTGGTGACATGCGTTTTATTCTTGTCTAAGTACCGTACGAAATTTGCTGTGCCAAAATTATCCTTAGATTGTTTACTATCGTTAAAGCAAGACTCTGTATACGGTTTGTTACGCAAGTCTCGCAAAGTGATGTTGATATTTGAATTTAAAAAAGCTAATTCTCTGATACGATTTCCAAGAGTAGAATAACTAAAATCAATACTACCAAAAGTCTCCGTTGACGGCATGAATGTTACTTTAGTCCCTCTTTTATTCGTGTTCTCATTCACTATCTTCAAAGGTTCAATAGACTTACCATCTTCAAAGCGCATAAAGTGCTCTTTTTTATTACGCCAAATAGTTAACTCCAGCCAGCTTGATAATGCATTTACAACTGAGATTCCAACACCATGTAATCCACCAGAAACTTTATAGGTATTGCTATCAAATTTACCACCCGCATGCAGTTGGGTCATTATTACCTCTGCTGCTGATATTCCTTCTTCTTCGTGAATATCAGTTGGAATGCCACGACCATTATCAATTACAGATACTGAGCCATCTTCATTTATGCTGACTTCAATTTTGTCACAATACCCGGCCAAAGATTCATCTATTGCATTATCAACAACCTCATACACCATATGATGCAGACCAGACCCATCATCAGTATCCCCAATATACATGCCTGGACGCTTCCTTACAGCATCGAGACCTCTTAAGACTTTTATTGCATCAGCATTGTAGTTACTTTCCATGAAATCTCTTCATTTATAAATATTAACTAACATTACATTATACATATACTGATTGGCAACATCTTTAAACTAGGAGGAAAGCTTTGGTTGTGGCACACAATTGTACAGACATTACAATTTGATGAACTAAAGTTTAAATAGTTCATGAAAAACTACTTGACAAACCTTGCCAACTCCTTTATACCAGCTTTCACTGTTAATAGGTCAAATAAGTGACATTGTAGAGTTGTTTTATTGTGAAGTAATAAGAGAAGTAATAAATTTGCACAAAATACTCTTAAGCAAAGCAATTGTATTATGGACTTTATTGCACAAAGCGTTCTGTTTTATATACAACCAAAGTCTCTCAATAGGATTGAGCTCTGGTGAGAGCGATAGTAGGTGTATAATCTTGATATTTTTAGGTATCTTTAAATTTTTAACTTATGCTAACTAGTACAATTCATGACAAGAAAGGCTTCTCGTGTTCTTAAATATTGCAACGTTTGTCCAAGAAATATATTCATATAATCAGTGTTGACATTCGGTATAAATAAGCTAAAACTCCCTCTATTTCTAGGTTAACCACACTGTAGAGATAAAA
>NZ_WQMO01000012.1 GCF_013366805.1 Wolbachia endosymbiont of Litomosoides brasiliensis
AGGTTAAAGTAGAATTAGGTAAATGAATTTTTTATCTCTACAGTGCAGTTAATCCTAGAAATGGAGGAAGTCCAACTTATTTGCACCAAATGCCAACACTGATTGTATGAGTATATTTCTTGAACAAATGTTGCAATACTTAAGAGCACGAGAAGCCTTTTTTATCATAGATTATGCTAGTTAGCATAAGTCAAAAATTTAAAGGTACTTAAAAATATCGGAACTATATATCTGCCACCATCTCACCTAAGCTCAATCCTATCGAGAGACTTTGGTTCTATATAAAACAGAACATTTTGTGTAATAAAGCCTATAACACAATTGCTTTGCCTAAAAGCTCTTTTGCAAATTTATTACCTCTCTTTCTCATTCAGCAGTTAAACAACTCTGCAATGTCACTCATCTGACCCACTCATAATGAGAACTGGCATTAAACATGCCGTAGGCTTTTTTCATTATTAACAACAGGGCTTGAATTAGCACACGCTAATTTACTTGAAGGAAGAAGAGATAAATACCATGCAGCTACTGCTGCTATAGCAAGCACTACAGTCATAACATACCATCCCAGACACAATGCTCCGGATTTTGTTACTACCGCCCCAACAAAACACACAATTGCCAAAAGAGCACAACTTGCTGCAAATGCACCATAAAGTTCTCTATTGTTGAGTTGTCCTTTAGATAGAGCATCTTCACCTTTTTTTTTCTTCATAAGAAGCTTTTGCATGGTAGTACCTTCCACGTTCCTTTTCTTTTCAGGAGCTTGTACTGAACTTATTCCATTGCTTGGTCTTTTATTTTCTTGCACCTGCAGCTCTTCTTCTGCAGTCCGCTCCAGTTTTATTTGGTTCTCACTTTCTTCTTTTTGTACACTGTTATCTTCTCCAGCAGAGCTTAATATTAAGCTTACACTGCTCCTTCCACTACTTACCGGTGACTCTAAACCTTCTTTACTTAAGCCAGGTGAACTCACTCCACCATCTACACCACCACTATTGAGTTCAGAAGCACTTATTTCTGGTTCTAAAGTATCTATTGTTTCAGGTAATTTTTCTTCAAAATTAAATTGATTATCATCTTTTAGACTGGGTGAATTTTCCCAATGTTTTAGATTTGTTTTTTCACGTGTATTACCTGATTCTGAATCCTCAGCAGTGCAACTAAGAGTATTGCTTGTTCCATTTGCAGACTGTTCATCTGTTTCTGTACTAGAATAACTTTCATGACTGTTCTTGCAAACAGCATCTGAAGTTATTAGTTTCATAATTATTTGTTCTATTTCTGTTTTTTCCATTAGGTTTAGTTCTTTTGACTTTGTTATTTCTCTTTTCAATGCTGGAAGAAAGTATTGGACATAACTATTATAATATTCCTCTTGTCCTATCAATGATTCTCCTAATTTCGTTAATACTTCAGGACTAGCCCCTTTTTTAAACAACTTTTTGCATTTTCTAGAAATCTTGTCTTGCCCACTCTCTTGATTTTCTCGATAATTTTCTTCTGTTACCTTTTTTCTTATAACTTTGCACAATTCTTCTGTTTTTGACGCTGAATAACTCTTTACCCTTTTTAAGGCTTGTGAACTCTTAGTAGAACTGCTAAGAGAATTGTAAAGATTATTTTCTGTTAAATTAAAAATTATCGCTGCATTACTATCCATAATATTCCTCCATACATAACAAAATGTATAGATACTTTTTTGGTGTTAATTTTACATTAAAGTTGGACAGTTATGTTCTTCTGTAGAGAACTATAGCAACTTATCTACTGGTTAACTGTTTGCTTTGCTAATGGTTAAGTGTCCCACTTTTACAGATCTTTTTTCAATATAATTGTTTGCTTGTTGAATTAAAATATCTATCACTTCTTTTACAGGCTTTTCCTTATCAACCATACCGACACTTTGACCAGCCATTAAAGATCCCGCTTCAATATCCCCCTCAATCACTGCTCTTTTTAAGGCTCCAGCCCAGAATTTTTCTATCTCAAGCTGCCCACCTTCTTTTGAGATCTGTCCCTTGTGATATTTACTAATAATTTCTCTTTGGTGTTGTATAAAGTCATCACTCGCTTTATTAGCTATGGCCCTTACTGGAATGACAGGAAAATCAGCACTTATCTGTACAGAAGATACCGCACTACGTGCAGCTGATTTAATAAACACCTCCTTAAAATTTTTGTGGGCAATCGATTCATTAGTGCAAACAAATAATGTGCCTATTTGACAGCCACTTGCTCCCATTTCTAAGTAATTTACTACCATTTCGCCCCTTCCTATTCCACCTGCAACAAACACTGGTATTTTCTCATCTTTAAAATAAGGTAATATCTCCTGCGAAAGAACAGAAGTACTAACTGGACCTATGTGCCCACCCGCTTCCATTCCCTCTATTATTAACGCACCCACCCCCATTTTTACTAACCTTTTCGCAAGGTTCAATGATGGTGCAAAGCACATAACTTCAATGCCTACATTTTTGATTTTTTCTATACTAGGCTTTGCTGGTAGTCCGCCAGCAAGAACTATATGGCTCACTCTTGCTTCAACACATACATCTATTAACTCACTCAAGTTTGGGTGCATAGTAATTAGATTTACACCAAATGGCTTGTTAGTTAACTTCTGCGTCTCTATGATTTCTTTCCCCAGCAAGTCTGAAGACATAGCACCGCATGCAATTACACCAAAACCACCAGCGTTTGAGATCGCTGAAACTAAATTCCTCTCTGAAACCCAGCTCATAGCACCACCCATTATTGCAAACTCACTACCAAGAAAATCTGTTCCCTTTTTCCAGAGGCTACTCAACATACAATCTATATAATGCGTTTAAGAATGTTTTGTTTATCTATAAATATGTGCTTTAAAACACCAAGTATATGCAAGGTTATAAAAAACACCATAAAGTACGCAAGTATCGAGTGCAGTAAATTGGCCGCATTTGCTAGATCTTTGTCTTTATTGATCAACAAAGGAATATAAAAAATATACTTGATCTTCATGTCAGAAGCAGAAGACATGACGTAACCAGACAATGGTATCAGTATCGCTAAAGAATATAAAACAAAGTGTACTATTTTACTCACACTAATTACAAAATGAGAAAAATTTTCTGGGAATAGCGGATCACAAGTGAAGACACGAAAAAATATGCGTAATATGATTAATCCAAAAATAGTAACCCCGCAAGCCTTATGAACAGTGTATATGCTGAATTTAATTTCATTGTTAACCGGCAAGCTTCTCATGTAAAACCCAGAGCAAAGCATACCAATAATAAAAACAGCCATTAACCAATGAATAACCCTTACCCCTAAGTTATATTTACTATATTCCATTTGACCGCTCCAAAATAGAACCCATATGTAGAACTTATATAGTAGAAAAACTATTTTTCAATCGAAATTATCTGTATAGAATCTTGCTGTATTAATCAACATTAAGGTTAGTCGCATAGAAATGCAGCTAAGCCACGGTTATCAAGTGTTTAAAACATAAAAAACGCTAATATTTTAATAGATATTAACCAGGGCTTTTTTTCTGCTTATACCAATTCCCACTTTACAAGAAACGGATAAACAATAACGGAAAAGAAGCTATACTGAAGTAAGTAAGAAGCAAGTTCTAAATGGTATTGAAATCAAAATTATTAGATAAAAAAGTCATAGAATCAGCAAAAGGAGCGTTGAAAAAAGTGTAAGATTAACGCATATGTTACAAAAAACTAAACGCTGTAATTGCAACAAAAAGCACAATATAATAGCCGTAGCAAAAATATGTTGCATTTCAGGAAACACTAACTGCATGGGCAAAGCACCTAAAATTTGGAAAAGAAAAAAATTGTTTGTTCTTTCTCAACATCATAGAAAAACTAGACTGAATCAAGAGTCAATTTGAATAAGTTAAAGTATAGACACACAAAAAATCTAATATTACCACTAAAGAAACGAAAATAAGAATCTAGGAAAAATCCGACTTGAATGTTAGCAAGTCCACAGTACACCATAACATGCAAAAAATGAAGTTTTCATATATTACGCCAAGACCAATTCATAATAAACAAGATAAAGGTAGATAGGAAGAGTTAAAAAAAGCTTAATGAGATTATTGGTAAGTGTTTTGAATAAGAGCTATTTTTCTTTGATGGGTTGCGATTGGCACACATTCAAAATTGGATATGGATGGTTAAAAAGGGCGTTAGAACATAGGTTAAAGTAAAAAATTAGGTAGATAAAATTCTCATCTCTATAGCGCAGCTAATCCTAGAAATAGAGAGAATTCTAACTTATTTATACCGAATGTCAACACTGATTGTATAAATATATTTCTTAAATAAATGCCACAATATTTAAGAAAACAAGAAATCTTATCTTATCATGGATTATACTAGTTTCATAAGTCAAAAATTTAGGTATCTAAAAATATCGAGACTATATACCTGCCACCATAACTTAAGCTCAATTCTATTGAGAGACTTTGGTTATATATAAAACAGAACATTTTGCGTAATAAAGTCTATAATACAATTGCTTTGCTTGAGAGTACTTTGTGCAAATTTACTACCTTTCTTCTCACTACACAATTAAACAACTCTGCAATTCACTTACCTGACTCACTAACAATTAAGAATTAGTGCAACTTATTGAACAAACCCTATAATATTTTTGATTTCTTTTATGTTATGGCCAACAATTTCTGCTGCTTTTTCTGTGCCTTTTTTTAACACTCCATATAAGTGAGACTGATCTTTTAAAAGATCATTTGTTTCCTCACGTATGGGTGATATAACACTTATGATTAGATCAGCCAACTCTCCTTTAAAGTGCTGCATATCATACTTATTCATTTCTTCACACACTTTATCTACATCTAAATTACTAAGTATTGAGTAGATGTTTATCAAGTTACTTATTTCTGGGCGACACTTTAAAGTAGCAAAATCAAAGCCTAGCATTGAATCCGTTTTTGCTTTTATCACTTTTTTAACAATCAAGTCATCTGTGTCGTCAAGGTTAATGCACGAGTATTCTGAAGGATCAGATTTACTCATTTTGCTTGTGCCATCTCTTAAACTCATTATCCTAGATGCGTGGTCTAAAACTAGTATTTCAGGTACAACAAAATGACCGAGCTTATAGTAATTATTGAAAGCTAATGCGATATTGCGTGCGAGCTCCAAATGCTGTTTTTGATCATCACCAACAGGGACATATTTAGTTTGATATAGTAATATATCTGCAGCCATAAGCACTGGGTAACTATATAACCCAAGAGAGGCTTTTTGTTTATCTCTGCCAGCCTTATCTTTAAATTGAGTCATACGATTGAGCCAACCAATTGGTGTATAGCACCCTAGCAACCAACTAAGTTCTGCGTGACCACTAATTGTAGACTGATTAAAAATAATGGATTTTTCTGGATCTATTCCACACGCGATGTAAACTGCTGCTGTTTTAAAAATATTACTTTTTAACTCGCTTGCAGGAAGCTTATTGGCTGTAATCGCATGCAAATCAACTATACAAAAAAGAGATTTATATTTATCCTGTAAAGTTACCCACTGCTTGATTGCGCCAAGATAATTACCTAAATGCAGTACACCACTTGGTTGAATGCCTGAAAAGACTACGCTTGTCATTATATATCTGCCTAATTGCATGCATATTGCTAACTGCTCCCACAATTAGCAGTTTTTTTGGAGATAATAACCATTGCAGGACGAAGCAACCTATTTTTGATAGTGTAGCCGGTTTGCAAGACTTCCACAATAGTACCAGTTTGTTTCTCATTATCCTCTCTTTCCACAACAGCTTGATGTAAATTACTATCAAAAAGCTCCCCAATTGGGTTTACCTCTTCTATTCCGTGCTTTTTGAGGTCATTCATGATTTTTTGATGAGCTACTTTAATTCCCTCATGGACAGGATCATTGTCCTTCAAAATTTCCATTACTCTTTTTAAATTATCGCACGAGTCGATCATATCACGGGCAAATTTTGTAACTGCGTAGTCGCTTGCATCGCTAATTTGTTTTTGCATTATACGTTTAATATTTTCGTTATCCGCAACAGCACGGCGTAAATGATCTTCAAGCTGAACCGCACGTTCTTTTAATGTTTTAAGCTCATCTAGATCACAAGCTTGTTTGCTATTATTTTGTTGGTCCTCGCTTTCCTGTTTATTCACCATGTCAGTGAATTTCCTCTTTCTTTCTTTACTATCTGACATACCATTACCCCTAAAAATCTAATAAATATATAACAATTAATCTGAAAATATCAAGAACTAGCTAAGCTTGCCGTTCTATGCTCGCATTTAAAAAGTCAATTAAAGCAATCTTATAAGAAGAATTAGGAAAAGTGTTAATATCATTTTGCGCACTATTAACATAGTGCCTTGCTTTTTCCATAGAAAGCTGAATAGCATTATGATGATTAATATAATGTAATGCTTGATTAAAGTCGCACTCAGCCAAAGAAAAACATTTTTCCCAGAACTTTTGTTCAGCTAGACTACCTTTTTCATATGCTATAATAGCAGGTAAAGTTACTTTACCTTCAAAAAAGTCCTTTCCAACTTGTTTTCCAGAAGTACACTGATTGGCAGCATAGTCGAGCATGTCATCAATTATTTGAAATGCCATACCAAAGTTAAAGCCAAAATTTCTTAACCTCTCTGTTTCATTACCTGTAGCACTGGATATTACAGAAGCAGCTTCACAGCATGCAGAAAATAAAGACGCTGTTTTCTTTCCAATGATATCAAAATAATTTTTCCTAATAGTGTGAGGGCTAAAACGTGCTATCATTTGCTTTATTTCGCCCTTTACAAGTGAATGCGACGCTTTAGATAAAGTAGAGAGAATATTTAAACTTCCACACTCTATAAGCCATTTAAATGCTAGAGTCAATAACAGATCACCAACTAAAATGCTCGACTTATTTCCCCAAATTTCATTCGCTGTTCTAATTCCATGTCGTGCTTCGCTTTCATCAAGCACATCATCATGAAGTAAAGTGGCGTTATGTATAAATTCCACTGATGCGGCAACTTTAATCCTATCTTCTCCGGAATAGTTCAGCATTTTACATATGATAAAGACGAGTTTGGGCCTTACTTTTTTTCCACCCGACCCAACAAGATGAGATATAATATCAGCAGCAAGCTTGACATCTTCATTGTCAACATCCTTGAAGATAAAGTTCTTCATAGCTGATAAGTCAGAAGATACGATATCATCTAATATATCATTACTTGTTAAATCAGTGTTCAGCATCAATGAGACTTATGCCTCTTGTTCTTTTACTTTTTTTGTCTCTGCTTTCTTTTTTTCTGTTCTCTTTGCTTCTGTTTCTAAAGTTACCATGCCTTTTTTAATAAACCATAGCACCCTTTCAGTTGCTTGTGCACCCACACTTAGCCAATATTTTAATCTGTCAGCTTTTATCATGACACGATTTTTATTGCCTTTTGGTAGCATTGGATCGTACTGCCCTATTCTCTCAATAAAACGTCCATCTCTTGGCGCACGTGAATCAGCTACAATTACTCTGTAAAAAGGGCGTTTTCTTGCACCAAATCTTGCCAACCTTATTTTAACTGCCATGTTAACCTTTATTTATTATACTAGTTACAATTTTATATAATCAAGCAGTTCTAGTCAAATTAATCGTCACATTTCCATTCAAGAATAACACAACTGCTCTTACTGTCCAGTGAGATAGTAATAACTGGAGCTTATTTATATATCATCAAGCATGGCATGGTTAACCTCAACCTTATACTTTGATTCTAAGTAGCTAATTAACTGCTCTTTTAGTGATATCATTACACGTTTTCCAGTATCGAACGTGTCTAACTTGCCATTTGATGAGTACATTCCTTTTAAAATACCCACTATAACTTCATTATTGTGCTGAACAGGGTCTGTTACTGAACCAATCATTTTCATATTAAAAATCTCCTCTACAAAAGAAAAGGGATAGCTTTGCTGACCTATTTCATTGCGATGTATCTGCCGGTCCTTAATCAATTCTATACCTTGAGTCTTTTCCAAATCTGCCTTTTCTTCTAGTCGAGCTGCAACTTCTTGTCCAATTTCAAACATCTTTTCTTTTATAAACCCATCGCGCCAAAAATCTATCGCTAATGCCTTGCCTTCTTCAAAACTTCGCAATTTAGGTGGAACAATGTTGACGATCTTTACACTAACAACAGCATCTCCAACACTCTTAAAATAACCCTTCTGGCCTTTTTCTTGTGAAAAGATGAAAGAAACCAAATCACTAGAGCTTTCCACACTATTACCGCTCTGATCCTTCCCACTAGCATCTATTGGACCGATAGTTTGTATAGGTAAATTATATTCACTGGATATTCCTTCAATCGTTATACCATTATATACCTTATAGTTTACTTGATTTACAAAATCGTTGACTTTTTCAAAGGACCTCTGATTAATTAAAACTGACTTTATATTCTTCTTCAGATCAGCCAAGTTCTCATTAGAGATTTGGTGTGCATTATACACTTTTATTATATGCCAACCAAAACTGCTTGCTAGAACTTCACTTACTCCACCAACTTTGAGAGCAAATACCTTTTCTCTCATATCCTCTGGTAAGAAATCCTTAGTTATATTGTTTACCCTAATTTCCTCAAGTTTTGTCTTTCCAAACTCCTCTACCATCTGTTCAAAGCTTATTTTACCTTCCCCAAATGCTCTCCGTGCTGCTTCAGCCTCTTCTTTAGCATGGAATATTAAGTTAAGTATATCTCTTTGATCTTTAAGCTCCTGTTGTTCTATTATATCGTCAACCTCTCTATCTGAAATCCGAATTTGATCTTCAAAGTATTTTTGATCCAAAGAAATATATTGTGCAGTTCGATATTCAGGGTAATAAAAATGAGATTTATTTTTTTCATACAAGTCAAATAAAGCTCGATCATCTGGTTCAGCAACGTCTGTAACTACATCTTGAGTTATTTTAACAATATCAACTACTCTAGTTTGATAGCGGTTCTTATATATCTGTTCATCAATTTTTTCGCCAAAAGTTACTGGATAATTATCACGAAATAATGAAGCTATGAACATAATGGCAGGTAAGATTCTCTCTAATCTTGCTACGTATTCTTCTTCCGTCATGTGCAAACTATTCAGCGTCTCACGAAATTTTTCTTTGTCAAATTCTCCTTTATTATTTTGAAAGTACTTGGTATTTTTAATGTGGTCTTTTATAGATTCTTCCCCAATTACTAACTCCAAATCACTAATCAAGTTAAACAGTAGTTTTTGCTCTATAAGTGCATTAAGCAAACCGTATTTCAATCTTTTTATCTGCTCTTCATCAATATCAGATCTAGAAGTCTGCTTTCCATAATTTTGATATAGCGATTTGTACTCATCCAATGTTATAATTTCCTTTCCAACTCTAGCCACTTCTTCCTTTTTATTATCATCCAAGAGAAAGGTACCAACTCCCACAAAGATTAACAAACAAGTTAAAATGACAATAGTTATTTTAGTAAAAAAATTTTTAATATCCATAAATAAAAGTTGACTAGCGGTCAATTGTAGAATAGTGATAATTTAGCTTTTGTAAACTTATTGGTTAGTTATACTAATTTTCATTATTAGTGGGTCAAATAAGTGACGTTGCAAAGTTGTTTAATTGCAGAATGAGAAGGAGGGTAATAAAACTTACACAAAGCACTCTCAAGCAAAGCAATCATACTATAGACTTTATTACGCAAAACATTCTGTTCTATATACAACCAAAGTCTCTCAACAAGATTGAGCTCGGGTGAGTATATGTAGTAGGTATATAACATCAACGTTTTTAGGTACCTTTAAATTTTTTGATTTATGTCAACTAGCATAATCCATGACAAGAAGGGCTTCTCATGCTCTTAAACATTGCAACATTTGTTCAAGAAATAGATTCATACAATCAGTGTTGACATATCTACAGTGCAAATAAGCTAGAACTCTCTTCATTTCCAGGATTAACTGCACCATATAGGTAAAAATTTTGCTCACTTAATTTTACTTTAACCTGTGTTCTAACGCCCTTTTTAAGTCACCCATGTCCAACTTTCGAATGTGTGCCAAGCTGCGATTCATCAAAGATAAACAACTCTTGTTCAGGGGCTTATCAATAGCCTCATTAAGTTTTTTTAACTCTTCCTGTCCACCTTATATCTTGTTCATTATGAATTGATCTTGGTGTAATATACGAAACTTCATTTTTTGCATATTACACTGTACTGTAGACTTGCTGACATTCAAGCCAAATTTTTCCTAAATTCTTATTTTCATTTCTTTAATGGTAATATCAGGGTTTTCTTGTACCTATACTTCAACTTGTTCAAATTGATCTTGATTCAATCTAGTTTTTCTACGACGTTGAGGGAAAACAAACAATTTTTCTTCTCTTCCAAGTTTTAGGTGCTTTGTCCATGCAGTTAATGCTGTCCTTGAAATGCAATATATTTTTGCTATGGCTGTTATACTGTGCTTTTCTGCTGCAATCACAGCATTCAGTTTTCTTGTAACGTATGCGCTTTTCGCACTTTCTTCAGCATTTCTTTTACTTATTCCACGACTTTTTTATCGAACAACTTTGGTTTCAATAACGTTTAAATCCCCTATCTTACTTTAGCAAAGTTCCTTTTCCCATTATTGTCTATCCACTCCTTATACAGTGGAAATTGGTACTAGAAGGCAAGTTTAAAGTAAAATCAGATAGACAAAATTTTTATCTCCACAGTACAGTTAATTCTAAAAATAGTAAAGAGTTCTAGCTTGTTTGCACCGAAAAATCAACACTGATTGTATGAATCTATTTCTTGAACAAATGTTGCAATGTTTAAGAGCATGAGAAGCCCTTCTTGTCATGGATTATGCTAGTTGACATAAATCAAAAAATTTAAAGGTACCTAAAAATATTGAGATTATATACCTACTATCATGCTCACCTGAGCTCAACCCCTATTGAGAGGCTCGATTGCATATAAACAGAACATTTCGCGTAATAAAGTCTATAATACAATTGCTTTGCTTGAGAGCGTTTTGTGTAATTTATCATCTCTCTTTCTCACTCTACAATTAAACAACTCTGCAATGTTACTCATTTGACTTAATTAATAATAAAAATTAGTACAACACAATACCAAAAGAAAATCTTATATCAACACAGATGCCACTACTAATTCCAACATTAGTAACGGCACAAAAAAAGCCTACCATTATTGCATTTATTGCATTACCTCTAGCACTCCCCTTTTTCGAGTTAACTTGATCTCCCATAACGTAAGTAGATGTTTGTTTTGTTTTTCTCTTTAAGCCAACTCTACAGGAGTTTAACTATTTGCGCTTTGTATCAAAGAATCTGTCCTATATTTAAGCAAGGTAGTTGTTGTCTCCATATTATTACGCACAACGGCTTAGTGTAATAATGTATTTCCCTTCTCAACCCCTAAAGTTCAGGTAAGCACGGAATTTTTCATTTGGATTCCTCACTGGGTTATCTTTTGCATGTATTCTCTCTCCAATAGCTCCTTCCAAATGCTCTACTATGTCTTGAAATGGTAATTTATCTCCTCTTTCAGATCTTGCACCATTGTGTTCGATACAATGACACAAAATCAAGGTATACTATTACTCGTCATGTCTACATCTGGCTTTATGGATAGAGCTGATTAAACACTTCCTTGTTAATTACTATTTCACTATTCCTGCTGAAGAACTTCTTCAATTTCTCAATTCTTTCACTATGTACTTTTCCTATGTTGTTACTAATAACCTCAAGTAAAGTCATAAGATTCTTCTGAATGACACTATTAATAATAATAAGCCCGTTAAAAGTCAAGAATTTAGTTAATAAATTAAGATAGCAACCCCCTAGAGACAGTAAAACCCCTCATTTTTTACCCCACATGTCTATTGAGACTGGCTTATCTTTAATTATTCATAGAGTTAAAAAAGTCAGCATTACTCTTCGTCAAAAGTAGTTTGTCACGCAAAAACTCCATTGCTTCAACAGGTCCCATAGGGCTTAGTATCCTACGCAACACCCATATTTTATTTAATATAGCCTTATTAATTAATAGCTCTTCTTTTCTAGTTCCAGATTTCGTAATGTCAATAGCTGGAAATATTCGCTTATCGGCAAGTTTTCTATCAAGTATAATCTCAGCATTACCTGTACCTTTAAATTCCTCAAAAATAACCTCATCCATTTTTGAGCCGGTCTCTATAAGAGCAGTAGCAATTATTGTTAAGGAACCACCATTTTCAATGTTACGAGCTGCTCCAAAAAAACGTTTTGGTCTTTGTAGTGCATTAGAATCCACACCACCAGTTAGAACTTTTCCAGATGAAGGAATAACTGCATTATAAGCACGTGCAAGACGAGTTATAGAGTCGAGCAAGATTACCACATCTTTTTTATGTTCAACCATTCTCTTAGCTTTTTCTATTACTATTTCAGCAAGCTGTACATGGCGGTAAGCAGGTTCATCAAATGTAGAGCTTACTACTTCGCCTTTCACAGAGCGCATCATATCTGTCACCTCTTCAGGTCTTTCATCTATGAGTAATACTATCAATTCTATTTCAGGATGATTTGTAGCTATAGAATGAGCCATTTGCTGAAGTAGTATAGTCTTTCCTGTACGGGGTGGAGCAACTATTAATGCTCTTTGTCCTTTTCCAAGAGGTGCAACTATATCCACGGCACGCATATTTATACCTTTTTTATTATCACTACTGCTGTTGTTTTCAAGGACTAAACTTTCCTCAGGATAAAGAGGAAGCAAATTATCAAAATGGGCGTACTTTCTTAATTCACTTACTTCAGTAAAGTTTATGCCTTGAACCTTAGTTAAAGTAAAATATCTTTCCTTATCACTAGGTGGTCTTATTTCTCCACATACTATATCTCCCGTGCGCAAACTAAACTTTTTTATTTGCCCATTAGAAATATAAACATCATCAGTACTTGGAGCATAATTTGCATTTGCCGAGCGTAAAAAACCAAAACCATCAGGCAATATTTCCACCACTCCACTTCCTGTAGTAATACCTCCTTCTTCACTCATTTTCTTCATCAAACTGAATATCATTTCCTGTTTCAACATTCTGCCATTGCCCTTACCATTAGTTGAAACTTTTCTTTCTTCAGCTAGATTTAATAATTCTTCCGCCGTTTTTTCTCTCAGCTCACTAAGGTCTAGTGTTTTTCTATTTTCCTTTACACCCTCGTTTGTTGTTTGTTTTGCCATATCGTTATTAGAAATTTGCTCACTTTTTTCTATTGGCTTAGGTGCAACTGCAACCTTTTCTTTTGTTAAAACATCCTTGTTGATCGTTACCATAGTCCTCCAAAAATTCTAATTGATGTTTACTAACCTAAAATGCGATTACAAGATAATAAATTAGGCTGAGTTAACCTTTAGGAAGTATCAAACTCAATTATTACTAAGCTACGTACTTTACCTAGTATTATACCAATAAATACCAGCAAGTCAAGTTAATTTAACATTAACATGGTATAAAAACAAGTAAATGATTTAAAAACTTTAATAATCTTCCCTTATATTTCTCAACCTTTCTTGTTTTTCCTCTTCCACTTTTGCTTTTTCCACTTCTGCTTCTAAGTTTTCTTGGCTACATAAGCCGAGCAATACGGGGTCTCGAGGTTTTATATTTTGCATATTGTAATGAGACCCATCTCTTATCTGTTCTACCGTATAACTTGTTGTACTGATCAATTTAGCTATAACATTATTATCCAAGGCAGGGAATTTTTTTATTAAATAATAAATCGCGTCAGGTTTATCTCTACGCTTCACTGCAGAGGCAAAACCTAAAATATTACCGCCCACCTTATTCCTTTTTTTTACATTTTTTGCAATCAAACTTGGAATACGATTTGGGTTCTCTTTACAGTCAGAGATTTCTTTTTCAGTTATTATCCCAGAAATAACAGGATTAAATTTTTCTATGTCTATTTCCTCATCAGCTATACCTTGTACCTCTTCAAGAGCCAACCTACAACACTGCGCTATCTGATTAAAAGTTAAAGCGGTATTATCTACTAGCCAAGCAGCAATTTGCATGAAAAACTGTTTACTTCTACCATTATCGCCCTTAGAAAGTTCTGTTGACATCAAAAAAATATCTCCAAAATAAAATCAATTGTCGTTACATAGAGCTAAAATATAAGCTATTAAAATTAAAAAAGCATTAATTTTGTCACTAGATGACCTTTTTAGTTTAACTTCCTAGGCTAATTAAGCAGCTAGACCTGTCTGAAGTAGCTCAAAAAATATTTTCTCTCTTTACACATAATACTTAATCAAGTGTATATTTCCACTTGAGAAATGGTTAATTCCAAACTAAGTATATTGTAATACCATATATAATAGCTTATAAGCTTATAATAATTCTCATTGCTAATGGATCAAATAAGCGACATTACAGAGTTGTTTAATTACGGAGTGAGAAAGAGAAGCAATAAATTTGTACAAAGCACCCTCAACAAAGTCTCTCAATAGAATTGAGCTCAGGTGAGTATGGTGTGGGTGTATAATATCGATATTTTTTGGCGCCTCTAAATTTTTTGATTCATACCAACTAGCACAATCCATGACAAGAAAAGCTTTTCTTGTCCTTAGATATTGTAACATTTGTTCAAGAAATATATTCATACAACCAGTGTTGACATTTTGGTGCGAGTAAGTTGAAATCTCTTCATTGCTAGGATTAACTACCCGTAGAGATAAAAGTTTTTGTCTACCTAATTTTACTTCAACTGTGTTCTAGTGCTCTTTTTAACCCCCGCATCCAACTTTTGAATGTGTATCAAACCGCGATTCATCAAAGATGAATAACTCTTGTTCAGGGTGTTTATCCATAGCCTCATCAAGTTTTTTTAACCCTTCCTATCTACCTCTATCTTGTTTATTGCAAATTGGTCTTGGCGCAATATACAAAAACTTCATTTTTTGCTTATCACGGTATATCGCAAACTTGTTGGCATTCAAGCCAAATTTCTCTTTTCTTTAACAGTAATACTATGGTTTTCTTATACCTATTATTTCAACTTGTTCAAATTAACTCTGATTCAACCTAGTTTTTCCACGACGTTGAGGGAGAGTAAACAATTCTGCTTCCCTTTCAAATTCTAGGTACTTTGTCCATGTAGTTAACGCTGTCCTTGAAATGCAATATATTTTTGCTATGGCTGTTATACTGTGCTTTCTGCTGCAATTACAGCGCTTAGTTTTTTTTACAACATATGCATTATTTCATCCCTTCTTCAGCATTTCTTTTGCTGATTCCACAACTTTTTCACTAATAATTTTGATTTTACGCCATTTAAACCTCGCTATTTTACTTACTTCAGCAAGGCTTCTTTTCCACTCTTGGCTACCCGTTTCTTATACAGTGGGAATTTGATATAAGCACCCTGAACAAAAGTTATCCTTCTTTGGTGGACTGCGGCTTGAGACACATTCAAAAGTTGGGTGCGGGTAGCTTAAAAAGGGCGTTAGAACACAGGTTGAAGTAAAATTAGGCAGATAAAAACTTTTATCTCTACAGGCAGTTAATCCTAGCAATGAAGAGAGCTCTAGCTTATTTGCACTGGACGTCAACACTGATTGCACGAATATATTTCCTGAACAAATGTCACAACATTTAAAAACATGAGAAGCCTTCCTTATCATGGATTATACTAGTTAGCATAAGTCAAGAAATTTAAAGGTACCTAAAAATACTGAGATTATATACTTACCACCATACCCACCCGAACTCAATTCTATTAAGAGACTTTGGTTGTATATAAAACAGAAACATCCTGCATAATAAAGTCTATAATATAATTGCTTTACTTGAGAGGCTTTGTGTGCAAATTTATTACCTCTCTCTCTCACTTCATAATCAAACAACTCTGCAATGTCACTTATTTGACCCACTAACAATATGAGGGTTTGTATCACTACCTATTTTCTGTATTGCCAGATCTTTTAAGCCTTAAATGCTGCAGCCTAGCCGCTTTCTAATGTAACTAATTGGGGCTACAAATATTTAAAAAACTTACTAAGCAAAAAAACACCAGAGTAGTTGACTACTAACTCCTTAATTTTTAAAACTTAACGTTGGGTGATGTCTTAAACGCTTCAGCTTATATAAGTAAAAACTTAGAAATTTCATAAAGACATAAGGTGCAAATATCACGGAAAATCAAACAACAGTATGCTAAACATAAGACCTTCTTATCATTTTAACGTGCCCAGATTGGGCAGTTATATAAAACAACTTCAATACTATGATTGAAAAGCCCAAAGTGTGTCAAGTAGTCTTTTGCATCCTGTGAATCACTCTTGAATAACTGATAACTATGCAATAAAGCCTGCTCTTATCGTCCTATAGCCTGTAACCACACACCTAGGTAATTTTGTAATGCCCTATTGCAATTTACTCAATTGGCGTATAAGCTTTTAATAAAGCCTATAAAAAAAATGAAAGCCTGTTATTCATTTGACGATATACTTCTTTTACCAGCTTATTCTAATATATTGCCTTGTGATGCAGACACAAAAACTTATTTAACAAATAGTATAGAGCTCAACATCCCTCTTATATCTTCTGCAATGGATACTGTCACTGAATCAAATTTTGCAATAGCTATTGCACAACATGGTGGAATAGGTTGCATACATAAAAACTTATCAATAGATGAGCAAGTTTCAGAAGTAAGGAGAGTAAAAAAATATGAAAGTTGGATCGTGTATAACCCAATCACGATTTCCCCAGATAAAACAGTTGCAGAAGCAATTTCATTAATGAAAGAGTACGACTATTCTGGCATTCCTGTAGTTGAGCAATGCAAGTTAGTCGGAATTTTAACCAACAAAGATGTAAGGTTTATTGAAGATCAGAACATGAGTACAAAAGTCTCCGAGGTAATGACAAAAGAGAAGCTAGTTACAGTACGAGAGCAGGGGATAGATAGCGCTTCAGCAATGAAACTATTGCATGAAAATAGAATAGAGAAGCTTTTGATCATAGATGAAAACTCCTGTTGTATAGGTCTGATTACAGCTAAAGACATTAAAAAATACAATAGATACCCCAATTCATGTAAAGATAGTAAAGGGCGGCTCAGGGTTGCTGCTGCAGTTGGCACCGGCAAAAAGGATGGCATAGAAAGATGTGAAGCTTTGATCGGAGAAGAAATTGACGTGATTATCGTGGATACTGCTCACGGTCATTCCGAAAATGTTATTAATACTATTAAAGAAATAAAAACGATGTATCCAAGCACGCAGTTAGTTGCCGGAAATATTACAACAAAAGAAGCTGCTGAAGCGTTGATTAACGCGGGTGTTGACGCAGTGAAGGTTGGAATAGGACCTGGATCAATTTGCACAACCAGAATAGTTACAGGTGTAGGTGTGCCACAATTTTCTGCAATTCAAAGCGTTGCAGAAACATGTAAAACAAGAAAAGTAAGATTGATTGCTGATGGTGGAGTGAAATACTCAGGAGACATTGCAAAAGCTATTGCAGCTGGTGCTGATTCCGTGATGATAGGTTCAATTTTTGCTGGTACTAATGAAAGTCCAGGTGAGATTATCATGTATAAGGGTAGAGCATATAAAAGTTATCGAGGAATGGGATCTATTAGCGCAATGAAACGAGGTTCTGCTAGCCGTTATTTTCAAGGCAAAGACCCAAAACTCAAACTAGTTCCACAAGGAGTGGAAGGAAGAGTGCCATTTAAAGGTCCAGCTTCAGGAGTAATTCATCAATTAATTGGCGGGTTACAAGCTGCAATGGGGTACACCGGTAATAGGAACATAGAAGAGATGAAGAAAAACTGCAAGTTTACAGTTATGACTGCATCAGGATTAAGAGAGAGCCATGCTCATGACATAACTATCACGCAGGAAGCTCCAAACTATACTTATCAAGTGTCCAACAATTTGCCAACTGATTTAGACGTCTAATTGTTAGTCGTCAACTAATACGGTAAAAGCAAACAGGATAAAGCAGGGGTTTTTGCACTAATACAAAAGTTCCTGCTGTAGTTAAAAATGCATTACTCCTTAATTCGTTAAGTTATAATGCACGTTTGTTGATTTATGTAGTTTGTATTATACCTGTGCTTGCTGTACAGCCTGCTACATCTATCGCATCATTATCAATTACTCTTCACCATTTCTGCTCTATCTTCATTTATAATACCGATTCCCACTATACAAGGAACGGATAGACAATAATGGGAAAGAAGCTATGCTAAAGCAAGTAAAATAGCGAAGTTTAAATGGCGTTGAAATCAAAATTATTGTACGAAAAAGTATGAAATAATACATATGTTACAAAAAAACTAGATGCTGTAATTGCAGCAAAAAAGCACAGTATAACAGCCGTAGCAAAAATATGTTACATTTCAAAAACAGCACTAACTGCGTGGATAAAGCACCTAAAATTTGGAAGAGAAGAAAAATTGTTTACTCTTCCTCAACACCATAGAAAAACTAGATTAAATCAGAGTCAATTTGAATAAGTTAAAGTATGAATACAAGAGAACCTTAATATTGCCATTAAAGAAATAAGAATCCAGAAAAAATTTAGCTTAAATGTCAGCAAGTCTACAGCACATCGTAATATGCAAAAACGAAGTCTTCGTATACTAGGCTAAGACCAATTCACAACGAACAAGATAAAGGTAGACAGGAAGAGTTTAAAAGAAAACTTAATAAAGCCATTGGAAGCAGTCCTGAACAAGAGCTACTTTTCTTTGACGAATTGCGGTTTGCATACATTTAGAAATTGGACACGGATGGTTTTAAAAGGACGTTAAAATACAGGTTAAAGTAAAATTAGGTAGACAAAAATTCTTATCTCTATAGTGCAGTTAATCCTAGAAGTGGAGAGAATCTGGTTTATTTGCAACGAATGCTAACACTGATTGTATGAATATATTTCTCGAACAAATGTCACAATATTTAAGAATACGAAAAGCATTATTAATATAAAGTTAATATTAGCACGTTAGTATGTCTTATCATGGACTGTGCTAGTTAGCATAAGTCAAAAAATTTAAAGGTACCTAAAAATACTGAGATTACATACCTACCACCATATTCACCAGAGTTTAATCCTATTGAGAGACTTTAGTTGTATATAAAACAGAACATCTTGCATAATAACGTTTATAATAGAATTGCTTTGCTTGAGAGCGCTTTGTACAAATTTGTCGCCTTTCTTTCTCACTCCGTGATTAAACAACTCTGCAATGTTACTTATTTGACCCCTAACAACGAGAATTAATAAGTTGATTGTGACCATTGAAGACATCAGGTGCAGAAATTATCTCTTCTACTTCATCAGAAGAGTATTTTGCACAACTGGAATAGCTTTTACAGAGTCAGGGTGATTCCACTTCTTCAATTGCAGTTGAACTATAAATTCGGGCAGCTCTTTCAAAGATTCATCCTTTATGCAATATTTTATCATAAAACAAACCCCTTAAATCTCAATAATAGGCACTTATGTTAACGTGCTAATATTAGCTTTATATTAACAAAAATATAAAATTATTTTCAGGGGTAGTTTTGTTGCGTAGCTAATTCGGAGTAAATAGAAAAGCGACCAAAATACACAATTATTATATATTCTATTGTAAAACAAACATCCTAACTATATACATGCTACAAAATAGCTTAGCATAGCAGAATTCATGTTTAACCTCACCATTAACAATATTTTTATTATTATATGAGATAGATGGACTAGTACTTATAAATTTATACTGTGTTACACATAGGTCGGGAAAGTAAGATTTACTGGTTACGCACTGGAATAATATAAATGCGCAACTTAGATGCTGCAACACCTGGATCTGCACTTGTCTATATATTAATTTGTACAATAACTTTATTAAGATTTTCAGCTGTCTATGCTAACGAAAATTTGGAGATACAAAAAGCTTTTGATAGCATTGCTAAGTATATAAAAGCCAACAAAAAATATAAAGACTTTGATGTTATCGAGAGAAAGAGTGACAAATTTAATATCAAAATTTCACAGAACCCAAGCAAAAGCTTTAGCATACATTCTACCTTAGGAAAGGTAAAGGATTCCTTTGAGTCAGGAGATAGTAAAACAGCTATCTCTCTTCTTAATCAAGTCGTTGCAAAACTCCCTTATCATAAAAATGCTTTA
This sequence comes from Wolbachia endosymbiont of Litomosoides brasiliensis, assembly GCF_013366805.1. Classification (GTDB taxonomy): domain Bacteria; phylum Pseudomonadota; class Alphaproteobacteria; order Rickettsiales; family Anaplasmataceae; genus Wolbachia. The sequence continues at coordinate 20,247 of NZ_WQMO01000012.1, forward strand.
ATTGGGCTGGGAAATATTTATTATGCTAATAAAGAATATAAAAGAGCTATAGAGGTTTGGATAAAACTTTTAAAAGAATACCCTGGTAACTCTTACATACTAGAAAACTTTCTAACAATAATTTCACAGTATAAGCCTAATCTAGCATTGAGTGAAATGTTAAAATTGTATAATATACAAAAAAATTGCACTCCTTTGTTAGCAAACTTAGGTCTGATCTATATGAAAAAGGAAAACTATACAAAAGCCAAAGAATACATGGTAACTGCAATTTCCCTTGATCAAAATAATATTTTTTATATCTATAACCTAGCTGTTATCCTAGATAAATTATCAGATTTCAAAAATGCTGCAATATTCTACTCAAAGTTACTGAATATGGCTGTAAATTCGAAGAATGCAAGTAAGACAATACCCATATGCAAGGTAGAAGCAAGACTAAAATTTATAAAACTTCACAATATGGACTAAACGATTCTATGAAAGCTTGTGCTCTAATATTATTTCAGTTATCGAATTAATTTACTGAGTATAAGACAGTTGCGTATTCAATTGGTCACAACACCACTGGATTTAAGGAAAAGTCAACCGCTATAAGATAACATATTTTCAAGAATATAGAATAGAAGGTAAGGTATAACAAATGAGTATCAAAAGCAACCTATTAATTTAAGCTACCAAATATAACAATAAAGAAATTGTAAAACTTACTCTAGGCCTCTTCAGTACATTAGATAAACTCTTTTCATCTGCTAATACTAATTCCCATTGTTAGCAAGTCAAATAAGTGACATTGCAGAGTTGTTCAATTGCAGAGTGAAAAAGAGAGGTAATAAATTTGCACAAAGCGCTCTCAAGCAAATTAATTATATCATAGACTTTATTACGCAAAACGTTTTGTTTTATATACAACCAAAGTCTCTCAATAGCATTGAACTCGGATGAGTATGTGTGGTAGGCATACAATCTCAATATTTTTAGGTGCCTTCAAATTTTTTGACTTATGCCAATTAATACATTCATGACAAGAAAGGATTCCCGTGTTCTTAAACACTGCAACATTTGTTCAAGAAACATATTCATACAACTAATATTGGCATTCACTGCAAGTAAGTAAAACTCTCCCTATTTCTAGGATTAACTGCACTGTAGAGATAAAAATTTGTCTACCTAATTTTACTTTGACCTGTGTTCTAACACTCTTTTTAAACCACTCGTGTCCAATTTTTGAATGTGTGTCAAACCATAATTCATCAAAGGGAAATAACTCTTCTTTATAGACACTTCCAATAGTATCATTAAGTTTTCTTTTAAACTCTTCCTATCTACCTTTATCTTGTTCATTGTGAATTAGTCTTGGCGCAATACATGAAAACTTCATTTTTTGCATACTACAGTATGCTATACACTTGCTTACATTTAAGCCAAATTCTCCCCGATTCTTATTCTCATCTCTTTAATAGTAATATTAGAATTTTTTTGTATCTATACTCAACTTGTTCAAATTGATTCTAACTCAATCTAGTTTTTCTACAACGTTAAGGGAAAGCAAATAATCCTCTTCTCTTCCAAATTCTAGGTGCTTTATCCATGCAGTTAGTGCTGTTCTTGAATGCAACATATTTTTGCTACGGCTGTTACACTGTGCTTTTTGCTGCAATTACAGCATTTAGTTTTTTTGCAACATATGCATTATTTCACACTTTTTCAGCATTTCTTTTGCTGATTCCACAACTTTTTCACCCAATAATTTTGATTTCAACGCCATTTAAACCTCGCTATTTTACTTACTTCAGCATGGCTCCTCTTCCATTATTATCCACACACTCCTTGTGTATTTGGAATTGGTATTAGCCGCACAGTCTAAGTGTTAAGCATTGTAATGACACCAAGTGGAGGTTAATGTTTTTTTTATGTAAGTAGTGGTCATGCAAGAAGTCTATCACTAAAAAATCAAAAGCTTAACGATTAGCGCTATAATTATAGGCCACAGTAAAAAGCAGATTTTTCCATTTGATTTATTCTTAACTTGAATATTCTCTAGTTTCTGATTAGCTATTAGGTTTAATTTTTCTACAAGATTAAAAATCTCTTGAATTGTCCTTAAGGAATAAGAGTTTTTTATTTTCTCTCTATAGCTTATTTTATTTTTATGTTGACTTTTCGTCCATGCTTCAACTACCTTCCACATATTAATTTCTGGGTAGATTTTTCTACAAGTTCCCTCTAGCAAAATCATAGTTTTTTGCAGAAGTAATAATTGTGTTTGGACTTCCATATCAAAATCACCAGTTATCTTTAACAATTGGGCAAGCAAACTAGCAAAAGAAATTTTCTGTACAGGCTGCCCTATAATAGGTTCACCTATTGCCCTGCACGCCGTAACAAAATTTTTATGCTGCGGCGAAACATAGCCAGCTCTAAAGTGCACTTTTGCAACTCGATCATAATCCCGATTTAAAAAACCTTTCAGTATCTCTATTACATAGTAACATGTTTCTCGGTCTATTCGGCCCATAATCCCACAATCTAAAGCAACAATATTGTTGTTACTATCGATCATTAGATTGCCAGGATGCATATCCGCGTGAAAGAAACAATCTCTGTATACTTGATTGCAAAACGACTCTATAAGATTAACAGCTATTTGCCTATGATTATTTAGTTTTTCAACCTCATATATTGGTGTAGCCTCTATCCACTCCAATGTTAAAACCCTCTTTGAAGTTCTACTCCAATCTACTTTAGGAACATAAAAACCTCTATCGTTTTTTGTGTTTTCCCTAAGCTCCGAAGAGTGAGCAGCTTCAAAACGTAGATCTAGCTCTAATCGGCAAATTTCAGCAAAAGTTTCAACTAACTTAATTGGTTTTAGTCTCCTTGATTGCTTGCTAAACTTTCCTGTAATCCCCGCAAGCCAAAAAAGCATCTTGATATCTTTTGAGAACGCCTTTTCAATATTTGGCCTTAAAACTTTCACAGCAACTTCTTTGCCTTCTGTTGTAATTGCCTTATAAACCTGAGAAATTGATGCTGCTGCAATTGGCTTCTCAGAAAAACTTGAAAAAATGTCACCTAACTTACAATTAAATTCGCTTTCTATAGTTTTAACTGCTATCTTGTGTGAAAAAGAGGGCAATCTATCACATATCAATAATAAGTTATTCGTTATATCCTCATTTAAAATATCAGTACGTGATGAGATGGACTGCCCAAACTTAATAAATACCGGACCTAATTTCTCAAGAGCGCATTTTAGCCTATAGCCTCGTATTTTATTTATTGACTTCCTTGACGGAGAAAGTAAATAAGGTGATATGTTATAATGAGTTAGTACTACAGTTATATACAAAAGACGCAGAATACTTTGAATCATTTCGCTATATAACTGCTAAATATCTCACTTAGAGTTTTATCTTCCATAATTTCATTAGGCTTACCCTGGCAATAGATAGTACGATTTATACAAATTATATAATCTGAACATGGTACAATGGAACTTAAATCATGAGATGTCATAAGGATCGAAATTAGTCGGTTTTTTGCTATTTTCCCTATAATATCGTAAAACTTAGCACGCGCGTTAATGTCCATCGCACTAACCGGCTCATCTAGAATAATCAAGTCAGGCTCTGCAATTAAACAGTGTGCAAGCAATAATAATTGCATCTGTCCTGCGGAAATTTCCAACACCTGACTTTTTAAAATATCACTAATACCAACCAACTCTATCACTTCCGTAATAAAAGATTGATTCTTCTTCAATTTTTTTGAAAAACTATTTAAAAGGAAATATTTAACTGTTATTGGCATCAAATTACTAATGCTAAAGTTTTGTGGCATATAGCTAATTTTTATATTATCAGCAAATATAATACTACCTGTATAGTTCTTACTTATACCAGCAACCACCTTCATCAAAGAAGTTTTACCGCCACCATTTGGGCCAAGTATAGTAACTACATCTCCTTTTTCTATTGATATATTAATACCATTGAGAACTTTTTTATTATCGTATGCAAGAGCAAGATTTTCTATTTTTAGTACACTGTCATTGACATCATTTAACTTTTTGACAAAATTTAAATTTTTCTCGACGCTTTCATGAGACATTTACTAGCTTTTTTTCTATTACTTTTATTTATACTATACTATAATATTACCCTTTCATCCAATCTAAAAATTGTAGCCACAATAAAGCCTATACATTCACTTGTAGCCTCTGTCACAGATGGAATTTTAAAACCTGACTTGCTTGCTTACACAACATCTGCACACAATCATATATTAAAACCATCTGACGCGAGCAACTTAGAATCAAGCGACGTTATATTTTACATTGGTGGTAACTTAGAGACATTTATTAAAACTTTTACTAAAGGCAAAAAAGAACTTGTGCAGTTGTCAAAGACAATCAATCTACTCCCTGCCAGATCACATTCATTTTCCAAAAGAATTACCCATATTCAAAATGCAAAAGACCCACACATTTGGCTAAGCCCTGAAAATGCAAAGAGTATGATACTTTCTATAAGTGGAACACTATCCAACATAGATAAGGAGAATGCTTCCAGGTACAACTACAATGCATTAAAAGCTATAAAAGAAATAAATCAAGGGACAGAAAAAATTGCAAGAGGATTGAATGATTTTAAAAATCAAAAATACATAGTCACTCATGACGCTTATCAATATTTTGAAAAATATTTCGGCTTAAACCACCCAAGTGTTATTCTTTCCATAGAAGAGGACTCTTATATAGGCATGAAAAGCTTAATGAAGCTAAAAAAGGTTATGGAGGAAGAAAACATTAAATGTATATTTTCTCATTCACTAGAAGATAGTATAAAGCCTAAAGTCCTTTCCAAGGATGCAAAAATAGTAATACTTGACCCTATTGGGTCAAACATAGAACCTGGGAAAGATGCATACCTTGCTATAATCAACGACATTACACAAAATTTTAAATCTTGTTTTACTGAATATCATCAAAAATCATAACAAAATGTAGCTATGCTAGTAAATCTGAAGCTATACCAATTCACACTCAGCAAAAAAGAAAGCTATCTCCTTATGAGCATTTTCTAAACTATCAGAACCGTGAACCCTATTTTCATTAATGTCGCCAGCAAAGTCACCTCTAATTGTACTCTTATCTGCCTGCTTCGGATCTGTAGCTCCCATGATTTGTCTATATCTACTAACTGCATTTTCACCAACTAAAACTTGAACTACTACAGGACCAGAAGTCATAAATTCTACCAATCCTCTAAAAAAAGGTCTATCTTTATGAATTGCATAAAACAGTTCCGCTTGTTTTTTCGTTAGTAATATCATCTTTTGTGCTATTATCCTTAGCCCAGATTTTTCGATATAGGAATTTATATTACCTGTAATATTATTTTTTACTGTATCAGGTTTTAATATCGAAAGTGTCCTCTCAATTGCCATACTCCCCTACATAAAATCACATGCCCGTATATTTATCTTATTTCAAATTCCAGTTTTATAAAAGTAGTTTTTTCTTTATAGTTAAGAATAAATCATCAAGGGTATTGTATGGGTTACTGTCGCAAAAAACTAGCAAACAACCTTAAGTCACCAATCTTTTGCGGGGCAAAAGGGTTTTTGACTTTTAGTTTGGCCTTTTTAAGTTATTTGGAATATAGCTCACACCATAATACAAAATTACAAAAAGGTGCTGCTTTCGCAATGAAAAGAAATACTATTCCATTCTTTGAAATAACAATCATAGCGCCGCTCATTTGCTTTGTATTACCAGCTATGGTGGGCAGTATAAGCTTCATGCTATGTGCATCTATATGTGCTGCGTTGATGATTACCACATGTTTTGTCGTAAGAACTTTTAATCTGCGTGAGAAGTTGCTAGAAAAGATTACCAATTATAGTAGAAAAGAAATAGATGAGGAATTTAAGAAGGACTCTATAAAATTTCCTATTTTTGATCAGAATAGAAAACACATTGAGTACAATGTGCCCAACCAAGAACAATTGTCAAACAAAACAGGCAGCACCTCTTTTTTTGTTGCGTTTTCAGTTTTTCCTCTGAAGGTCCTTCAAAGCTGCATAATGCTATCTTTAGCCGCTATTGAACCTCTTGAAGCCGTGCCAAGTTTTTATGTTGATTTAGTTTTCAATAGAAGTTCTTTTGCATCTATAAAGAGCAACCTGCAGAGATCTGGCCATTTATTATATGCTAGTGTAAGAAATTTAGTGCCTATATCTATACTTGATGAGTGTGTAGCTGATTTTATAGGCACACCAAAGGCAACTTGTTGCAGTAGTGCGTAGGTGAAAAAGGCAGTTGTCTTACTTAACCTTGGCGGACCTGACTCACCGAGCGCGGTTCGTCCTTTTTTATTTAATCTTTTTTATGATAAGAGAATAATTAATTTGCCAAATCCTTTTCGGTTCCTTTTAGCAAAATTTATATCCGCAAAACGAGAAAATACCACACAAAGAATATATGAACAAATTGGAGGCAAATCTCCAATCTTAGAGAACACAAAAATGCAAGCTGAAGCACTTGAGCGAGAGCTCAATAGATCTATTCTTTGTCACTCAAGTAGCGTAACACTGGGGTCTAGAAAAGAAAATTGGACTCCAGCGTCATGCACTGGAGTGACATCAAAGCTGACCAAAGTTTTCATCTGCATGCGCTACTGGCATCCACTTGCCGATGAAGCTGTTAAAAGTGTAAAACAGTTCGGTCCTGATGAAGTAATTCTGCTACCGTTATATCCTCAATATTCAACTACCACAACTTTGTCATCCATTGAAAATTGGCAAAAAAATGCTAAACAATATGGCATAAAATGCAATACAAAAATAATTCGCCACCATTACGATAATCAAGATTTTATTGAGGCCCACGCTAATCTAACAATTAAACACTACAAATTAGCTAGCGAAGTTGGCAAACCAAGAGTCCTATTTTCAGCACATAGTCTACCTCTCAGTATTATTAAAAAAGGCGACCCCTATGCCCTACAGGTAGAAAAAACAGTAAAACTGATAGTAAAAAAATTAAATATTAAAGACCTTGACTGGTCAATATGCTATCAGAGCAAGATCGGTCCTATAAAATGGCTAGAACCAAGCACTGAAAGTGAGTTATTACGCGCAAAAGCTGATGGTGTACCTGTAGTTTTATCACCAATATCTTTTGTTTCTGAGCATTCAGAAACGCTTGTTGAACTTGACATGGAATATAAAGCTATTATCAAGGATGGATACTACTTTCGCATACCAACTCTTAGTACTAATTCCTTGTTTATCAAGTGCCTGGCCGGTTTATGTATAAATCACCCTTAAAGTCCTGATTTATAGCGCTTTTCTTTTAGGATTTCATGTGATAGAATGATAAAAAATTATTATTTTATTAGCTATTTATGCTAAACGAGATAACAAGAGAATCAAACATGCCCGTACAAGTGATACATAGGCTTCACAGTCATCACATCAGGAAGATAATTTATATTACAACAGCTTTAACAATGTTGCTGTGTAAGATCTCACTACAATTTTGCTGTGAGTTTATTAACAATAATAGATCAAATATCGCCTTTATATGGAATGTCGCAAAGCTAATAAAATTGCCAGCATCCATATTATATACTCTTCATTTAGGACTCAATTTAGCTGGATATAAATCTAAAAGTAAACTAGTTCATAAAGATAAACCTAAAGAACTAGCAGAGTTTATAGGTGAATTAGCCCCCCTGATAAGCAGCACCATAGGAGTATTGATACAGACAAGAATTATCCATTTGTTTGCTGCAGGCGCAGTTAGTCATGTGGGGCTTACATCAACAATTCTATTCCTATTCATTTCAGAACCTATAAGCCACTATTATACATACAGACAATATCAAGAGACGTATAAAAAATACCAAGACGTAAATAAAGGATATCAAGGTAAAAAAGATATTGATGAACTTATAAAATACAAAGCTGAGCTTGCTAAATGCAATAAGGACCTCATCATTAGCACACTAACTTTGTCATTAGGTTTGTTAAATTTCATCCTAAAAAGGATAGAAATTGCAACTATACCGATAAACTTGGGTAATGGTATAATCTATAATTTCAATTGGAGCGTAACAGTCAGCACAATATATAGTACAGTATTTCTGGCAATCCAGCTTAACAAACTGTTTAATCAACCTATCAACGACAATCCTTCCACTAAACTCGGTGGTACTATTAACCACAACCTACCCAATGGCTGTGCTATGTGGAGGTAAAAATTAGACATGAAAAGACCTCATTTCTACTGCTAATGCGAGCACTGCTAATTTGCTAACTATACCCCAAAGTGACAGGGTTTTATTTTCTATAACTTGGCCAACATCATGAAACTTACAGTCAGCAGAATTTAAGTTAGAATATACATCTTTTCTACTATTGCACCGGTATAAAAAGCAAGTTGGAATATCTCCTATATAGTATATAAGCGGCTCTGCAGGACTATGTTCAAACACATCGACAGTTGGTACACCTTCTTGTATAATAACGCTATTAATTTCTATGCCTTCCTTTACCTTTCTCATTTTATGACGCTTTTTCTTATTGAGGGTTAATACCTCTTCTCCGCTTGCTGCCGTTATAATGCCCATTCCGTATGTCCCATTGCTCGCTTTGATAAAAACATAAGGTTGAGTCTTTATGTTATATTCCTCATATTTTCTTTGCACTAGAGACAATACTTGGTCAACTTTAGCCGCTACTGTTTCCAGCGATGAGTCATCATTAAAATTGACTTCATCACAGTTCTCTGTAAATGCAGAAATAAGCCACGGACTTATTTTAAATTCATCACAGAATTCGTACACTAATTCTTTATAAATTTTAAAATATTTAAATTTCTGCCTGTTGTGCCAACCATACAATGGGCTCGGTATTATTTCTTGTTTTACATTTTCTAACGTATCGGGAACGTGACTTGTCATATCCCGGTTTAATATAACAACATCCGGCACAAACCCTGAAGTTGTCTTGAGCAGCGAGTCCTCTCTCACAATCGTCTCATATGGCCCTATTAAATTACGTGCTTCACTATGAAAGAGACCAACTCTCGTTTCAAAACCCGCTTGTTGTAGTATCATCTTTATAGCAAGCACGTTTTCTATATACATTTTATTTCGCGTGTGGCTCTCCGGTATTATGAGAACTCTTTTATATTTACATTGTTTCTCTTTAAAGTAGCTCCTCATTAGCTTTGCTGCTGTTGCTTTTGACATTTCACTTAGATTGTTAAACCCTGCAGGAAATAAATTGGCGTCTACTGGAACAATTTTGTAGCCAGAGTTTCTAAGATCTATAGAGCTATAAAATGGTAATGCAAGGCTGTCAAACTGCGCCTCAAACCAATTATTTATACTTTTTTCCAAATTTGAGTGAATTATATTTTGCATCTACACTTTAAATATTATAAAAAAGGTACTATATTTAAGCTATAGACCAATATATTTAATTAACAGTTATAGGTCAATATATAATTTTATTTAGGTCAACATATTTAATTAACGATGTACGATATAATGAAATTGCTATTTAAAGTAACACGAAAATGATTCAACATGACAGCTGCAAAATGTATGGAACTACCATACTATCAATTAGAAGAGACAAAAGCGTAATAGTAATAGGTGATGGCCAAGTTTCATTGGGGCACACCGTTATAAAATCTGGGGCAAAAAAAGTCAGGCGCCTTTCTAGTGACTCCGTTATTGCAGGTTTTGCCGGAGCAACAGCTGACGCATTTACTCTTTTTGAGAGATTAGAATCTAAACTTGATAAACATCCAGGACAATTAATGAGAGCATGCGTTGAGCTTGCAAAAGATTGGAGAATGGATAAATATTTGAGAAAACTGGAAGCTATGATGATAGTTGCAGATAGATCTATTTCATTAGTAATCACAGGAACAGGTGATGTTCTTGAACCTGAAGATGGAATTGCAGCAATTGGCTCTGGGGGGAATTTTGCCCTATCTGCAGCAAAAGCTTTAATTGATATCAAAGGAATATCAATAGAGGAAATTGCAAAAAAAGCTATGAAAATAGCAGCCAATATATGTGTTTACACAAATTATAATGTAGTTATTGAAAAGATAGAGGGATAATATGTCTTTTGATGAACGAAAAATTTTATGCACTAATTTCTCCAATCAATCTACAACTCTCTCAGAAAGGCAATCTTGTAACAGTGATGCTTACAATAAAAAAAGTGACCTACATAAAGATACTAAAAGTGACTGTGATTCGAATAATAGCAGCGCTCAAGTTAATAATAACACACAAGTTTTATTAGATGATCTACCACCACAGAAAATAGTGAAAGAGCTAGATAGGTTTATAATCGGGCAAGATGATGCAAAGCGTGCTGTTGCAATTGCACTCAGAAATCGTTGGCGTCGCAACAAAGTCCCTTCTCCTTTGCGTGACGAAATCATACCTAAGAATATACTGATGATTGGTCACACAGGGGTTGGTAAAACTGAAATAGCCCGCCGCTTAGCAAAGCTTGCAGGTGCACCGTTCATAAAAGTTGAGGCAACTAAATTTACTGAGATAGGGTATGTTGGACGTGATGTTGACTCAATAACACGTGATTTAGTTGATGCAGCAATAGTTTTAGTTAAGGAAAAAGCTCGCAAAGCACTCGCTAAAAAAGCTTTAAATTTAGCTGAAAAGATAATAGTCAATTCTATGGTCGGCGAAAATGCAACCGAAGAAAGTAAAAAAACTTACAGAGAAAGGTTGAGAAATAAAGAGTTTGAAGACGGGGAAGTTTCTATTAACGTTAGAGAGAGCAAGAGCATGTTACCCACTTTTGATATACCAGGCATGCCAGGTAGGCAAGTTGGTGTAGTAAACGTAACAGAGCTCATGGATAAAATGTTCAACGGAGGTAAAAAGACAAAAACCATTACAGTTAAGGTAAAAGAAGCGCGTGAAATATTGATTAATGAAGAAAGCGAAAGGTTAATGGATGAAGATAAGATAATCAAAGAAGCCATTGATCTTGCCAGCAATGAAGGCATAGTATTTTTGGATGAAATAGATAAAATCGCGGCACGCACAGAAGTAAAAGGTGAAGTGAATAGAGAGGGAGTACAACGTGATTTATTACCGTTGCTTGAAGGAACAACTGTTTCAACCAAATATGGCCACGTAAAAACAGACTACATATTATTTATTGCATCAGGCGCTTTTCATCTATCTAAGCCATCTGATCTTTTACCAGAATTGCAAGGTAGGTTGCCAATCAGAGTGGAACTTAAAGCACTTACTCAAGAAGATTTAATAAAAATATTAAAAGAACCGGAATCCAGTCTGTTAAAGCAGTACATAGCTTTAATGAAAACAGAAAATGTAATACTTGAGTTCACCGATGATGGAATTGAAACCATAGCTGAAATAGCATCTACAGTTAATAGGGAAGTGGAAAACATAGGTGCAAGGAGGCTTCATACTATCATGGAGAAGCTTTTGGATGAAATAAGTTTTATCGCTTCTGAAAAAAGCGGTGAAAAATTTGTTATAGATAACAAATATGTGAAAGATAAACTCGAATCGATTTCAAAACAGCTAGATTTATCTAAGTTTATACTTTAATAAAGTATATTGATATATTAATATCTTTACATATAACGTTAGCATAGATATGCAATAGCACAGAAAGCATGCTAGCACAAAGTACTCAAGGTATATTAGATGAAGATGATAAATTTTTTGTGCAGAAAAGCCTCCTAAAGAATACATTAAATCAAAAGAGGTATTATTAACAACATATTAATTTAACTTATCGAAGTTACCGGAATAATAACAGTAGTTTTTACGTAAGAATAATGCTACAAGATAAGGGTACAGCTATAAAGACAAGCGAACTTTTAAATAGCAAATTCTGTAAAGATAACAAAATCCTGATTTTTCAATATCAGATAATGATGACAGAAAAATTATAAGCGGTTATGCTATTGAGGGTGATAATGGTAAAAAAGTCAGATATTATGACCTAGCTAATTCTTCATGAATGCGAATTGCAGTTAAATGGTACATCAGCGGGAAAGAATGCAACATTACATTGAGCTCTGATAGCGATAGCAACATTAAAATAGTAAAATAGCAAATCAAGTTATAAAAATTTAGAGAAAGACACAGACGTTAAAATCAAACTTGACGGCAAAGAACCAAGTCTCGTTGATGCTATAAAAGAACCAGAACAAAAGAGCAAGCTTAGCGAACTAGAAATAGAAGAACTTCACCATATCAAGATTTAATACCAATTTTCATTGTTAGTGGGCCAAATAAACGACGTTGCAGAGTTATTTAATTGCGGAGTGAAAGAGAGAGATAATAAATTTGCACAAAGCGCTCTCAAGCAAAGCAC
>NZ_WQMO01000013.1 GCF_013366805.1 Wolbachia endosymbiont of Litomosoides brasiliensis
CTGCAATTGCAGCATTTAGTTTTTTTGCAACATTATGCGTCATTTTACATTTCCTTCAGCATCTCTTTCGCTGATTTCACAACTTTTTCATCCAATAATTTGATATATACAACGCAACCCTTTCACTAGCCTTGTTTATTTGCTATATTGTTGGAAGTTTTCGTGATTCTTCCAGTCGATGAATATTTTCAAACGAATTTCCTCCTTAATTTTGAGTAAATTAAGTGAGTTAAAGCAAGGAACGTCAAGTACGGTAAGTTTTATTGTGGGGCCTCCAAGCAATAGAGCATATGGTGATATTTACACAAATGTTGCTATGGTGCTTGCAAAGTATGAAAAGAAGAAGCCTGTGGAGATTGCAGAGGTTTTAGCCAGGGAATTTGCACTGTTTGATGAGATTGCAAGAGTAGAAGTAGCTGGCCCTGGTTTTATTAATATACACTTGAAGGTAGAAGTATGGCATGGGATTTTAGAGCAGATAAATGAGTTAAAAACGGAATTTGGCACTCTCAACATTGGAAATGACCAGGCTATTAATGTTGAATTTGTGTCTGCAAATCCAACTGGCCCACTACATATTGGTCATGCAAGAGGTGCAGTGTTTGGTGATGTTCTAACAAATTTGCTGAAAAAAGTTGGTTATAAGGTTACTAAGGAGTACTACATTAATGATGCTGGAGCACAGATAGATACGCTAGTTCAATCGGTGTATTTGCGATATAAAGAAGCTCTAGGAGAGAAAATTAGCATTGAAAAAGGCTTATACCCTGGTAAATATTTAAAGCGAATAGGGAAGGGGCTGGCCGAAAAATATGGCAAAGAGCTTCTAGAAAAGCAAGATAATCAAATAATTAGAGAATATACTTTAAGCTCTATCTTGGAATTGATAAAAGAAGACATGAACTTACTTGGAGTAAGGCATGATGTCTTTACTTCAGAGTATGAGCTACAAAAGAGTGGTAAGGTCGAAAAGAGCATAAAGCTGTTGTCTGATAGGGGCTTAGTATATGAAGGATACTTGGAAAAACCAAAAGGTAAAGAGAGTGAAAACTGGACTTCTAGAAAAGAGATGTTATTTCGCTCTACAGAGTTTGGTGATGACGTTGATCGTGCGCTGAAAAAAGGAGACGGCAGTTGGACTTATTTTGCTTCAGATATTGCTTACCATTTTGATAAGATATCACGTGGTTTTAACAATATGATAGTAGCACTTGGTAGTGATCACGGTGGCTACACAAAAAGGTTAAAAGCGGTTATCCCTGCGCTGAGTAATAATCAAGCAAAAATAGAGGTAAAACTGCATAATATTGTGAATTTTTTTGAGAATGGAAAACCTGTTAAAATGTCCAAAAGATCAGGAAACTTCCTGACAGCAAGGGATGTGGTAGAAGAAGTTGGTAGGGATATTACTCGTTTTATAATGCTAACACGCAAGAACGACATGGTTCTTGACTTTGATTTTACTAAAGTAAAAAAGCAGTCAAAAGATAATCCTATTTTTTATGTGCAATATGCACACGCTCGTGCTCATTCATTGATGTGTAACGCTCCAAAAGAGCTCCCAAAAGCAAATCCTTCACTCTTAAAAACCAATGAAGAGCTCTTCCTCATAAAAACCTTAGCAAAATGGCCAGATGTAGTAGAAACTGCGGCAAGGCTTTATGAACCGCACAGAATCACTTTCTATTTGCTTGAAGTTGCAGAAGCATTTCACGCTTTATGGGGTTATGGCAAGAGTGATTTAAATATGCGGTTCATACTAGAAGATGACCTAAACCTTACTGCTGCGAGAATGTTTCTCGTGCGGGCCTTAGCACACGTCATCGCTTCTGGACTTTCCATCTTTAATATAGAGCCTTTGGAAGAGATGAAGTGAATAAAAATATAAAAAGAAACTCCAGCACACCTGTGTATTAAGCTACAATTGTGTAACGTCTCTCTTTCCTGCTGTTGATTATTATTTTACCTATTACAGCTACTGCTAGAATAAAGCAGTAATACACCTGGGTTAATAAAGAAATAGGTGACACGGAGGCTATGCCCCCTGCTAGCTAGTAGTTGGGAACCATAAGGCAAGATATCTTTTGTAATACAAGCAAAATATCCAGTAAGTATGCGCTACAGTATGGTGCAATATTGTGCTTCTATGCAAGTCTTTTTGCAATGTTACCACTTAGTAAAATAGCCATGGTATTATTAGCAACTAAAGCAGTGAGTATAGATGCAATACCTGCTACAGTAAATTCAGCTGAGTTTTTGTGATATTGCTTTTATCGGTGAATTTATGTAACGCTTTTTGACCTTGTTTGTACATTGTGTGACTTAGCCTCACTAATAAATAGGGTAAATATTGTTATTTCGTTCACTTTTTTAAAACCACCGTATATGTTGTTAGAATATTGAATTATAGTATAGTCAGAAAAAATTATTCCAGCGTATCAGCAATAATTATGTTTACAGTTATTGTCGCCTAGAGTGCTCACTTCAAACAAGCCTATGATTATTAGGGAAACATAAGGGATAACTTCTGCTATTGATAAATAATCTAAACTGGATGTAGGAACAACTTTTGTACTATGTGAGGGGAGGTAACTGCTATTTGCTGAAGCTTCTTGTGGAGAAATGGATGCAATAGTAGCATCAGATATCCATGAAAGGTTATTGCCAAATACAGCACCATCTACCAAGTTGTAGTTCCTATTTCAAGATCAAAAGCTCCATTTTTGCTAAGTTAACAGCTATACCAATTGATTAAGTAGCTGCGAAAATGCCCAGGAAAACAGAAAAATTAAACACATAGTAAGAGTGTTTTTATTACCTATACCCTCACAGTCTCGACGTTGTGCTGAATCTTATTTATACTACGCGATACAGCAAAAAAAAGTGCTAGTAATGAGCAGGTTACTGGTGAAACTTGATGAAGTGGATTGCTAGTTCCAATAAAGGAAAAATAAATGCTGCTTCTAAGATAGAAGATTAAAAAAATAACCAGAGGAAAAAAGCCTTCATTTTACTGTGCTGAAAACTTAGAAACTATAACTAGTTAAGTGGTTTTAAGCAAGTACTAATGCTAACTTTCATTGTTGGTGTGTTGGTGAGTCAATAGGCGACATCACAGAGTTGTTTAATTGCAGAGTGGGAAAGAATTGGGAATAATTTGCACAAAGCACTCTCAAGCTACGCAAAATGTTCTGTTTTATACACGATCAAAGTTTCTCATAGGATTAAGCTCGAATAAGTATGGTAATGGGTATATAATTTTAGTATTTCTAAGTACCTTAAATTTTTTGACTTATATCAACTAGTACAATCCATGGTAAGAAAGGAACGGATAGATAATAGAAGCCATACTGAAGTAAGTAGAATAGCAAGGTTTAGACAGCGTTGAAATCAAAATTATTGGGTGGAAAAGTCATGAAATTAGTAAAAGAGATGCTGAAGGAAGTGTAAAATGACGCATAATGTTGCAAAAAAACTAAATGCCGTAATTGCGGTAAGAAAGTGCAGTATAACCGCGGTAGCAAAAATATGTTGCATTTCAAGAACAGCACGAACTACATGAATAAAGCATCTAAAATTTGAAAGAGGAAAAAAATTGTTTCCCACTCAACGTCGTATAAAAACTAGAATGAAGTTTTCGTGTACTATGTCAAGACCAATTCACAATAAACAAGATAAAGGTAAACAGGAAGAGTTTAAAAAAACTTAATGAGACTATTGGTAATATCCAGAACAAAAGTTATCCATCTTTAATGGATTGCGGTCTGGCACGCATTCGAAAGTTGGATACAGGTGTCTTGAAAAGGGCATTAGGACACGGGTTAAAGTAAAATTAGGTGGACAAGATTTTTACTTCGATACAGTTAATCCTGGAAATAGAGAAAGTTCTAGCTTATTTGCATCAGATGTCGACACTGATTGTATGAATATATTCTTGAATAAATGTCTCAATATCTGAGAACACGAAAAGCCTTTCTTACCATGGATTGCACTAGTTGATATAAGTCAAAAAATTTAAGGTACTTAGAAATACTAAAATTATATACCCATTACCATACTTATTCGAGCTTAATCCTATGAGAGACTGTGATCATGTATAAAACAGAACATTTTGCGTAGCTTGAGAGCGCTTTGTGCAAATTATTACCCCACTCTTTTGAGCTTAAAAAATGTATATGATAGTGTTATTTCACTTAAATCTTTTGTGCTATCATCAAGCATTATATCAGGATCTATATAGAAAGATACTGGCATAGCTGCTTTTTGTTTGGGTAGCAACATTTGCTCTTCAAAACAAAAGCACGCAACTTTATTGAAGTACTTACCTGCTTTGAAAGGTATGACATTATACACTGCCATTCCAAACGAAGGCTGATCAGATAAATTTTCTGCGTAATAAAAAGCTAAGCTTTGTTCTCCTATATTTATGTCAACGTAGTTAGTTTCTGAATTGAATTTCCATGGTAAATCTGACATTATGTTAGCATTAAAATAAACCCTAATTTTTTGGCTAGTTATGTTGGTTACCGCACCGGTTGCCTTTCTTGTTGTACCACCGTATCCAGTAGCCTTACAGAAGATATTATACAGTGGTACCGATGCGTATGCAAGACACAGCATCAATATTACTAAAGATACTAGAAAGAAAACTATAGAGCTCTTGCTACTTCTCCTTGCAGAGGAGAACATCTAATCTCTATTGTTGAACAAGTTGAGTAACTTGAGTAAATTGAGAAATATATTGATAAAGTCAAAATAGAGATTAGTTGCACCAAGTATAGCTAGCTTAGTAATTGTAACTTCTGAGCCATCATTATATCTATAATAAATATCTTTGATTCTCTGAGCATCGTATGCGGCCATAAAGGTAAAGACTATTACTGATATGAATGATATTGCAAAGTAGAGAGGACTGCTTCCAAGGAATAAATTAACTATAGATGCAATGATTAACCCCCAGGTTCCCATAATCAAAAAGGAGCCCATACTAGTCAAATCTTTTTTTGTACTGTTGCCGTATAAAGCCATAGAACCAAACATGATTGATGTGATAAAGAATGCTCTTGCTATATTTTCTGCAGTATAAACTATAAAAATATAAGATAGAGAAACCCCCATTAGAACTGAAAACAGGAAAAATACAGTGACTGTGGACTGAGCACTTAGGTAGTGAAGCCTATAAGACATGTAAAATACCAGTGCAATTGGAGATAGCATTGTCACAATTGACAGAACTGGATTAGAATAAATTACCTGAAAAAGACCAAAAAATACCGTTAGAAATGCAACAAGCCCTGTCACACCCAAGGCTAAAGCCATATAATTATATACTTTAGTTAGGTAACTTCTAAGCCCAGCGCTATAGTAAACGCCTTGAGAGCGGATGTCCTGCTCATTTTTCGTATAAGACATAATAATATACTCCTTTTATCCCCTAATATATACATTGTAATACGAAACTGCACTTTTATCAAGTATAAAATCACTTTTTATTATAACTAATATGCAGTGTTTTAGTATAGATGGAGTACAATCCTATTGCTGCTGCATTTGAAACGTTTAAGCTATTAGTTACGTTTGACATTGGGATTTTTAAAAGATGATCACAATTCTCTTTAACTAGCCTTCGTATTCCTTTCTCTTCAGAACCAAAAATGATTACTATTCTTTTTCCAAAGCTCTTTATTTTATCTATGTTCTCTTTAGCATTGCTGTCAAATCCATAGCACCAGTAACCTACTTTTTTTAAATACTCCATAGTTTTTACTATATTTGTGACGTATATTAGCGGGACAATGTCTAATGTTCCGCTCGCTACTTTTGCGATAGAAGCATTTTCACTTGGTGAGTGATTATATGGTAAAACCAATGCGTTGACATTAAAACAAGCTGATGTTCTTAAAATTGATCCAATGTTATGCGTATCAGTAACTTGATCTAAAATGACTATAGTAGAACTGTCGCTCGAGCTTTCAGCTATTTCCTCGATGCTTAAGCTATGGAAGATAGGAGCAACTTTTAAAGCAATTCCCTGGTGATTAGCACTTTTAGATAGAACTTCATTAAGTATTTTGTTCTCCACTAGCTGAACTTTAATGCCTTTACTATCTGCACATTGCCTAATTTCTTTTTTATGTTCTCTATAGAAATTTTCTGTTACTAATAGTTCTATACACAGCCTATTTTTGTTCTTTAGTGCTGACATGCAGGTGTGTTTCCCATATAACCAAAAATTCTCGTTAAGTTTTGACGATTTCATCGTATTGTTGAAGGTTGAGTTTTTATAAAATGAGCAACATTTTACTATGTTTAGATATTGTTGTAAAATTGTATAATTTAATTAATGCGTTTATGTCAGACGATGGTTTAGATTGGAAAAAAAATGTTAGACCAATAAAATGTGGAAGGGTTGCTTTGAAAGTTGATCATAAGGTGGATGTAAAATCTATGGTCAATAAAGGTACTTTTGACTTACAAGAAAAGTTTCTTAGTACTAACAATATTAGCTTATCATTTTGCCTTGACTATAATACAAAATCAAAAGTTGATAAGGGTAAATATTTTATAAGCGATAGACTAGACCTTCATGGTTATAATATAGAGGGTGCTTACTGTAAGTTGATAGATTTTATTATTAAAAATTATCAAGCAGGAAGTAGGTGTTTATTGGTAATTACGGGGCAAAGTAATGCAACAGGCAAAGAGGATACTATAAAAAGTAATTTGAATAGGTGGTTGAGTGACACTAAAGTTCGGCATATGATTTTATACTCTCAAAGAGCTACAGAAAAACATGGTAGTAAAGGGGCTTTTTATGTTTTATTGAGAAGGAATAAAAATTTTGTACTCTGAATTGTATTGCTAGCCGGTGCTTAAATTTTCTTTTGAGCCTTAATTTGGATAGACTTCTTGCATAGCCTAGAGAAAGGGTAGGTAGTTTTATTTTTAAATTAGCTTTTTTTTGTAATGCTGCTACTCTTAGGTTGCTTTCACTATAAGTACTTAAGAAATTTACTAAGCAAAAAATAAGGCAAAAGAGACCCAAAGGGGCTATATTCAAATTCTCTCTTTGCTATCTTAAACACTTTATAAGCACGTTCTGGCTCATATGGGTAAAAATCCACAGAAGTTTTGTAAAGACTACGGTGCATATAGTGTAGGAAATTAAGCGTAAGATACCAAATACCTAAATTTTGTCATTAACCTGTACAAATTACGAAGGTAAATAATTCGTTTCTATCAGTACATAAATGCCCAAATGCGCTGCTAAAAACTATATGATTATACAAAAAGTCTAACGAGTTTTAATTCCCATATATCCGGAGTAATTCTTGTGCTCTATCCTTTATTAGAGTGGGACATTTTCTATCGTTTAATAGTAAAAGTAATATTCTGATTGCACCTTTAATGTCGTTATTATGTATCTTTACTATAGCAATGGCTTCTTGGCTTGAATAGGGATATACTTTACTTGATTCTAGATTGTTAATTTTATCTTCATTTATTTTTTCACCATTTAGGTGAAGCAAATTCATTACCTCTAAATATTGAGCTAGCTCGCGTAAAACATTAGGAACGTCTTTATTATCTGCCATACTACTATAAATAGATACTGCGTCTGTTAGTGTTAAATTTGAGATGTGATGAAATGCACCTTCAAAGTTTGCTAAATGCTTCCAGTTTGAATCTGTTTCTTCTAGTAGCTTATTCTCTTTTTTAGAGAATAATACTTCATAAAATTGATTGCCTGCGACTATAGATTGTTTTGTGTTATCAATATTGTGTAATAAATATAATATAATAATGCCTACTAATGTTGGCACCAATGCAAATAGAAAGATGTATTTTTTCATAGTAGTATCTCAATAGATATGTACTTATATCTTAATGCTTTTTAATTTGCAAAAACATATTGACATAGTTATTACGTTGCGTAATAATGTTTTCGAAGTTGTTTGAATAGTTGGAAGTTAAAATATTTCTAAAGTAGAAATAAAGACAGCAGTATAAGGCTAAATTATTTTTTTATCGGGTTTATCCGATGTACCCTTAACCTTATTATTAGGTTAAAGTCTAAATTTGAGAGTTTGATCCTGGCTCAGAATGAACGCTGGCGGCAGGCCTAACACATGCAAGTTGAACGGGGTTATATTATAGCTTGCTATAGTATAACTAAGTAGCAGATGGGTGAGTAATGTATAGGAATCTACCTGGTAGTACGGAATAATTGTTGGAAACGGCAACTAATACCGTATACGCCCTACGGGGGAAAGATTTATTGCTATTAGATGAGCCTATATTAGATTAGCTAGTTGGTGGGGTAATAGCCTACCAAGGCAATGATCTATAGCTGATCTGAGAGGATGGTCAGCCACACTGGAACTGAGATACAGTCCAGACTCCTACGGGAGGCAGCAGTGGGGAATATTGGACAATGGGCGAAAGCCTGATCCAGCCATGCCGCATGAGTGAAGAAGGCCTTTGGGTTGTAAAGCTCTTTCAGTGAGGAAGATAATGACGGTACTCACAGAAGAAGTCCTGGCTAACTCCGTGCCAGCAGCCGCGGTAATACGGAGAGGGCTAGCGTTATTCGGAATTATTGGGCGTAAAGGGCGCGTAGGCTGGTTAGTAAGTTAAAAGTGAAATCCCAAAGCTCAACTTTGGAATTGCTTTTAAAACTGCTAATCTGGAGGTTGAAAGAGGATAGAGGAATTCCTAGTGTAGAGGTGATATTCGTAAATATTAGGAGGAACACCAGTGGCGAAGGCGTCTATCTGGTTCAAATCTGACGCTGAGGCGCGAAGGCGTGGGGAGCAAACAGGATTAGATACCCTGGTAGTCCACGCTGTAAACGATGAATGTTAAATATGGGAGGTTTGCTTTCTGTATTACAGCTAACGCATTAAACATTCCGCCTGGGGACTACGGTCGCAAGATTAAAACTCAAAGGAATTGACGGGGACCCGCACAAGCGGTGGAGCATGTGGTTTAATTCGATGCAACGCGAAAAACCTTACCACTCCTTGACATGGAAATTATACCTATTCGAAGGAATGGGGTCGGTTAGGCCGGGTTTCACACAGGTGTTGCATGGCTGTCGTCAGCTCGTGTCGTGAGATGTTGGGTTAAGTCCCGCAACGAGCGTAACCCTCATCCTTAGTTACCATCAGGTAATGCTGGGGACTTTAAGGAAACTGCTAGTGATAAACTGGAGGAAGGTGGGGATGATGTCAAGTCATCATGGCCCTTATGGAGTGGGCTACACACGTGCTACAATGGTGGCTACAATGGGCTGCAAAGTCGCGAGGCCAAGCCAATCCCTTAAAAGCCATCTCAGTTCGGATTGTACTCTGCAACTCGAGTGCATGAAGTTGGAATCGCTAGTAATCGTGGATCAGCATGCCACGGTGAATACGTTCTCGGGTCTTGTACACACTGCCCGTCACGCCATGGGAATTGGTTTCACTCGAAGCTAATGACCTAACCGTAAGGAGGGAGTTATTTAAAGTGGGATCAGTGACTGGGGTGAAGTCGTAACAAGGTAGCAGTAGGGGAATCTGCAGCTGGATTACCTCCTTGGGCTTTGTGCATGGTTCACCACTTTTAATAGTGGTGCTATTATGCACTATACTGCTGTCTTTACTTCTACTTTGTTTTTAATTTCCTGATAATGGAATTTTATGAGTGATAGGCCCCTTTCTCCGCATTTACAGATATATAAAGTACAAGTTACTGTTTTCTTCTCTATTGTACACAGATTAACTGGTATCTTGCTATTCCTTTTATTAGTGGTGCTTTCTTGGTATTTTATATTACACGTTTATTTTCCTGGGCTACTTATGGTAGAGTACTTAGACGTGTTATTATCTACTTCTATTGCTAAACTAGCTTATGTTCTATGCTTTATAAGTTTTTCATACCATTTTCTTAATGGTATTCGTCATTTATTATGGGATGCTGGATTTAACTTGGGGGTTACTGGTGTTTCAAAAAGTGCTATGCTACTAACGATAGTGCTACTCCTTTCTACTATAGCTTTTTTATTTGTATTTATATGAATCAATCTGGAAATGCAGTATATCATTGGTGGGTTCAGCGTATTTCTGCAGTAGTTTTAATATTTTTGCTTCCTTGGTTTATCTATTCATTTTCTTATGCATTTTATGCTAATGGCTCTTTGTCTTTTAATGAAAAATTATTTCAGGCTATTAATCACCCCCTAGAGCTTCTATTTTTTGTTGTATTACTGTTTTATGTTTTTTGGCACGCGGTTCTTGGAATGCAGGTAGTGTGTGAAGATTATATACACAGCATACCTCTAAGAATTTTTATAATTACATGCATAAAGTACTTATCGAGCATTACTTGTGTAGTTCTTGCCTTTACAGTTTTTTTCTTTTATAAGCATATTTTCTTGTAAAATTGCTGGCTCTATATTAATATATTATTAACGTACTGATTTTATTATTAAACTATAGTGCTTATAGTAGTCTTGGTTTGACGATATGTTAGGGGCATTAAAGAAAATAGGAACAGATTTTATACTGAAAACAAAGGATCTGTTTACTCCATCTGAATCTCAAGTTTATATCAAAGACCTTAGAAAGGTAATGGTATATAAGAATGGACGAAAATTCCGGTATCCAAAAAACTATGATCGAATTGTAGAATCTGGTAAAGTCATAGAAAATAGGGATATGCGTGGAAATCCTGTACTAGATAAGAATAAAAATCTAACCTATAGGCTTTTATATGGCAATGAAAACAAAGATGGGTGGCCAGTTTTTGAGTTAACTAAAATTGCGGAAATTGGTGACAAGTCTTATTTTACTATTAGATTTTTAGTTGATAAGGGCAAAATTAGTGGAGATAAGCGTGCTAATGATGATTATCGTAGGTTTTATGAACCATTTGGGTTTTCAAAAATGGATCTTGAAAGAAATTTGCCAGTTTTTGAGGCTCAAAAAACTAGAAAGTCTACATGTTCATTTGAATTCACCAATTCTTCTGTGCTTACTAAGAAAGTTAGGGATAAGAAAAGTAATAGAGTCAAAGAAGTTGTTGATGAAAAAGGGAGAAATGGAGAATTATTATATACTAGTGATTATAAGAGGCTAAACACTAGTTTTTTTGAAATTAGAGATCAAAGTAATAACTTAGAGCTAGATAAGAGCCTTATATCTGTTCCTGTTGTTTTTGCTGCAAGCTTAGCTAAGATTTGTGCTAAATTGCTGACCTATATTCCTATAGAATTGGGAGAGTATTTAATAGGCAAACAAAATCTAATCGCAAAATTTTTTGGTTATTTTTTTTTATTTACCCCCGCAGTAGCGGTAAAGAATTCGGTAAATATGTTGGCTACCTTGCTAAAGTTGCCGATTTGTATATTTGTAGCAAATAAAAAAAAGTATGGTGATGCTTACTGGACCACGTGGAAATACCAATTAAAAAAATGTTGTCGGGAAGCAAAGGACGATTATTTGGTCATTAAAGATGGAAAAAGATCAGAGCTAGAGAAAAAAGACTACCCTAAATGTGAGATTGTAGGTACATGGAGAGAACTTGATGCTAAGAGGTCTATTATTGAGGAAGAGTTGGAAGGTGAATTGAGCAAAAGTGATGAAAGTATAGCTGATTCTGGGGAACAAGAAAAAAACTTAGAGCAAAATACAACGCAACCAGGAACTTTTAAGCGAGGAAAAAATAGTTGTGTTAATAAGTTGAACGAGGAACGAGAGCAGGACAAAAGCGTTTCACAAATCCGTAATTGATTTGCTATTACTTTAAGTTAATTTGCTCTCTATCTTAGCTATCCTGCAATAAGGGCTTGCATACATTTTATCTTTAAGTTACGCCCTGTGGTATTTAGGCTAGAGGCTTAATCTGGTTGCTATGGCTCCATTCAATTGCATATATTATAGGACTTCTTACATTATCCTATGTTACCTAAATAAGTAAATGAGTTTTGTGTTATTTAAAAAGGAGAGCATGGATGGCGAAAAAATGACAATGTACAACAATTCTCAGTATTACTAGAGGGTTTTTTGCTTAAAAATATATTTTATTTTATTTAGAATATTTTACTTGGTTTATTTGTAATAAAGTGAATAAGTTGCTGCAGAGATTTTATAGTGTTGTTTATTGTCTTTATCGTGCTTTGATTGACACAATTTATAATGACGGGATGGAATATGCAGGATACTTATCATTTTTAATCTTGTTGTCGATATTTCCATTTCTTATCGTCTTAATAGCTTTGTCGTCAACATTTGCAAGTTTCTTGGACCAATATAACATTGGCTGGACATTTATAATTGATAGCATGCCGCAAGACATTTTGGTATCTTTAATGCCGCGCATTAGGGAGATAATATCAGGTCCGCCACAAAGTTTATTAACTTTAGCAATTGTGGGTGCTATTTGGACTGCTTCATCGACAATTGAAGGATTAAGAACGATATTGAATAAGGCCTATAAAGTTCCGGTTTCGCCTCCTTATATATTAAGAAGAATATTAAGCATATTACAATTCTTGATGGTTACGTTTATCATAACTCTAACTATAGTGTTTTCTACATTAGTGCCAATGCTAATTGATTTTTCTTACCATGGACTAAGTTATACTAAATATCTTCTCATTGAATTCGTACTTTTCATAGTGGTTTCTTGGCTGTACTTCATGCTGCCCAACATAAGACAAAATATATCAGATGTATTTCCTGGATCTTGTATAGCTGTTATGCTTTGGATAGTTTCTGCTTCAGCTTTCAAGCAATACTTAAGAACTTCCTTTGATCAACTAGATTTAATATACGGAAGCTTGGGTGGCGTGGTAGTGTCGTTACTATTTTTTTATATAGTGAGTTTAATTTTTATATATGGAGCAAAGTTTAATTTTCAGCTAAAATGTTTTAATGGGTCTCTTGCTAAGGAAAAAGAAATGGGTAAGTTAGAAGGCAAAATAGCTTTAATTGCCGGAGCTTCAGGTGGAATGGGATCTGCTGTTGCAAAAAGGTTTGTAAGGGAAGGTGCATATGTAATTTTGATTTCGAGGTCTATTGATAATCTTAAGCCGCTATATGATGAAATTGAAAAACTTGAGGAATTTAAAGTAGGTTCTGTTAAGCTAATTCAACTTGATCTTTTGGACTTTGAAAACGTAAAGATACTAACAAATATGATAGAAAGCCTAAAATTATCAGAGTCTGGGGCACTTGATATATTAGTTGCATGTACTGGAATTTTAGGTAAATTGAATCCTGTTCATGACTGCGAGCTTGAGGAACTACAGAATGTAATGAATACAAATTTTACTGCTAATTGGTACTTGCTAAAAAACTTAGATCCAGTACTAAAAAAGTCCAGTTCTGGAAGAGTAGTATTCATGACCTCAGAAGTGACACTTTCTCCTTCTTCTTATCCATATTGGATGCCTTATGCTGCAAGTAAAGCTGCACTGGAAATTATGGTAAAGAT
This sequence comes from Wolbachia endosymbiont of Litomosoides brasiliensis, assembly GCF_013366805.1. GTDB lineage: Bacteria > Pseudomonadota > Alphaproteobacteria > Rickettsiales > Anaplasmataceae > Wolbachia. The sequence goes on from NZ_WQMO01000013.1 coordinate 13,477, forward strand.
ATATGCATCTGAGACAAAACATACAAAATTGTGTGTGAATGCTGTGTATTCAGAAGGGCCTGTTGATAGTGAAATGTATAAGCAAGCGTTTCCTGGAAAAGATATATCTGAATTAATATTACCTGATAAACTAACGGACAAGTTTGTGGAGCTAGCTTCTGAAGATTGTAGCATATCAGGGCAAGTCTTGCCACTAAGTAAATCCCTTGAATAAATTACATGAACGTTGTGCTTTAAAATGAAGCTTGTAAATTACCTGCAATCATTAGGCCTAAGGTACGTTTATGAGCATTAAGATTTGTAGTAATTTACGTAGCAGACGGTGTCATTCTCCAGTGCTTCCTTCTTCCGTCATCGCAGTGCGTGATGTGCAGCTGTATTAACATTGCAAAAAATGATATCAAAATTGTCGGGAGAAGAGCTAGGAAAATAGGTGGGGCTGTTAGGTGAGGTTATAGAATTGGTAAATTTATAGAAGAAAATGTTTTCAATTTTAGGTGGCAAGCCTCTTAAAAACAATACCTGTTGAGTACTTTAAGAGGGTTCTTCTGTTTGTGTTACAGAGTTTTTTTAGCCTGGAAACCAATGAAAGTTGCTGATCATAGATTTAACGATATTTCAACTATATTGCTTAATTTATGTACTCATGCCAATTCACACTGTAAAAGGAGTAGTAGAAAATGGAAGCCATACTGAAGTAAGTAAATAAGTGCTCTGTTTATTTTTAGGTTTTTGTTGTTTTTATTACCGATGAACTTCTCAATAAAGCTTGAAAAATACTCAATAATAACATCAAGTAGGCCTTTTTTTATAGTATTACCTGATTATAGCTGCTTTTCTTTACTAATGGCATAATGATTTTTCAAGAACAAGATAAAAGTGGGCAGGAAGAGTTTAAAAAAGACTTAATGAGACTAATTGGTAAGTATCTTGAACAAGAGTTATTCGTCTTTGATTGCGGTTTGGCATACATTCAAAAGTTGAACACTGGTGATTTTAAAGAGGCGTTAGAGCATAGGTTAAAGTAAAATTAGGTAAACAAAACTTTTATTTCTACAGAGTTCTGACTTATTTGCACCGAGTATCAATACTGATTGTATAAATATATTTCTTGAATGAATGTTGCAATATTTAAGAACATGAGAAACCTCTCTTGTCATGGATTGTGCTAGTTAGCATAAGTCAAAAAATTTAAAGGTACCTAAAAATACAGAGCACTTTATGTAAAATTTACGACCTATCTTTTTCACTCCGCAATTAAACACTCTACAATTTCACTTATTGACCCATTAGCAATAAGAACTGGTATTAGTTTGCTGAAGTTAAACTTTTCAGCTTGAGCCCTTGATGTAACTATTGGACTTTTTTTACTTTTATTATAATATTTTCCTCTGTTAACACTCTATGGTTAATTATATTATTAAAATTACTAATCATTTGATAAAAGTGCCTGTTATGTGGACTAAGGTTTTTCTTTGGTTTAATATGGATATACGGTAAAAGGGATCCATGATAAAAGAATCATTAGTTAAAATTGATGTAGTGAAGATTGAAGATAAGAAAGCAGCAAAAGGTTTTTCTAAAATATTTGGTGGAGTGGCGGATGCTGTAAGATCGTGGATTGGTAATATTGGCCCAGATTTAAGCAATAGTCGAGATATCGATAGTTTGGTTTTGAAGATGAACGAGTGCTTAAACCCAAAGGGTGGGGAGGTCTCGGCACGTAAGAACACTGTATCTCTTGGCAATCTGTACTTAAGTTTATCAGAGAAAGGTAGAATAAAGTTTTTACAAACCCTAGCAGAAAAATTTAATCCGAACAAAGCGGAAATAGATGAAAAAATAAAAGAATATAAGAAAGATCGAGATTCCGAATTGAGCTATAAATTTGAACAGGACTTAATAAAAATTCTTGAATCACCACGTTCTAAAATATTGAAGCAGTTTATCTCTTTACCAGAAGGCCTTAAGTTCATTGTTGATATGCGTTCTGATGTGCTTAAGCTAAAGAGCCAGTATAGAAGTCTAAATCTGCTAGAGAATGAATTAAAAAATATACTCTGTACTTGGGTTGATGTTGATCTATTAGATCTTCGTCAAATAACTTGGGATTCACCTGCATCGTTGTTGGAAAAACTTATAAAATATGAAGCTGTGCATAAAATTTCTTCGTGGGGTGATTTAAAAAACAGGCTGGATTCTGATCGTCTCTGTTTTGCTTTTTTTCATTATAAAATACCAAATGAACCTTTAATTTTTGTAGAGGTTGCATTGATGAATGAAGTAGCAGATAGCATTCAACACCTCTTAGATGAGTCGATACCTTCAAATGATCCAAGTAATGCAAACGCTGCCATATTCTATTCAATATCAAACACCCAAGCAGGGTTATCTGGAATCAGTCTTGGTAATTTTTTGATCAAGAGGGTTGTGGAAAAACTATCGCAGGAATTTAAAAGCATAAAGGTATACGCAACTCTTTCTCCAATACCTGGCTTTGTAAAATGGCTAAAAGAGAATTTAACTCAGGATATTACTTTGTTATGCAAACTGAATATAAAACAATCTAGTGCAGAAATTTTAGAAAGGATAGGTCAATTGAAAACTAACGTTGAATGTGAAAGTGGAATTAAACAATGTTTGCTGAAGTTTTGTGCACATTATTTGCTAAAGGTTAAAAACAGTAATGGTAATGCTTATGATCCAGTGGCGCATTTTCATTTAAGCAATGGTGCATCGATAAAACAACTAAACTGGATGGCGGATACTTCTGAAAAGGGTATAGTCCAGTCAGCTGGGATAATGGTGAACTATTTATATGAATTATCTAAAATAGATAACAATCATGAGAGTTATATGATTAATAAAGTAGTTTCCCACTCAAAAAAAGTGTCTTCTATGTTAAAGGAGTAAATAAATTTATTAGTAAATAATAGCCATCAATGAACAATATAAGGAATTTTGCAATAATAGCACATATAGATCACGGTAAATCAACGCTTGCTGACCGTTTAATAGAGGAATGTAACGGTCTTAAGAGAAGAGAAATGACTAATCAAGTGCTTGATTCAATGGATATAGAGCGCGAACGTGGGATCACGATCAAAGCACAGACGGTAAGGCTAAACTATGTTGCAAATGATGGTAATCGATATTGTTTAAACCTTATGGATACCCCAGGTCATGTTGACTTTTCGTATGAAGTAAGTCGAAGCTTAGCTGCATGTGAAGGTTCGCTTTTAGTAGTAGATAGTGCTCAGGGAGTTAAAGCTCAAACTCTTGCGAATGTACATAAGGCAATTGATAATAATCATGAGATAATAGTTGTGCTCAATAAAGTTGATCTTCCTGCTGCAGATCCGGAAAAGGTGAAGCTTCAGATTGAAGAGGTAGTTGGTGTTGACGCTAGTGAGTCAATTTTAATATCGGCAAAAACTGGACTTGGAATAAGGGATGTATTGGAAGCAATAGTAACAAAGCTTCCAGCTCCACAGGGTGATGTGAATGCTCCACTACAAGCGATTTTAGTTGATAGTTGGTATGACCTTTACTTGGGAATAGTAATTTTAGTCCGAGTTAAAAATGGAGTGCTAAAAAAAGGTATGAAGATTGTTATGATGTCTAACAATGCTACATATCAAGTAGACAATATCGGTATTTTTACTCCTAAAAAAGTAATAACAAGTGAATTATCAGCAGGTGAAGTTGGTTTTATAACTGCTTCGATGAAAGAAATGGCGGATTACAAAGTGGGAGACACTATTACCGAAGAAAAAAAACCTTGCAGTGAAGCATTGCCAGGCTTTAAAGAAGTACACCCTGTGGTATTTTGTAGTATTTTTCCTAACAAAACAGATGATTTTAAATATTTAAGAAAGGCGCTGGAGAAGTTGCATTTGAATGATGCAAGTTTCACCTTTGAAGCTGAAGCTTCAAATGCGCTCGGCTATGGATTTCGTTGCGGTTTCTTGGGGATGCTGCATCTTGAGGTTATCCAAGAAAGGCTTGAAAGAGAATTTGATTTAGACTTAACGGCAACTGCACCTAGTGTTATATATAAGGTCACAACGCAAAGTGGTGAAGTTCTGAATATTCATAACCCAAGTAACATGCCGGATCTAATAAAGATTGAAATAGTAGAAGAGCCGTGGATTACTGCAACCATAATGGTACCTGACCAATATTTAGGGGAAATTCTATCTCTATGTAAGGAGAGGAGGGGAAAACAGGAGGATTTATCTTACGTTGGTAACATGACGACAGCGTTGTTGAAGTATAAGTTGCCACTATCTGAAGTTGTTTTTGATTTTTATGATAGGTTGAAATCAATTTCTAAGGGATACGCAAGTTTAGATTGGGAAATTTCCAGTTATCAGGAAAGTCAAATAGATAAATTAAGCTTTTTAGTTAATGGAGAACCTATAGATGCATTGGCCTGTATTGTTCATAAAAGTAAGGCTGAGAAAAGAGGACGTGAAATATGTGCGCGTTTGAAAGATTTAATATCACGTCAGCAATATAAAATTGCAATTCAAGCAGTAGTAGGCAGTAAAATTATTGCAAGAGAAACGATTAACCCATACAGAAAGGATGTGACAGCTAAACTCTATGGTGGAGATGTAACGCGAAGAATGAAGCTTTTAGAAAAGCAGAAGAAAGGTAAGAAAAGACTACATTCTGTAGGAGACGTAAACATTCCACATAATGCTTTTATTCAAGCTTTGAAGATAGATGATTGATGCGTAGAAAATTTAGGAAAACTGGCAAAATATAATGCTTAACTGCGAATTTACCTAATCTTTATGCTGGCTTTATTATTGGATGAAAAAGTCATGAGATTAGCAAAAGAAATGCTGAAGGAAGTGTGAAATAACGCATATGTTGCAAGAAAAACTAAATGCTGTATAAAGTAATATCCTGGGCTAAATTCTCTTTTAGCAATAATTGCGCAAAAAGCACAGTATAACAATCCGTAGCAAAAATTGAGACTATTGGTAAGTATCCTGAACAAGAGTTGTTCATCTTTAATGAATCGTGGTTTGGCACACATTCAAAAGTTGGACACGGGTGGTTTTAACATGGTGTTAGAACACAGGTTAAAGTAAAATGAGAAATCCTCTCTTGTCGTAGATTGTGCTAGGAGGGTTATTTTCTTCTAAAACAAACCTGATGTACAGCTTCAACTATGTCTTCCACTTGCGGTAATGCTTTTTTTTCTAGATTTGCAGCATAAGGAAGGGGAATGTCCTTGCCAGTTACGCGTACAACTGGAGCATCAAGGTAGTCAAATCCCTGCTCCATAACAACAGCTGAAAGCTCTGCTCCTATCCCTGCAAATGGCCAACCTTCTTCTATGCTGACTAATCTATTAGTTTTCTTGATAGAATTAATAACGGTTTCGGTGTCAAGAGGTCTTAAAGTTCTTAAGTCAATAACTTCAGCTTCTATACTTCCGCCAGAAAGTAAATCTGCTGCACTTAAAGCATCAGTTAATTTCAATGAGAAAGCAGTGATAGTTACATCCTTTCCTTCACGTATAACAGCAGCTTTGCCTATCTCAAGTAGATAATCTTTGTTTGACAACTCAGAGTCGGGAACTTCATGCTCGTGTCCATAAGCGATCTCATTTTCTAGAAATATTACTGGATCGGGATCACGAATTGCAGCTTTGAGCAAGCCCCTGCAGTCGGAGGCAAAATAAGGTGCTATTACTTTTAACCCCGGTACGTGCGAATACCAAGATGCAAAACATTGAGAATGTTGTGCAGCAACTCTTGCTGCAGCACCGTTTGGTCCACGAAATACTATGGGACATCCAAGTTGTCCACCTGACATATAATTTGTTTTTGCTGCAGAATTCACAATTTGATCAATAGCCTGCATAGAAAAATTAAAAGTCATAAATTCAACTATTGGTCTTAGTCCAGCAAATGCTGCTCCAATAGCAAGACCAGCAAACCCATGTTCAGTAATGGGTGTATCAACTACCCTATTTTCTCCAAACTCTTTCAGCAACCCTTTTGTTACTTTATAAGCGCCATCATACCCTGCAACTTCTTCACCCATGATAAATACATCATGGTTGTTTTGCATTTCTTCTCTAATTGCTGTACATAAAGCTTCTCTTACACTTAAAGTTGCCATTTATAAACTTTATAGATCTTAGCCTAATAACTATATCAAAGTTACCAGGGATGAGTAAAGCAGATATTGCTACAAATGTGGCAGGTTGTAAAATTGTGTATGCAATAGAAGTTGTAATTATTGATAGAATAAATAATCCAGAAACTACATTAATACTAATTCCACTATTAGTAGGTCGAAAAGCAACGCTGCAGAGCTATTTATATCAATTCCCACTGTACAAGGAACGGATAGGTAATAATGGAAAAGAAACTATACTGAAGTAAGTAAAATAGCGAGATTTAAATGAGCGTTGAAATCAAAACTACTTGGATGACAGGAGAAGAAAATTACACAGTTATACCCATAACTACAGATTTATATCTTTGGCGTTATCTAATTAACGAAATCTAGAGCCTCAGCAGCCTAGATAAGTTTCTAGCTTTTGGCTTTTTTTGCAGTCTCGGCTAATTAAGTGATTTTAATATTAGTTCTGCACTGTTTGCAGGACTATCACTTTTTGTGATGGGCCTACCAATCACGATATAATCAGCTCTTGAATTTATTGCTTCTTTTGGTGTTGCTGTCCTTTTTTGGTCATCATGACCAAAATCTATACGGATTCCTGGAGTAATAATTTTAAAATCTTTACCACATTCTTGGCGCACCTCTTGAGCTTCTAATGCAGAGCAGACTATTCCATGTAGCCCAACCTTCTTTGCAAGCTTTGCAAATAGAATTACCTGTGATTTTACCTCTCTTGTTACTCCAAGCTCGCTCAAATCCTCGTTGCTCATACTGGTTAGTACTGTTACTCCAATCAGTTTCATTTTTGTGTCCTTTACTATACTTAGGGCCTCTTCGAGCATTTTTTTTCCGCCACTGATATGTAATGTTAGTATTTCAACGTTCAGAACTTTTATCGCTTCAACTGTTTTAGCTACAGTGTTTGGAATATCGTGTAATTTCAGATCTAAAAAAATTGGTACATTGCGCTTTGCAACTTCTCCTACTCCAGAAGGACCATGAGCGGCAAAAAATTCTAGCCCCAGCTTTATCATGGCAACCTTATCGCGCAAAGCATTAGCCAAGAATATGGCCTCATTTAAATCTTGCGTATCTAGTGCACATATTACTGGGTTCATTGTATACCTCTACGTCTTTTTGTAGACTATAAAAATAACTATTGCATTTTGCAATTTCTTTCATCACAGAAAGACCGCGGAAATTCTTGACCAATAAGGTCCAGATAGGCTCATTTAGGTTCTGTGTATCCAGTGCGATGTGCAATTGTAGTAATACCAATCAAGAAATGAGAATAAGAATCCAGGAAAATTTGATTAGCAAGTCTACAGTACACCGGTTATTCTGTTAAGACCAATTTACAATGAACAAGATCAAAGTTAGACAGGAGGAGTTTTAAGAAAAACTTAATGAGACCATTGATAAATATCCTGAACAGGAGTTGCTTTTTTTTGATGAATCACGATTTTGTTGTATATAAAATAGACCTTATTATGCAAAATAAAGTCTGTAATATATAAGTTTTTTTTAAACTCCTCCTGTCTAACTTTGATCTTGTTCATTGTAAATTGGTCTTAACAGAATAACCGGTGTACTGTAGACTTGCTAATCAAATTTTCCTGGATTCTTATTCTCATTTCTTGATTGGTAGTATTATAGTTTTTCTGCGGCGTTGTGAAGGAAAGTAAACAATTTTTCTTTTCTTTCAAATTTTAGATGCTTTTATAGGTAAAAACCTAGAAATGTTGTGAAGCATAAGGTATACACAGTGCAAAAATTAAGCATAGAGAAAAAGTCTAAGTAAATCATGTCTATTGGGAACATTCTCTTTATTGGCCATAAGTAAAGGCAGATTTTGCTCAAGGAATGTTGAAATTCTATATATACAAAACTATTTTAGCTCTAGTACTAAAAGTTTTGTATTTCCTGCAATGACTTTACTTCCAGCTTGCTATTCTTTACATATTGAATTGCAAGCACTAAAGCTTTACTTCCAGAAGCCGTGGTACTGTGAGCTATATTTTGCAAAATAACAGTTCTGCGAATATCTCTGCTGTCTGAGACTGATTTCATACCTTTCGAGGTATTGATCACCAGATTTATTTTTCCGTCTTTAAGCATGTCAACTGTATGGGGTCTGCCTTCTCTCATTTTATTTACAGCTTTCGCAGCAATGCCATTATTGTTCAGGTATGAAGCTGTACCTTTGGTAGCATATATTCTAAAATTCATCTCTTTCAACATTTGTGCAACTGGTAATATATACTCTTTATCGTCATCTTGTACTGAAATTAGAGCTGTCCCTTTTGTTGGCAGCTTATATCCTGCAGCCATGTGCACTTTTGCAAGTGCTGCTTCAAAGGATGAGTCAATTCCCATTACTTCCCCTGTTGACTTCATTTCTGGACCAAGCAGGGTATCAATTCCTGAAAAACGCGCAAATGGGAAAACAGCAGCTTTAACTGCAAAGTGATTAAGAGATTTTTTTTCTTGGTCTAATTTTTTGCCTAAAATAACCTGAGTAGCAAGCTTTGCGATAGGAACATTAATTACCTTGGAAATAAAAGGAACTGTACGGCTAGCTCTTAGGTTCACTTCAAGTATGTATATATCATTTTCTTGTATGGCAAATTGAATGTTTATTAGACCTCTCACTTTCAATTCAAGGGCTACTCTTTCAGTCTGTAACTCAATCTCTTTTACGATTTTATCATTTAATGTGTTCGTCGGTATTGAACAAGTTGAATCACCAGAGTGAATTCCTGCTTCTTCAATATGCTCCATAACTGCAGCAATGAAAACTTTTTTTCCATCACATATAGCGTCAACGTCGACCTCAACTGCATTAACTAAGAACTTATCAAGCAGCAGCGACCCATGTCTAAAAATTTTAGTTTGACCAAGTACATATTCCTTAAAGCTCTCAATATCGTACTTAATTGACATGGATTGACCACCTAATATGTAAGATGGCCTAACTATTAATGGGAAACCCACTTTTTCTGCGTTAGCCAACGCTTCTTCTACTGAATGACAGATAGAATTCTCAGGTTGTTTTAAATTAAGCTGTAAAGCAAGGTTTCTAAACCTCATACGATCTTCAGCAAGATCTATAGAGTTAAAAGACGTACCAAGGATATTAAAACCCCTTTTGTTCAGTATTTTTGCTAACCTTAAAGGTGTTTGACCACCTATCTGAACTATAGCACCTACTAGTGTACCATTTTCTTGCTCTTTACTTAGTATTTCAAGTACATCCTCTATAGTTAATGGAGCAAAATACAAACGGTCAGCAGTATCATAATCAGTTGAAACAGTTTCGGGATTACAATTAATCATTATTGTTTCATACCCCATTTCTCTAGCAGCGGAAACTGCATGCACACACGCGTAGTCAAACTCAATACCCTGACCAATACGGTTTGGTCCACTACCCAAAATTACAACCTTTTTTCGATCAGAAACGTTTGCTTCGCATTCGGCCCTATTTATAACGTCTCCCTCATAACAACCATACATGTAAACAGCACTTGATTCAAATTCGGCCGCACATGTGTCTACACGTTTATAAACTGGACTAATACCAAATTTTTTTCTCATTTTTTCAATTTGCTCTACTTGGTCTGCAGCGCACGAAGCTGGAATAGATTTATTGCTCAACTTTGCCAACCTTGCATCTGAAAATCCCATCTTTTTTAGTTCTAATATTTCGTGCGCGGTTTCAGGCAAACCAGTTTCTTTAATTTTTTGTTCAGCCAAGATGATTTGCTGTATG
>NZ_WQMO01000014.1 GCF_013366805.1 Wolbachia endosymbiont of Litomosoides brasiliensis
TAAAGTTTATAATACAATTGCTTTGCTTGAGAGCACTTTGTGCAAATTCATTGCTCTCTTTTTCACTTCGCAATTAAACAATTCCGCAATGTCAACTGCTTAACTTACTAACAATGAGAATTGGTATAACCAGGTTGATTGATAAATTGATTTTGCTTTCATTGCAACTTATTATGCATAGGTAATCTCAGTAAAAACAATGAAGCTAAACGAAATTAGAGAAAGATTTATAAAATTTTTTGTACGTAATGATCACAAGCAGATTTCTTCTTCTCCCTTAATTCCAGAACATGACCCAACACTTATGTTCACAAATGCTGGTATGGTGCAGTTTAAAAACATCTTTACTGGTACACAAAAAACTGACATGAAACGTGCTGTCTCGAGTCAAAAGTGTCTAAGAGCAGGCGGTAAACATAACGATCTTGAAAATGTTGGCTATACAACTCGGCATCACACATTTTTTGAAATGCTTGGAAATTTTAGCTTCGGTGATTATTCTAAAGAAACTGCAATAGAATTCGCGTGGAAATTTATCACTGAAGAATTGCCTCTTGATAAAAACAGATTGTTTATAACTATCTACCATACTGATGATAAGTCATACGAGATTTGGCGCAAGGTAAGTGGTTTTTCAAGCGATAAAATCATCAGAATTGCAACAGATGACAATTTTTGGAGTATGGGCACCACTGGACCATGTGGCCCATGTTCTGAAATTTTTTACGACCACGCAAAGCCTAATTTACAGTACGACAATAGAATTGTTGAAATCTGGAATTTAGTATTCATGGAATTTAACAAAGATGAAGAAGGCAACTTGCAAAAATTGCCCAAAAAATGCATCGACACTGGTATGGGCCTTGAGAGAATAGCTGCCGTGGTGCAAAACGTCTATGATAACTATGAAATTGATCTATTTTCCGCTCTGATAAGTAAATCACAGGAATACTGCGGAGATGTAGAGAATAAAGTAGCGCATAAGGTCATTGCAGATCATCTTCGTGCAGCCGTATTTCTCATCGCAGAAGGAGTACTACCTGGAAATGAAGGTAGAAATTATGTATTACGCAGATTAATCAGGAGAGCAGTACGTTACATTCATCAACTTGGATATAATGACCCCCTACTCCATCACATTTTTCCAGTGCTAATAGATAGCACAAGTTTAGCTTATATGGGAGATGTCTATCCTGAATTAACCAGAGCTAAAAGCTTGATAGAAACGACGTTAAAATCAGAGGAAGAAAACTTTAAAGACACTCTGATGAAAGGCATTAATCTTTTGGAAAAATTCACCACAGATTTAAAACCAGGCGATACTTTATCGGGAGAGTCAGCGTTCAAGCTATATGACACTTATGGATTTCCTTTGGATATCACACTCGATATTTTAAAAGAGAGAAAAATAAACTTTGATCAAAAAGGTTTTTATAATGCAATGAAAGAACAAAAAGAAAGAGCACGTGCTAAATGGGCTGGATCTGGTGAAAAATCCGTTGAGCAAGTATGGTTTAATCTGATTGATAAATTTGGCAAAACAGAATTTGTTGGTTATGAGTTTAGTGAGGTGAAGGATGCAAAAGTATTAGCCATACTTTCCTCTAAAAATGAGGAAATCGATTCTACAAAAGAGGGGGAGAAGATAACCATTATACTTGATAAAACACCCTTTTATGGCGAATCAGGTGGACAGGTAGGAGATACTGGTAGTTTCATTATCCCTTCTGTCATCCCAGTGCTTGATACTGGGATCCAGAAAAAAAATGATAGGTCATACGACCATACTGCTGAAGGTATAGCTATAGTAGAGAATACCAAGAAAGTTAATGACCTATATTTGCACAGATGTATAGTTAAATTTGGCTCAATTCGTAAAGATAACATAGTTACAGCAAGCATCGACAAGAAAAGAAGGCAAAACCTAAGAAGAAATCACTCAGCTACACATCTTCTGCACTTTGCATTAAGAAAAATCTTGGGTAATCATATTACTCAAAAAGGTTCCCTAGTTGCACCAGATAGATTACGATTTGACTTTAGTCACAACACTCAAGTTACTCACAACCAACTGTTTTTAATAGAAGATATGGTAAACTCTTTAATTAGAGAAAATCTTTCCGCGTTCACAAAAATTCAGAGCATGAACCAGGCAATAGATGAAGGGGCTATGGCGTTGTTCGGCGAAAAATATAGCAATCAGGTTAGGGTTGTAAACATTGGAGATTCAAAAGAGTTATGTGGTGGTACACACGTAGAGCGTACTGGAGAAATTGGCTTATTTAAGATAGTAACAGAATGTTCCATTGCATTTGGAGTAAGAAGAGTCGAAGCTCTAACTGGTCAAGAAGCAATTAATTATGCACGTGATAATGAAATCAACTTAAAAAAAATTGCAGAACTCGTAAAAGTGCCAGTAAATGAAATAATAAGCCGGTTAAGCATTTTAAACCAAGAGCGTAAAGAGTCCGAAACTAAAATAAAAAGCCTCTACAAAAAGCTTGTAAACGCAGAAAACATAAAAAGCATTGAAATAAATGGAATGAATTTCATAAGTCACTCTTTTACTGACATTCCAGCAAATATAGTAAGGGAATTCATTTTACAGCAAAAAAAACCAAAAACGGTAATAGCTTTTACGGCAACGGAGAAAAACAAAACAGTGTTGATCGTAAAAGTAAGTAAAGATTTAGTCGATAAAGTTAGCACAAAAGAGCTAATATCTACCGTAACCGGGAAAGGTTGTGGTGGAAACGCTGAGCTCGCTCAAACAGGCTGCGATAGTAGTGATATTTTTACAGCTATTTATAGTTACTTAACAAGATAGTGTATTACGCCCCTGTTGCTGAGCAAAGCTCGTTAACATAATTCTTATGTTCCTGTGTTACAAGCCCATTTAATTTAGCACTTACTGTTTCCTTTGCTTCTTGACAGATATTTCTATCTTTGCTGACTAATGTGAATTCAATATCCTTAAAGAACCTATCCCACATTCCACATAAATGATCTTTTATTTTAGGCCATATATCTTTTTTAAATGTTTCACCATCATCAGAAAATACATCACCTACTAAAGCTCCAACTTCCTCATAACTCGACTCAAAATATTTAAGCAATGTCTCTACTTCCTTATAAGTATCATGCGCCGTATCCAACGCTTTTCCTTCTGTACTTTCATTCTTTTTCGTGGCTGACCAGCCTATTTTAATATAGCCCAAACCAACTTTGCAAGAGCCCCAAAATCGTGAAAGTCCACTTTTATTATCCTTTGGTACATTATTTATTATATTTTCTGCCAAATTGCTTATCAAAGGAGTCAATAAAGCTTGACAGAAATGTTTGACATTATCTTTCGTTTTAATTACAGGATATTTGATACATTTCTCTGCTAAACAGTATTCAAGTTCTGCTTTTTCTAATAATTTCTTGATGGCCTCTCCATCAAAGGTTTCATTCTTCTTGAATATATCAAGCAACTCATCTTCTATTACTGCAAATTTTATTTTTTCCCGAAACGTTAGCTCTTCCTTGTAATTATTTTTTGTTTTTTCATTTATTAATAATCCTTCTTTACATAACTCCAATTGTTCTAACGCTTTTAGAATTTTTTCATTCCTTTCTAAGAGCACTTTTATTGATTTTGTACACGGATGTCCTTTTTCCCTACCATTTAGTTTAATTTTTAAACACTCATTTTGACCTTTTAGTGTTTGTTCTACCTCCAAATGTCCTTGCCCGCGGGAAACCTCAATCGTTTTTGCTAGGCCAGGTTCATATTTTTTCAATATCTTGCATAGGTCCAAAACACCTTTCTTTTGTTCTTGAAGCAACCTTTGCATCTCATATTGTTTTATCTCTAAATACGTCCTTTCTACAAAGCCATCCACTTTACTTGAAGTTTTTGCTTCCAGCTCATTAAGCTCTTCCGTTAAGGACTGCTTTACTTCATCACCCAACCTGCTCAGTAGAGTCCGAATAGTTTTTATTCTTGACTCTATTAACCTTTGCTCAATCTCTTGATCATCGTGTTCTAATCTAAAAAGATCTTCCAACCTCCTTTTTAAGGCACCATCTTTTAAGTTACCATTTCTCCAATTCTTATGCATTTCTTCCAGTTCTTTATATATATCATTATACCTTTTCAATACTAACTCTTTTAAATATTGAATTTCTTCTTTTGCATTACCTAGAGCTGTTTTTGTTTCTTGAAGATACTTATTCTCAGAAACCTCAATAAATGTTCTTTTACGCACTTCTTTGCTGTATCTCCATACTGCCTCATATACAGAAAATTCATATTCTTTTAAGTCTTTTGGTACTTCTATCCCTGCATTCTCCAAATCTTCTATTATAATATCTTTTTTACTTGACAACTCCTTACCTTGGCTTTTTAATTCTTGCTTTACCAATACTTCCTTCAGCCTTTCCTCTAATGAAAAACCTTCCTTCCTTATTCCTTCTCCCTGTGCAATCTTGATTGCCTGTATAAAGGCAACTCCATAAGCATCCTGTATTAAACGACTTGTCAATTTAGGACCTACACTATTCACCACTTCCAGCCTAAATCCGTTTAACAGTTCTTTCAGCTTATCATATGTAATATCTTTCTTTTCTAGCTTTATCAGCTCTTCCATAGTTCTCACGAACTCTTGAATCGAAGTCTCAAGCACCTCCTTGATCTCATTACACAAAGGCACAAGACCATTTCTTAAATGGATATTAGCTGATAATTTCAGCACGGTATTATGTTCTGAATCCCGTGTAACAAATAGCTTATCATTCTTATCTTCATACAAATCTCTAAGCAACTGCTCAAATTGTGGCGGAAACTTTATTTCCATATCCCATGCAATATTTGGCTCAGCAACCTTTACCTCATGAAAAGACATCCCAATATTTTGGTGTTCATTACGATACAGCCCCACACTTACTCTAAGAGCAGCAATCAAAGAATGAGATAATTCCTTATTCAAAAGATAAAAGATAGCCAAAGCGAGCGTTGCAGGAATAACTAATACCACAAGCACAGCTATATTAACAAGAGTTGCTATTGCAGCAAGAACACCATATGCTAATCTTTTTACTGTACTTTCACTTGCTTCACTCTTTTTTGTTTTATTCTCCTCTAAGCTATTCTGTGTTTTACTGCTTGCTTTAAACCTGTTATATATAACTAACCCTAATGCAGTAAAAGCAATATAAGGAAGCATTAAAACAGATAGAGCTAAATTCAGCACCCGTTTTTCTGGGCAAGTTCTGTTTATCTCTTTAAATATTTCACTTGATACATTATACCAAGAAGTAAAAAAGCCAGAGTCATAACCTTTACAACGAAGTACACTTAGCGGGATATCAAAACCAGCTAACAATTTCTTCTTTTCTTTCAACCTGGAAATAGGTTGTTGTTCTTCTAAAGTAACAATAAGCTCTTTTTTGTTGTTATTTGAGCCAAAAACCTTTTCGCAACCTATAACAGTATTCATATTATATCACTTTACCCCAATTACCTTAAGTATAGCATAAATGCTGATAATTTGCAACTATCAACAATTCAACTCAATACCAACAATTAAACCTTGGTATTCTTTGGAATAAAAGTTAGCTCCAATTTCTATATTAATTTCTAAAGATGAGGAAAGAGTCTGCTCTTTTATATACTTACCCCACGTATTTATTGCTCCTTTAATTTTCTCATCTTCAGTTTTGATTATCACCCTGATTCTATCAGATATATGAAAGTTAGCTTGCTTTCTGGTTTCCTGAATGAGTCTTACAACATCTCTTGCAAGCCCCTCTAGAACTAGTGCATCATCCAAGACAGTATTCAGGATAACAATTCCTTTATTGTTATCAAACACAGAGGAATATTCACTGTTCGTTTTTAATAATAACTCATATTCGTCCTTTTCTATAATGTAGCTTTCTGACTCATTGCCTAAAAATACTTTTTCATTATCAATTTGCTTCCATTTCCCTTCCTTGACATATTGAACTAGTTTCTTGACCTTATCTGGAATTCTTTTCCCAAGCATAGAAAAGTTTAGTTTCAACTCCAACGATGCAATGCCTTCAAGGCTATTTACTAATTCTATTTCCTTCACATTTACTTCATCTTTTATCATCTCTTGGTACTCATTCACACTCAGTATCATTTCAGCGTTTGACCACTCCTCCTTCTGAATCCCGGTGTCACACGTCTGAATAACAGGGGAAAACTTTGGAATGACAACAGAAAGCAGTTTTTTTTTAAGAAAACTGCAGGAAGACTGATGATAAACGATCATACTACCAAGTGGCTGTCTAACACGTATATTGAAAGTGTTTCTGATAGACAATGCAGAGTTGCATATTTCTTTTACTAAATCCACCTTAGCAATAAGTTCACTATCGTACCTCTCTAATTGCGGAAAATCAGCCAAATGAACAGATATTTCTTTATACTTAAGCCCCTGCCATATAGTCTCTGCTATAAGCGGCAACAAAGGAGCCGCAGCTCTTAATATGTAATAAAAAACCGTGTATAGAACATTATAAGCATCAGTTTTATCTTGATCTAAGTTACCTTTCCAAAAACGCTCACGACTGCGACGAATATACCAATTATTCAACACTTCAAAAAAATCTACCAGAATCTTACAAGCTTCTTGAGAATTATAGCTGCTCATAGAAGCTTGGATACGTTCCACAGCCTCAAAGCATTTGGAAATCATGTAGGAATCAATAGTACTCTTGTAGTCCTTACAAACCTCAGCTTTAATTCCATCTGCATTTGCATACATGGTAAAAAAGTGATAACTGTTCCAAATAGGTTTCATTACATTTTTCAGAACATTTCGTATTAAACTTCCCTCTTTATCAAGGAACAAATTGCCTCCACAAACAATAGACCCAGAAAGCATAAGAAAACGCAGTGCATCAGAGCCATACTTATCAAAAACTTCCATCGGGTCTACATAATTATTTAAACGTTTAGATAGTTTTTGTCCTTTTACATCAAGAACCACACCATGGCATATGCAGTTCTTAAATGGTTCACTGTCAAATAAAGCGGTGGATAATATAAAAAGCGTATAGAACCACCCTCTTGTTTGTGCTATATATTCGGTGATGAAGTCCGCGGGGAAATTACTCTCAAACCACTCTTTATTTTCAAACGGATAGTGGATTTGTGCAAATGGCATCGAGGCAGATTCAAACCAACAGTCAAATACGTCAGACACACGACGCATAACCGATTTTCCCGTTGGATCATCAGGATTTGGTCTTATTAAAGAATCGATAAATGGCCTGTGTAAATCATTCACTTCAACATCAAAATCTCTTTCTAGTTCTGCTATTGAGCCATATACATCCACCCTTGGATATCTTGCATCATCTGATTTCCATATAGGAATTGGCGTACCCCAAAATCGGTTGCGAGAAACCGACCAATCGTGTGCTCCTTCAAGCCATTTTCCAAATTGACCATCTCTTATATGACTTGGTATCCAATTAACTCTCTTGTTCAGCTCAATCATTCTCTTCTTGAACTTTGTCACAGCAACGTACCAAGAAGGCATAGTGCGATATATCAAAGGAGTGTCAGTTCTCCAGCAGTGAGGGTAATTGTGTATATATTGTTCGGTTTTAAACCAATTTCCTTGCTCTTTTAACTTCTTTATTATTGTATCATTGGCATCAAAAACATGAATTCCCGTTAAATCTGAAGCTTCAGCAGTAAATCTTCCACTGTCATCAATTGGACAAATGGCTGAAATACCATGACTTTGACACAAGTAAAAATCTTCTTCACCAAACCCAGGAGCAGTGTGTACAACACCAGTACCATTTTCTCCTGTAACATAATCAGCAATGAAAACACGAAATGCATTCTTGGTACCTTTAAAATAATCAAATAGTGGCTTATAAGAAAGACCTGCCAGATCATTTGCTTTAAGGTGTATATTGCAGTTTTCATATAGAATATTGTTTTGTTTGCAATGAACGATAAATTTTTCTAGGTAGTCTTTAGAAAAGATATATATCTCATTATTTACTAGACTTCCTTCATTGTCCTCTGTTGTCATTCCAGTATCTCCTTTTTCTGTCATCTCAGTGTTAGACATTGGAATCCAGGTTTCTTTTTCTCCAGATTCCAGCGCACGGCGCTGGAATGACACCGAAGAGTGAACTAATACTGCACAATACTCAATATTTTCTCCTATCGCTAAAGCTAAGTTACTCGGCAACGTCCAAGGAGTTGTAGTCCAAGCAAGTAATTTACATTTTTGTTTAAACTGCTGTGGATTTTTTAAAAGTTCAAATGCAACAGTTACAGCTTTGCCAGTCTTTTCTCTATATGCATTATCAAGCCTTGTTTCAAAATTAGACAACGGAGTTTCACATGCCCAACTATATGGAACAACGCGCACCGACTCATACACCAGACCTTTATCATAAAGCTGCTTAAACGCCCATATGACCGACTCCATGAATGACTTATCCATGGTCTTGTAGTCATTATGAAAATCTACCCATCTTGCCTGCCTATTTACATACTTTTCCCATTTTGATGAAAATCTCATCACAGAAGTACGACAATGATTATTAAATCTTTCAATACCAAATTTTTCTATTTCAGTTCTGCCAGATATTCCAAGTTCTTTTTCCGCTCCCATCTCAGCTGGCAGTCCATGGCAATCCCAACCAAATCTACGTTCAACCTTTCTTTGAAGCATAGTTTGATATCTTGCAAATGCATCCTTTATGAAACCAGTAAGTAAATGCCCATAATGCGGAAGTCCATTTGCAAATGGAGGTCCATCGTAAAAGACAAAACAGTCATCCTTAGAACGTCTCTGAATTGACCGCTCAAAAATTTTGTTTTCCCGCCAAAATTTTATGATTTCCTTTTCTAATGACGAAAAATCAGGGCTGCTTATTGTATCAAGGTAACGCTTTGGCTTCATGTTCACTATTTAAAATTAAAGAGTATATAACTTTCTGGAAAATCACAAATTCAAAAAAAACAAACTCATTCCTGTAATTCACACCCTAATAGGCTATTTTGCCAAGCTTCTAATACCTTTACATTTACTATCTTGTCTCTATATTTATCTTCAGGATCATCAATGCACACTGATTGCATATATGGGCTTTTACCAATAATTTGGTTTTGGTATTTACCTTTTTTATTGCTAAATAGAACAGGTATAGTCTTACCTACCATACTCTGGTTAAACTCAAGCTGTTGCTTGCTAATCAATTTCTGTAAACGAAGGAGTCGTTCTGTTTTAACTTCTTCTAGCATTTGATCTTTCCTTTCTGCCCCTGGCGTACCCGGCCTTGCGCTGTATTTAAAGCTATAAGCCTGAGCATACCTCACTCTTTCCACTAATTTTATAGTCTCTTCAAAATCTTTTTCGGTTTCTCCAGGAAAACCAACAATAAAGTCAGAAGAAAATTCGATTTTGGGTTTTAATTTGCGAAATCTTTCTATTATTTCCAAATACTCCTCTACAGTGTGCTTTCTGTTCATCGCACGCAATACTTTATTTGAACCAGACTGCACAGGCAGGTGAATAAACGGCATGAGTTTTGGTACCTCCGCATGTGCCAAGTAAAGAGACTCATGCATATCTCTTGGGTGAGAAGTAGTATAGCGAATTCTTTCTAGTTTTTCAATTTTAGCAATATGACCAATTAATTTTCCTAAATCCCATACTTCCCCTTTGCATTCCCTGCGATAAGCATTGACGTTCTGACCAAGTAAATTGATTTCCTTTGTCCCACTTGCAACTAATTTCAATGCTTCACGGAATATTTCATTTACTGGACGCGAATACTCAGCCCCGCGAGTATATGGTACCACACAAAATGTACAAAACTTATCACAACCCTCTTGTATGGGAAGAAATGCAGAAGATCCTTGGCTATTACCGCAACATTCATCCAGCAATCTATCAAACTTCACAACCTCAGGAAAATCAGTATTTATTATATGGCCTTTATTTCTGCTTGCTTTAATTATCAGCTCTGACAGAGTAGCTATGCTCTGTGGTCCAACAACAATATCAACAAAAGGCGCTCTTCTAAATACTTCTTTTCCCTCCGCCTGAGCAACACATCCCGCTACCACTATAGTAATTTCTTTATTTTTTTGTAACGAATGAATTTTCCCAAGTTCAGAATAAAGTTTTTCTGCTGCTTTCTCCCTAATATGACAGGTGTTAAGTATTACCAAATCAGCTTTTTCCACATCATTAACAACGTTAAACCCCAGAGGTTTAATTATATTTTCCATTAAAACGGAGTCATAAACGTTCATTTGACAGCCATAAGTTTTGATATACAGGCCTTTCATACTTTTATCATCTGGTATGCTTTTTTAATTTCTCCACTCCACACATAAATGTCTAAACACGCACACTGATGTCATTCCAGTACATGACGCTAGTGGACTGGCCACAGGTAAGTGTAATAGATTTTTATGGAATTATACGGAAGACTCGACCCTAGTGTCAAGCGTATAGATGTACAGGCACGTAACTTTAGTCCACCGAGATGGTGTTATCTCAGCTTCTTTTTCTGTCATTTCAGGGCTCTTTTTTATCACTCAAGTAGCTATTGTATAAGGAACGGACAGACAATAATGGAAAAGAAGTCATACTGAAGTAAGTAAAATAGCGATGTTAAAATGGCATTAAAATTATCGAATGAAAAAATCGTGTAATCAGCAAAAGAGCTATAAAAAATTAAATGCCGTAATTACAGCAAAAAGCACAGTATAACAGCCTTAGCAAAATAAGCTGCATTTCAAGAACAGCACCAACTGCATGGGCAAAGCACCTAAAACTTGAAAGCAAAATTGTTTACTCTCCTCAACGTCATAGAAAAACCAGGTTAAATCAGAGTTAACTTGAATAAGTTAAAGTACGGACACAAGAAAGCCTTAATATTACCATTTAAAGAAATGAGATAAGAATCCAGGAAAATTTAACTTGAATGTCAGTAAGTTTATAGTACACTGTAACACGCAAAAAATGAAGTTTCCATATATTACGCTAAGACCAATTCATAAACAAGATAAAAGTAGATTAGGAAGAACTAAAAAAACTTAACGAGACTACCAGTAACACCAGTTCTCATTTCCAGTGAGTCAAACAAGTAACATTGCAGAGTTGTTTAATTGCGAAGTAAATAAAGAGGGTAATAAGTTTGCACAAAGCACTCTCAAGCAAGATAATTACATTATAGACTTTATTACGCAAAATGTTTTGTTTTATATACAATCAAAGCCTCTCAATAGGATTGAACTTAGGTGAGTATGGCGGTGGTATAATCTTGATATTTTGAGATACCTTTAAATTTTTGACTTATGCCAACTGGCACAACCTATGACAAGAAGTGCTTCTCGTGTTCTTAAATATTGCAATATTTGTTCAAGAGATATATTCATACAATCAATGTTGACACACATTCGATACAAATAAGCTAGAACTCTCTTCATTTACAGGATTAACTGCACTATTCTGTGTTCCAACGCCCTTTTTAAATTACCCATATCCAACTTTCGAATATATGCAAAAACGGATTCATCAAAGATGAATAACTCTTGTTTAGGATACTTACCAAAGTTTCATCAAGTTTTTTTTAAACCCTTCTTGTCTACCCTTATCTTGTTCATTGTAAATTGGTCTTGGCGCAATACACGAAAACTTCGTTTTTTGCATATTATAGTATATGTAAAATTGCTGACATTCAAGCGAAATCTTTCTGGACTCTTATTCTCATTTCTTTAATGGTAATATTAGGGTTTTCTTGTATCTATACTTCAATTTGTTTAAATTGACTCTGATTCAAGAGAGTTTTTCTATGACATTGAGAGGGAGTGACAATTTTTCTTCTTTTCCAAATTTCAGGTACTTTATCCATGCAACATATTTTTACTAAGGCTGTTATACTGTGTTTTTTCGTCACAATTACAGCATCTAGTTTTTGCAATATATGCGTGCGCTACCTCACACTTTTTTCAGCACTTCTTTTGCTAATTCCACAACTTTTTATCCAATAATTTTGATTTTAACACCATTTAAACTTCGCTATTTTACTTACTTCAGTAAGGTTTCTTTTCCATTATTATCCATCCGTTCCTTATATAGTGGAGTTTGGTACAAACATCTTCAACCTCATGATTTAAGGGGATTAATAAGATCTGTCAAGCAGTCTTCCAACTAAGGTTCTATAAACTACTTGGATAACAAAAGAAGGAATACTAGATTTTATAATCTTTGCACTCAAACTCACATAAATCATGAATTATGCATGCTTCACACGAGGGTTTTTGTGCTTTGCAAACATATCTACCATGTAAAACTAGCCAGTGATGAGCATAGAGTAGGTATTTTTTTGGAACTACATCTAAAAGAGATTTCTCTGTTTTGAACACATCTTTTTCTTTTACAAGACCAATTCTATTGCTCACTCTAAAAACATGAGTATCAACTGCCAATGTTGGAATGCCAAGCCCCACATTTAAGAATACATTAGCGCTTTTTCTTCCAACCCCTGGCAAAGATACTAAGTCGTTAAAATTAGCAGGCACTTTACTATTGTAGCGCTCAACTAGTATCTTGCTGAGCTCAATTATGTTTTTTGCTTTGGAATTATACAAACCAATACTGCTTATGTATTTTTTAAGCTCACTTTGCCCGAGATTTAGCATCTTTTCTGGTGTATCAGTGATGCTAAACAGCCCTTTTGTAATTTTATTAACACTCACATCGGTTGTACGTGCCGACAGAACTATCGCAACCAGTAATGTAAAATGATTGGTATAACCCAGCTCTATTCTTGGCATAGGATTCAACTGCTTAAATTTCTCAAATATCAATTCTATCCTTTCTAAACCCATGCGCTTAGAGCTAAAAACTTATACTATACTGTAATATTCTACTATACAAATCCAATTGCTCCATGATTATGGCGCTTAGTGTTAACATCAGATACATTAGCGTTTACCTCACCAAAATTCCTATTAGCAAATTCATTTGCCACCTCTACAAAACACTTTCTCACAAGAAGCATAATTATTTAGATTAACAGTTTTCATGGATCATGCTATTCTAACAGATCAGCTTCTTTGTGTATTCTATCTTTAGATCTCTCCCCAATAAGCCCCTTATGTGCTCTTCAGCGTATATTCCACAACCTTTTTAGAAAACAGGAGCCAGCACTTCAATTAATATTGCTAATGCAAGCAGAGAACTAAGCATACCTACACCAACAATCCATTAGCAATAAAATTTGTTGCAAGTAAACAAACAGAAAAAGCAGTGATAGGACAGTAAAAAGGAGTTTACCATCTAGCGTAATACAGATCATTTTGTTCATAAATTTGTCAATAGAAATTTCACTATTTCCATACTTAGCCATACAATGGGCTCGCTAAACGTATCCATAAACAACATCAAATGCTACCACCGTAACAAGCAATAGCCTACAGCAATTGGTAGTTAATAGAGGTAAAGTGTCTTTCTTTTCAGACATTTAGGGGGGCATTTTTATGCAACATGAATTCTAACGCCAAGGCCTTTCTATCCTCTTCAACTAGACTTCTACCTTATTTCTAGGGGAATAAACAATTGCACGCCTAGCTTTGCTTGATAAAGTCTTTACCCTTTGAGCATAGGCATCAATTCTAAGTAATTTTTCCAACTTTTTTTCTCAGTGACACTCAGTTTTCAAATAATTTCTTTCCATAATGAACTCACGTACTGTTAAACGCCCATCACTTTCAGCACTAACGCTAACTTTAATACATGAGCTCCCCGATTCCAAGGGTTTAATATATTTTTTTAGCTCTTCATAAGCCTGATGAATCTGTATAAATCTATTGTTATCTCCACTTTTATCAAAAAGATTTACAAGTATCAATCTCCTATGCCACTCCTTTAAAATTTGCCAAGCTCTTCATAATTCTCATCTACAATTTGTTCAGCTCTTATTTCCAATAGGCCAAATAAATCAGCGCTATCATGAAGCTCCTAATCAGTTAATTTAAAATGTTCATTCACCCCTATACTCTATACAAACATTATGTATTCTTCACATAACAACTTAAATATTGCATATAACCAAAATTCTTAACAAGAACCTAAGAAAAGAATCCCTTTTTCTCATCATATAAATACAACTTATCCATTCTCACCACATCAAATCTATTTTCTTCGAGCTTGATTAGGAGGTTATTTACATCACTGTTTGTGATAGTTTTCTTTTCGCTGCTTGCAACAAACCGGCAAGTTACTTGGTCACTCGAAGATTTTGAGTCTCCAGGCCAAATCTCTAGCCCTTTTGAGTATATTGCTATAACCCTCAGATTACTTGATTCAAACAATTTCACCATTCGATCAAAATTACTTGACCTGTCCCAAGCAAGCGTTATGTCACTACCAACCAATTTTCTAACTTTATAGTCTTGTTCACAGTTACTTTGCATTTTATTCATTTTACTACCTGCACCACTGCTAATTATAAGCCTAGGTAATATTTCAGGTTTCTTTCCTAGATTATCTATAACAGCTTCTGCAAACTCTTTTGTACCAACTTTCCGCCTACTCCTTTTCTCTTTATACAAATCAGCAGTGTGTATCCCACTCTCCAAAGTCTTTAGCCACGCATCGTAAACTAATTTTGCAACATCTGCTTGACTTATATAGATCAACATATGCACTGCAGCATTTAAAAGGCCAGAAGGATTGGCTATGTTTTTCCCTGCAATATCAGGAGCAGAACCATGAACTGCTTCAAACATTGCGTACTTACTACCTATATTACTACTTCCAGCGAGTCCTACAGAACCTGAGGTTTGTGCTACTATGTCTGACAATATATCACCGTATAAGTTCTCAGTCACTATAACATCAAAATTTTCTGGTTCTGTGGCAATACGTGCTATTCCAATATCAACTATATAATGTTCTGCCTTTATACCTGGGTATTCTTTTGCAATATAATCAAATGCTGTATGGAAAGTGCCGTCGGTCATTTTCATTATGTTATCTTTAGTCAGACAAGTTACTTTCTTCCTATTGTGTTTTTTTGCATACTCAAAACCGTATCTGCATATTTTCTCTGAGCCAGATTTAGTAATAATTTTAGTGCACTGGTAGGAATCACCGGTGAGTCTATGCTCCACTCCTGTGTAAACGTCCTCTTCATTTTCACGTATTACTACAATATCAAACTTATCGAATTTATTTTCTATAACGGGATGATATGAAATGCATGGTCTGACGTTTGCATATAACCCTAGATTTTTTCTAAGCGCAACGTTTAAGCTTTTGTGCCCTTTACCTTGTGGAGTTGTTATTGGAGACTTAAGCAATACCTTCGTTCTTTCAATAGATTCCCAACCACTTAGAGAAATTCCGTGAGACCATTCCTTATTATAAACACGCTCTCCTATTTCAATAACATCTATTGAAATCTTTGCCTCCGCCTGGCGCAATATCGACAGCACCGCTTCCATAATCTCCGGTCCGATACCGTCACCATATGCAACTGTGATTGGTGTGGACATAAGCTCCCTAACTACAAACGACTTAATATTAATTCAAATAATAGAGTTGGTCAATGCTAACTAAATTCTCATATTTGAGATTATTTAATAACATGAGTAGTGTATGAATACTGAAATAAGTTATACAGGAATTACAAAACGTATGTTTGCAATTGCAATTGACTATATCTTACACCAATTCCCACTATACAAGAAACGCATAGATAATAATGGAAAGAAGCCGTACTGAAGTAAGTAAAATAGCAAAGTTTAAATGGCGTTAAAAATCAAAATTACTGGATGAAAAAGTCGTGGAATCAGCAAAAAAATGCTGAAGAAATTACAAAATAACGCATATGTTACAAAAAAACTAAATACTGAATTGCAGCAAAAAAGCATAGTATAACAGCTGCAGCAAAACTTCAAGAACAGCACTAACTGCATGGACAAATCACCTAAAATTTGGAAGGGAAGAAAAATCTTTTGCTGCCTCCAACTTCATAGAAAAACTAGATTGAATCAGAGTCAATTTGAACAAGTTGAAGTATGGATACAAGAAAACCCCAATATTACCATTAAAGAAATGAAAATAAGAATCCAGGAAAAATTTGACTTGAATGTCAGCAAGTCTAAGTACATGTAATATGCAAAAAACAAAGTTTTCACATATTACGCTAAGACAATTCACAATGAACAAGATAAAGGTAGACAGGAAAAGCTTAAAAACTTAATGATACTACTAGTAAGTACCATGAACAAGAGTTATTTATCTTTTATAAATCGCGGTTTAGCACATATTCGAAAGCTGGACATGGGTGATTTAGAAAGGGCGTTAGAACACAGATAAAAGCAAAATTAGGTAGACAAAATTTTTATCTCTACAGTCCAGTAGATCCTAAAAATGGAGAGAGTTCTAGCTTATTTACACCAAAAATATCAACATTAATTGTACAAATATATTTCTTGAATAAATGTTGTAATATTTAAGAATACGAGAAGCCTTCTTATCATGGATTTTGCTAGTTAGCATAAATCAAAAAATTTAAAGGTATCTAAAAATATCAAGATTATATACTTACCATTATACTTACTTGAGCTCAATCCTATTGAAAGACTTTGGTTGTATAAAAATAGAACATTTTGCGTAATAAAGTCTGTAATATAATCGCTTTGCTTGAGAGCGCTTTGTGTAAATTTATTACCTCCCTTTCTCACTCCGCAATTAAATAACTTTGCAATGTCACTTATTTAATCTATTACTAATAAGAATTAGTATTAGCATAGGAAATAAGGCTTATTATTGAATTTACCTTAGCACTATCTCCAATGTGGCTGAAATGCCTTTAGATAAAGCAGCAACTATACAAGTAATAGGGTTGATATTGGAATTAACATTTTATGTATTTACAATAATAGAATTTAGTGACACTCCAGGACAATTGTTACTTCACGTACATGTAAAAGACAAAAATACACTTGAAAAAATCACTCTAATACAAGCAACAGAACAGTAGTTTTTAGAGTATTATATTTTATAATCTGTTATACACTACTCAATATTTCTAGTCTATTTATAGTTGCATCAATCTTAATCATATTATTTAAGATCTTTAATCAGTATAAGCAATTTCTTCACGATAAAATTGCAAAAACAGTAGTAATGGACTACAAACCTAGTTGTCAATATAACTACAAAACCCTTTGATCATATCTGAACTATTGATAAGCCTATTACAATAAAGTATTATAGCCTTGTTAGCTGAACACTACTTTAAGTATATGGAAATTTTATGGACAATTCTGGGAAAAACATTAGGCAAGATTTTTCCTGCTAAAACAGTGAGTTCTTTTCTAGGAATAGGGTATTTACCAGGTTGGCAGAACTATTGGTCTTCTTTCTTAATATTACTTATTGCCTACATTACATTAATCCTCACATATGGAGGCAATTTTATACTATACAAAATGCCAGGTTCTGGCATAATTGTGGCTGCTACTTTTATGAAGTTGGCAGTAGTTATGTTAGTGCTGCAATTAGTTGGAATATCTATTTTTCATATCCAGAACCCTTCAGCAAGTAGTGGTGAAAATATAGTAATACAAATGGCGTCAGGGCAGGTGTTAACCGTTGCACTTTCAATGCCAGCAATAATGTCAATTTATTATACTGTGAGCAACCTCTATGGGAATATATGCAAGCAGATACTTCAATGTCCATTTTGGTTTAATGATTTTATGCACTTGTTCTTCTTTTTTACAATACCTTACATATTTTTCAACGTTGTAGAATCGATGAAACCTTGGCCAATAAGTTCAATACAGCTCAGTTATAACAATGCAATATCAATCACACTTGAAGGGATTTTTTATACGTTTTACGCAGTAATTTTGCTATATTCAACTGCATTTATATTCTGCGACCTAACTATGCATAATGCAATTATCCT
Organism: Wolbachia endosymbiont of Litomosoides brasiliensis; assembly: GCF_013366805.1. Classification (GTDB taxonomy): domain Bacteria; phylum Pseudomonadota; class Alphaproteobacteria; order Rickettsiales; family Anaplasmataceae; genus Wolbachia. The sequence goes on from NZ_WQMO01000014.1 coordinate 17,989, forward strand.
AAACAAAAGCATAATTCAGTACATGAAAGAAAGTTCAGCGGCTCTAGGCGACTATTTACATAACACTGTAAAAAAAATAAGTATTGAATAGTACTTATTTGCTTATATATTCAGTATAATAAAGTGTGTAGTTTGCGTGAATCTACAAAGCATAATAAAAGAATTACAAGATTTTTGGGCTGGTAAAGGATGTACTATACTCCACCCATATACGTCTGAAGTTGGGGCTGGAACATTGCATTCTGCAACAATCATGTCAGCAATTGATGTAAAACCAACGAAAATTGCATATCTACAACCAGTAATTAGGCCAGCAGATGGACGCTATGGTGACAGCCCTAATCGCCTATACCAACACCACCAATACCAAGTTATAATAAAACCTTCCGGCAACAATTTGCAAGATATCTATTTAAGCAGCTTAAAGGCTCTTGGCATATCTATAGAAAAATATGATATTAAGTTTATCGAAGATGATTGGGAAAATCCAAGTGTTGGTGCATCAGGACTTGGGTGGGAGGTAATATGTAATGGAATGGAAGTAACACAACTTACTTATATACAACAAGTAGGAGGTATTGATTGCAGAGTAATCCCTGGTGAAGTGGCGTATGGGTTAGAACGTTTAGCGATGTGCATACAAGGTGTAAATAATGTTTATGATATAACGTGGAACGACAGTGGTGTAACTTATGGAGATATTTTTAAGCAAAGAGAGTATGAACTTTCTTATCTTGCATTAGACTACTATAATACTGAGGTAGTGCAACAGCAATTTGAAGATACAGAAAAATTGTGTAAATTTCTTATCGAAAAAGAGTTACCGGTAGCAGCTTACGACCAATGTGTTAAAACTAGTCATTTACTTAATCTGCTTGATGCAAGAGGTGTGCTTGGTATGAATGAACGCACAGCATATATTGGTAGAGTGAGAGAGCTGACAAAAAAATGTTGCGAGTTATATATGAGCAAGTAACACATGTCGTCACAATTATTGTTTGAATGCCTTTCAGAAGAAATACCATCAAGAATGCAGAACTCAGCTGCAGCTCAAGTTAAGAGTTATATCACCAATGCCCTCAATAAAAATAATGTGAAGTTTGCATCTATAGAAGTTTTTATAACGGCACGTCGCATCACTCTTTTTGTTGATAATATAAGCATTTCTAGGCTAAAAAGTTTCAATAATGAAATTAAAGGACCAAACGTCAACGCACCCAAAAGGGCCATCGAAGGTTTCTTAAGGAAGAATAAAAAAAATAAAACAGATCTATTCGTTCGCAAAGCGAATAATGTAGACTTTTACTGCATTAAAAAGGATGTTTGCTCATTTAACATCAGAGAATTCTTCAAAAGCCAACTAGAAGAGATGCTTAAAAATTTCTCTTGGCCAAAAAGCATGAGGTGGAGTGAAAGGAAAGAAAGATGGGTTAGACCAATTAAAAACATTTTATGTACTTTAAACAATGAGATAATACCTGTATCTTTTGCGGGGATAACAGCATGCAATACAACATATGGCCATAGATCTTTCTCAAGTGGCACAGCATTAACTGTTAAAACACCTAAAGACTACTTTGAATTGCTAGAGAAAAACAACGTAATCCTTCAGTCAGACAAAAGAAAGCAATTTATACTGGGTCAGATCAACAAATTTACAAAGGAGCGGAACCTACAACTTGAAAAAAATGATTATTTACTAAATGAACTGACAGGACTTACAGAGTGGCCAATTGTGCTATTTGGTGAAGTGAACCAAGAGAAATCATTGGGATTACCGAAAGAAGTAATCCTTAGCATAATTAATACACAGCAAAGGTATCTTGCTTTGAGCAATGGACAGAAAATCTCACATTTTATTACTGTTGTAAATGTTAACAATAATGAAGTTGTTAAAGGACACGCAGGAATATTGGAAGCGCGTCTTGCTGACGCCCAATTTTTGATATCTCAGGATAAAAAGGAAAACTTGGATTATTATGTCAAAAAATTAGACTCTATATTATTCCATGCTTCTCTCGGTAGTGTTGGAGAAAAAGTAAAGCGCATTATAACTCTATCAAAATATATAGCAATATATGTTCCACGTGCCTCACTAACCAAAGTTGAGCGTGCCGCATATTTAGCAAAAGCTGATCTAGCAACATTGATAGTAAAAGAATTTCCAGAATTGCAAGGAATAATGGGTGGATATTATGCTTCTTATTTCCAAGAAGATAAGGAAATAGTGGAAGCTATAACAGAGCATTATAAGCCAATTAGACCAGAGCAAGAGTGCCCTAAATCTTCTGCCGCAATTGTTATGTCTATCGCTGATAAGATAGATAGTCTGGTTGGTTTAATCGCAGCAGGTGAAAAGATTTCTGGCTCACATGATCAATTTGGTCTGCGAAGAATGGCAATAGGTATAATTAGAACAATACTTGAAAATAATTTGCATGTTCCGATTAAGTTATTAATAGATAAATCAATATCTTTATACCCCAAACTTGCATTTACTAAAGATGCAACATCAGTTGATTGCCCCCATAAGTTAAGTAGAGCAGATCTGGTACTTAAGTTTTGCTTAAAAAGATTCAGGACCATTTTAAAAAACAGAGATATAAGGCAAGACATTGTAGATTCAATATTGTGTAAAGATGATATTAATGATCTGCTCACAGCAGAAAAGCAAACTATTATATTGGATCGTTATCTTAGTACGCCTGAAGGCGAGCAGATTCTGAGCACTTATAAAAGGGTTAGCAACATAGTTAATAAAGCAGAAAAAAATGATAATACTGCTTACAGCACACCATATAATAAGAAGTTTTTTATTGAAAGCGAAGGAATAGCACTATCGGATTATGCCATAACTGCTTGTAGAAACATTAAACAAGCAATAAAAAGTGGCGACTTTAATACAGCACTTGATGAACTTGCTCGGTTTACCCCATTTATTAATCAATTTATGGACAGTGTAAAGATCAACTGCGCTCCTGATAAGCTAAGAAGAAATAAATTATCTTTGCTTGCTAATGTAGTTTCCACATTTCATTTAGTAGCACACTTTCACCTCATACAAGTTAAACAATGGGCTATGTCATAAATGTTCAAGCAATAAAAAAACAAATCGAGTTATCTCCACAATCTTGTGGCGTGTACCAAATGATTGGAGATAAGGATAAAGTTTTATATGTTGGAAAGGCAAAAAACTTAAAATCAAGGTTATCTAACTATCTTCGATATGAAAACCTTTCTGAACGAATTAAATTCATGCTCTCGCAAGTTATTAAGGTTGAAATATTCATTACTAAAAATGAAATAGATGCACTACTTCTTGAAGCACGGTTAATCAAGTCATTGAAGCCATCTTACAATATTGTGCTCAAGGATGGAAGATCCTATCCTTATATAGCGATTTCTAAGTACGATTATCCAAGAATAGCACAATATAGAGGAAAATTCAAAAAAGATGAATTTCACTATTATGGTCCCTTTATATCTGCCTCTGCTGTTAAGCAAACTATATTGTCACTACAGAAGGCTTTTCTTTTGAGAGCATGTTCAGATCGATATTTTTCCTTAACAAAAAGGCCATGCATTGAATATCAAATTAAGCGCTGCTCAGCACCATGCGTGGGCAAAATTACAAAAGATGATTACCGTCAATCAGTAAAACAAGCACGAGACACATTACTTGGAAGGAATGAGAAAGTGAAAAAACAGTTATCCTCTACAATGGAAAAATGTAGCAAAGAAGAGAACTACAAGCTCGCTGCTGTATATAGAGATCGGTTAAAGTTCCTTGAGCAAATTCAAATGCAGCCAATGGATTTTTCTTTTGAACAAGATGCAGATTTTTTTAGCATTGCACGTAAAGAGGATTTAGCGTGCATTGGTATATTATCATTCAGAAATAAAGACAACTATGGAAGCACTCCTTACTTTGTCGAGAACTGTAGTGATTATCCAGATGATGAAATTTTATCCACCTTTTTGATCAATTTGTACAATTCAGCTAACATACCTCCAACACAAATTTATATTCCTGACTTTGTTGCGGGTGAAGAAATTGTAGAACAAGCACTACGCAATGTTGCTCAAAAGTCAATAAAAGTCCTGCACGCAAAAAGTAAAAAAGAATGTAATTTATTGAAATTTGTTTATGATAATTCACAGCATAGCTTAGAGCAAAAGCTTACTGATTATAAAAACAACCTAGAAAAACTTGAAGAGCTTAGCAAAGTTTTTCTGTTACCAAATATTCCAAGACGTGTTGAAGTTTATGATAATAGCCATACATCTGGAAATCAACAAGTTGGTGTCATGATTGTTGCAAAAAAGGAAGGTTTTTTAAAGAGTGAATATAGAAAATTTACTATCAAAGAAGAAATTTTAGGAGATGATTATAAAATGATGAGGGAAGTGCTAACCAGACGCTTCTCCGGCAATATAAGGGACGTGATTCCTGATTTTCTACTGATTGACGGTGGTCCAGGGCATATTTCCATAGTACAGAATGTGTTAAATACATTAAATATAAACGTTCCTTTTGCTTGCATAGCAAAAGGCTCTTACCGCAATGCAGGAAATGAGAGATTTTATATGCCAAACAGAGAAGATTTTACTTTGAAAAATGACAGCAAAGTCATGCTTTATCTACAATCGCTACGCAACGAAGCTCATCGTTTTGCAATAACCTCGCACAGAAAAAAACGTGATAAGCAGTTTTTTACTTCACCGTTAAGCAAAATAACTGGCATTGGTAACAAAAGAAAAAATGCGTTGATGTATCATTTTGGTTCGATAGAAAACATAAGCAAAGCTCCTCTAGCTGAAATTCAAAGTATAGCTAGAATTAGTAAGGGATTAGCAGAAGTTATCCTTAAACACGTGAATAATAAAGAATAGATGCAGAGGTGCGGTTAAAATACAAGCGAAAAGACTTTAAATTTTTGCTCCAAATCACATTACACTTTATTTAGCTCATCTCATTCTAATACTAATTCCTATTGTTAATGGGCCAAATGAGCAACATTGCAAAGTTATTTAATTGCAGAGTGAAAAAGAAGGTAATAAATTTGCACAAAGCGCTCTCAAGCAAAGCAACTGTATTATAGACTTTACTACGTAAAATGTTCTATTTTATATACAACCAAAGTCTCTTAATAG
>NZ_WQMO01000015.1 GCF_013366805.1 Wolbachia endosymbiont of Litomosoides brasiliensis
TTGATTTCAACTCTATTTAAACCTCGCTATTTTACTTACTTCGGTATGGCTTCTTTTCCATTATTGCCTATCCGGTTCTTGTGTGGTGGGAATTGGTATAACTCCTCTTTTCAGAGTACTAAATATTTGGTCTACATCAAAATTCATCTTAGGGTGCCAAATAGGACCATCTAAATGCATATCAATATAGATTGGACTACTATGACCCGGTAGAATGAAAAAGAACCTGACCAAAGAAATTAAAGCAAAGTTGGGTAAAGTTAAATTAGAAGAGATAGACCCTGATGCTTGATCAATTCTAAATTGCAAACTGATTGAACATATGCCATTTTTAACACTTGCTTTTCCTATAACATTTTCAAAAAGTGTACTACCATCGTATATACCATCATGAGCAAGTGTAGAAATTTCAGGTTTATTCCTACTGTTCAATGAATTCATGATAAATGAATTAAAATCCACATTAGCAAACTCTATTTCTTGTGCTTGCAAATTGATTTCCCCTGATAAATTATTAGCCCAATCATAAAAACTTTTTCCTTGAGCTCTAATTTCACCATTTAAGCTTATCCGACCATCTACATTGTCAATTCCTATAGCTTCACCAATTTCTTTGGTGTCCAAATCTGCAATAAGAAATTTTGTATACATTAAGCCTGATCTTAGATAACCTTGGAAAAATATTTGTCCATGTTCTAGTGTGTACCTTGCCTGTCTCACAGTGATAGTGTTATTTCTCATCACTGCATCCAAGTTAAAGTCTTTTAAAACATTCTGCCCAGCCCTAAATTCTGTAGCATTGATCTGCACATTTGCATCAAAGCTTTCTTCACCGTCCCAAAAGTTAAACTGCTTCGTTGACCATTGCACTTGATTTATCTTATTTCTTGAATCCCTTTCTACCTCTATTAAATTCGGCAATTTAAAGATATCTCCATTAAATTTATTTCCTGTAAGGCTTACATCTAACAAGGGCTTAGTATATCTTTGATCTACTAATATCTTTGTGCTACCGGTAATATCACAATCTTCTCCAGATAGCTTAATTTTATCTACGACTAGCTTACCCTTTTCCATTTTTAGCAAGAAATTCAGATCTTTAATTTCTGTACCATTCAATTTAAAATCATTAGCATTGATCTTTATACTTACATCATACTTTAGATTCTTTAGCCATCGCACTTTGGACGAATTACTAAATAACGAATAATCATACTTATCTGCATCAAAATCATGCACACTAAACCTACTATCAATCACATTGTGTTTTTTTGTGTAATTTACCTTGATTGATCCTTGTAAAAACTCTTTATCATTTAGAAATTTGATATCGGAAATAGATAGTACCCTGGGGGCAAAACGCAATTCAGAACTCAGCGTAAACCTATTTTTTTGATCTTCCTTCATCTTTATAAAAGGAAAGAAGCACGAAATGAATGACTTGAAATCATCTCCCTTTACTAATAAATTACCTCTAAACTCAGATAGAGTGTCACTACTTGAAACTTTTCCTGACAAGTAAGATATGTTATTGGCTCCCGGAAATTTAAGTAGCGTGTCAACTTTTATTTTACCATCAGCAAATTTTAATATAGCGTGGGATTTATCCAATATCTTATTTTGGTATTGAATGTTTGAGGCCTCTATATTAAAATCTAAGCTCAAACTCTTTGGCACAACTTTTCTAAAACATTCCAGAAGATCCTTTATATCTATTGTTCCTCGTAAGTCATTTTGCATTGAATCTAAATCAACCTTGCTGAAGCTAATATTGATATTAGTATAATTACTTTTTTTATTGCTTTGTATTGTACCTCTAGCCCGTATGTTTTTGGATTTTATTCTCAGGTCAGTTGCTATGAACTCATTCGCATTGAAGTCGATATTAGATGATATTTCAATGTTTTTACCAGGAATAATATAAGCAAGAAAGCTAAGATTAATAATTTTTGCTAAGTCTCTTATAAAATCAGAACCATTATTAATTGTTAGCGTTAACTTACCCTGTAATCCTACTTGATCTCTGTTGCCTGTAAATAGCAGATTTATAAAACTTGATTCGACATTGATATGTACATTCTTTTTCGCAATATTGACTTTTCCCGAAAAATCATAATTATTACCACTTACCTTTACTTTGCCAGAGAATTGCCTATTTCTTCTTATAGTAACTTCCTTTATGTCAACGATACTGTCATGGTCAGCGAAATTATTGTTTAAACTCACTTGGCCGTCTTTCATTACTATATCAACTACGTCATTGCTTGCTCTTGCATTTATAATATTAATAAAATTTTCTCTATTGCTTTTCATACCAAGCAACGTAATTGACTTTGGTTGTAGCGAAAATAAGAGCAACGATAAAATAGATGGCCTCATCTCAATTTTATTTATGCTAATCAAGGCCGATAATTTTTGTTCCTTATTGTTGTTGCATTGCATATACACGTTATGAATAGTGAGCCTTGGTGTGATTAATAAAACTTCGATTTTCCCTCCAATGTGTACTTTAGCGTTATAAGTCTTTTCTAATTCTTGCACAATGTATTCCTTGTAACTATTCCAGTCCTTAAAAGTTACAACAACTTGTAAGAGGATTAGCACCAAAGAAATCGATAATGTGAAATATACAGAGAGTTTCACAATTTTATATACTTAAAATCACCCATAAACATTAAGTAAAGAGTACCAAAATAAACAACAACACTTAAAACTATCAAAGCTGCTAAATAGATAACACGAGCAAATATTTTGTCGAAGAACAATTCTACTGATAAGGAACTAGAAACATAAAGAGCTATTGACATGACTACCGTTGCTACAAGAATTTTTACAATATTTAATAATAACACTTTGCTAACTTTATACATTTTGTTTATTGTTAAGTAATTAATCAATAGAATAGAATTTATCCAAGTGGAAATGGAAGTAGCAATAGCAATTCCTGTATGCTGATACTTGTTCATCAACAGGAGATTCAACCCCACATTAATTCCAAGGCACGCTAGTGAAAATATAGTTGGTATTTTTAGATTACCTTTAGCAAAGAAAGTGGGGAGTAATACTTTATTTATAATGAATGCAGGCAAAGAAAGAGAAAGTGCTATCAATGTTGGAGCAGTTTGTTGCACTGCATAGCAATCAAACTTACCGTAAGAAAAAAGTGTCAGTAAGATTGTGTTAGGAATAATAATAAAGGCAGCAGTTGTTGGCATAACTAACATTAATCCTATATTAAGAGCCCTGTTCTGTATTTTAACTGTATTTTCAGTATCATTTGCCTGTTTTGAGATTAAAGGAAGAAGCACTGCACCAATTGCAGTACCGACCACTCCCTGCGGCAATTGATTTAGCCTATCAGCATAATATATATAGGACACCGCATTTGGTGTAGAACTTGCCATAATTGTATCAATCCATAGGCTTATCTGAATTACACAATTGTTGACAATTGCTGGTATCACACGCTTAAAAAACAACTTCACTTCATTACTCAATTTCATGCTAAAAAAAAAGACGGCCTTTAATTTATATGCACCAAACAGCATCAACAATAATTGCAACATTCCTCCAATCAGAACAGCTATAGAAAGATTATGAACCGGCGTTTTTATGTAAGGCACAAATAAACTAACGATCAAACAGAGGTTTGAAATAATCGGTGCAATAGCTGTTAAAGCGAAATGTCGCTTAACTTGTAACATCCCTCCAATGAGTGATGCAATTGAAGCAAAGATTATGTAAGGCACCATAATTCTCGACAAAGTTACAGTAAGAGCAAGCTTGTTTTGATCAAATCCAGGAGTAAATATTTGAACCACATAAGGAAAGAAAGTTTGCGTTATGAAACAAAAAATTAATACGATAACAAACGTAATGGATATTACACTACTTGCAAAATTAAATGCTCTTTTATCATCACATGACTCTGCCGAATACAATGGTACAAAAGAGATAGTAAATGCTCCCTCTGCAAAAAACGCTCGAAACAGGTTAGCGAAGCGAAACGAAGAAAAAAATACATCTGCAAGAGAGGTTGCCCCGACAACTATAGCAATTAATATGTCCCTTATTAGTCCTAAGATTCTTGAGACAGCTGTAAAAAAACTAAATGTAAAAATACTTTTAAACATTGCTATTCACCACTACTCTAGACCGCACTTAATGTCAATATAATTGATTATAGTAGCTTAATAGGAATTTATTTTCTGGATTCGTGAACTCCTCTGAAAAACAGCTTTTTGCACTGCCTCGGGTAAGATGAGCGGTAACAGATTAAACGAAAGAACAGTTGTAGAAACAACAGACCTGATAGGTGACTCTAACCGTTATTAACCCATATCCATATGCTCAATGCAGAGCTTAGCAGCCCAGTTAGCACAGGTACTGTTGACTTTTTTGCTAGCACCCAAATAGTTAAATAACAGATAAAATACAGAGAAAAATGGAAAATGCTTCAATGCCACCGCCCACTTACTAAGTTTTTGAAAAAGTTCAAATGTATTAGGAAAAAATGATATAATTAAGTATCGAAATGAGACACCAAAACCGAGAAGTAAGAAAATGCTAAAAGAAATGAGTATTGATGACTCAGTAAGAGCAAAATCTATAGCAGGCGCGAAAGGTGTAAGATATGGAGTTGTAACCAACGTTGAAAATATTCCACAAAAAAACTGTTGTCAGCTTTATCTGCACGAGAAAATATAAAGAGGAATGCCAAACAAGCCACAGAAACATAAACCTATTGCAAATATTATATATAGCAATACCAGTATACAAACAAGAGATTGCACATTAAAACTCCAGCCCACTGCATAACCTATACCATGTAGCGTTAATGTGTTAAGGATAATATCCATACCAATCAACATACTCCAAGGGTGTATAAGTTATTCCATTTAATTTCAACTTAAATGAGTTAATAAGATCATTAATTATTACTGCTGCTTTTAGAGAAAGAACAGGAAAATACAAGGTATAAAGTTAAGTATCACACCTCCAATAAACGCGAACGCTGAATCTATTAGAAACCCCACAACTTTACATACAACGAGAACCATAATACAGTCTGAAGTAAAAGAATCTGCTCAAATAGTCAATTGACTTTTTTTGCTGATATGTTAGAAATTTTACACCTCTTGCACACACGTGTTAGAAATTTCATACTTTGGCGAGTGTAGCTCAGTTGGTAGAGCGTCAGTTTGTGGTACTGAATGTCGCCAGTTCGATCCTGGTCGCTCGCCCCAATAAAATTTTTGCTTCCGAAGATATGAATACTAAATTAGTGTGCAGCTACCCAGTCGGCAAAAACTCTTTAATGGTCTGAAATAAAATTTTCAATGAACGGTTATCAGACATGTTATGTTCTACTGATTTTATCAGATGCACTTCAACATTGGTTGACCTGATCTTTTTAGCCAAATTTAATGAAGTTTGGTAAGGAACATCTTTATCATCAATGCTATGTAATAAACGTACAGGACAGTTTATACCTATTGTCTCTTTATTTAAAAGAAGGTTTTTCCTACCATCTTCTATCAAGTTTTTAGTTATTTTGCATATGCAATGCTCTGAAGTAAAGTCTACCACACTTTTAGAATCTAATTCTTCCTTTTGCTCATGAGATAGCCGATAAAATATTAAATCCTCAGTAAAGTCAGGAGCAGACGACATGCCAATTAGTGCTGCAATTCTTTCCTGAAGTCGAAGAGCAGTGAGCAACATCAGCCACCCTCCCATGCTTGAACCTATAATTATCTGCTTTCCGCTAGTTAATTCACGAACCACTCTAGCACAATTTTCTTGCCAGTCACTTATCGTGTAATCAATAAAATCACCACTTGAATAACCGTGACCAAAGTAATCAAATAACACAAGTGCTATATCATTTTCTTGACAAAATTTATAAATAGCAGTTGCTTTAGTTCCTCTCATACTAGACGCAAATCCACCGAAAAAGACTACAGAAGCTTTTTTTCCTTGTAGCTTGCGATATGCTATGTACTTACCGTTTTCATCAAACAACTTGTTGCAATCCATATTATTTTGGTAAAGCAATCGGATTATCGCTTAATTGACGTAAGTAACTAACTAGATCCGCAATTTCCTGCGGATTAGCAATACCTGCAAATGCCATGCGTGTACCTTTTACATAGGCTTTTGGACTCTTTAAGAAAGCAAATAATTCTTCATATCCCCACTTTCCGCCCTTTTCAAGCACTGCTCTTGAATAATTGAATGAGTCACCAAGGTGTGCTTTTTTGTTTCCAACTATGTTCCATAAGTTTGGTCCTACTTTACTGGCTCCACCTTTGTCAAAACTGTGACAAGCTATACATTTCTTCGCTATTGATTTACCTTTCTCAAAGCTAGCATTTTGCATGAGCGCCCCAATATCGAGTATCACTTGTTCAATTTTTTGCTGAGGTTCATTGCTGCCATCAGCTACTATTGTTTGATGTTCAATATTATATTCTTCTGGACTATAAAACATATCAACTACGTTACTGACTACCATAATGATTAGCCCAGAAAGTAAAATTGACGCTGCAATCTTATTAAGTTCCATAGCTAATTTTTATCAATTAATGTTGCTTAAATTATGCGAATATTCTCACAGACAGCAAACAATTATCTCAGCTCACCAAGGATAAAAATTTCTAATAGTTGGTTGCTGTTTTCATTCAGCCAAAGTAACTTGTGGTCCAATCACATGCCCACCTAGAACAACATATTCCAATAGACTTCCTGCAAACATGCTGTAACAATTGTTCCCATAATAACTTCTGCAGCAGTGCAACAGCTTCTATTTCTGCACCTACTGCTATTGCCACCAAGTTGCAAATACATCAGGAAGAACAGCATTTACGGTTGCAATAAGGCAAATTACAATTGCTACACTTGAGGTCTACCATAGAGATAAAGAGCGGCATCAGAACTTCCTTACATATTTCTCTACAATGCCTTCTTTCCCCTTTCTTTCATTAACTCATTGTGATAGTAACAAGTACAACCCTATAGCCACAAGCACTAGCAAAGCTGGAAATCTGCCACTATTACTAAAGGCAACAGAGCTGTAAAACCAAGTCTTAATCCTATAATAGTTCCCATTACAGCACCCACCTCCACAATTCCCACAACTCTCCTCCATCCCACTGAAATTAGCAAGACTAATCTACTTGCTCATTAAAAGCATACTTATAATTCCTTTTTCTCATACAACTTTCCCTAATGCTTTGTTAAAAAGCACATCGCAGCACTTTTATGTTTAATCTGCAAGTTATTTACTGAAATTATGCTAGCTTCAAAAAATAGTAAATGTAACCGTAGAATAAACTTTAAAATTCTGGTAAAGTAGTTTGTTTCATTTGCAAAATATGTTACTTAGTATTGAAAAACGCAGCATAACAAATGCATTATGGAAATTACGAGAAGCAGATCAAAGGGACGTTTTAACTCTCACTCAGAGATTTGAATTACCAGAAATACTAGCTAGGACACTAGTTGCTCGTGGTGTCAATATAGAAAATGTGGGCAATTTTTTATATCCATTAATTAGGTCGCTATTACCAGATCCCTTTCATCTTCTTGATATGGACAAAGCCGTTTTTCGCATAATACAGGCAATAAACAATGACGAAAATATAGCAATATTTGGTGACTATGATGTTGATGGTGCAACGTCATCAGCACTAATTAGCAGGTACTTAAGAGCAATTGGTATACACTCTATAATCTATATTCCAGATCGTGTTGATGAGGGGTATGGGTTAAACGCAGATGCTTTGTTGCAGCTAAAAAAGAAAGGAGTTGACTTATGCATTTCCGTTGATTGTGGTACGCTTGCATATCAACCAATAGAAGATGCAAAAGGTTTTGGTCTTGATATTATAGTTATTGATCACCACCTTGGCACAGAAAAACTGCCAAATGCTGTAGCAGTTGTAAACCCAAATCGTTTTGATGAAAGTTCTCCTTATAATAGTCTTGCAGCAGTTGGAGTATCATTTCTGCTAACTGTTGCTCTTAACAAAAGCTTGCGTGAGCAAGATTTTTTCGCAGGCAAAAAAGAACCAGATTTATTTGATTTACTGGATTTAGTTGCTCTTGGAACTGTTTGCGATGTTATGCAGATTACTGGCCTAAATAGAGCATTCGTCTCGCAAGGATTAAAAGTTATGTCAGCAAGAAAGAACGTTGGCTTGCGTGTTTTGTTTGATGTTTTAGGAATCTTTGAAAGACCTAGTGCTTCTAGGCTAAGTTTTAATATTGGGCCATGCATAAATGCTGGAGGGAGAATCGGAGAAGCATTGCTAGGTGCAAGATTACTCTCTACAAATGATGAAGAAGAGGCGCATTCCATTGCATTAAAATTGATAGATTTAAATAATGCAAGAAAGATGATGGAAAATGAGGCTATTTTAGAAGCTATGACACAAGTGGAAAAGTCTACGCAGTCAGGCGCAAATTTTATAATGGCAAGTGGCAATTGGCACCAGGGAGTAATTGGTATCATTGCATCAAGACTGAAGGAAAAATTTCACTTACCGACAATAGTAATATCTTTAAACAACAAAATAGGGAAGGCAAGCTGCAGGTCAATTCCCGGAGTCGATATTGGTGCTGCAGTTCTTTCTGCAAAGCGCATGAATTTAATCATTGAAGGTGGCGGCCATAGTATGGCAGCAGGATTTTCGATTAAGGAAGATAAAATAAGTGATCTACATGACTTTTTCACTGGAAGGTTTGTACACTCTACAAATGATAAAGCTTTAAAAGTTGATGGTATAGTAACTGTTAAGGCAATAAACTTATCACTGTGGAATCAACTGCGACGCCTTGAGCCATTTGGTATTGGCAACCCTGAACCGAGGTTTATCATTCAAGGAGCAAAAATCAGGAAGCCTGAAATTGTAGGAGTTGACCATATAAAATGTTTCATCGCCGATGATGACGTTATGGTCAGAGCTATTGCATTTCGTTCTGCAAATACCCATCTTGGTTCTGCTATCATGCAGGGCAATGTTGAAGCTATTTTAGGCAAAATCTCTGTGAATTATTGGAATGGCAATGAATTTGTACAGTTTTTAATAGAAGATGTGTTAGCCATCAGTTGAATTACTGTAGCTACCTGTCAATCTCCCCGAAAACTATATCGAGTGAACCAATAATTGCTGCAACGTCAGCAAGCATATGTCCTTTTGCCATGAAGTCTAGGGCTTGTAAATGTGCAAAGCCAGGTGCTCTTATTCTGCATCTATATGGTCTATTAGTGCCATCTGAAACTATATATACTCCAAACTCGCCTTTTGGTGCCTCAATAGCTACATAAGTCTCACCTTTTGGTACATGATACCCTTCTGAATAAAGTTTAAAATGGTGGATCAGAGCTTCCATAGATCTTTTCATCTCAGTCCTTGGTGGCGGAGAAACCTTTCTATCTTCAGTTTTTACTGGCCCTTTAGGCATTTTCTCTATGCACTGCTTTACCAAACTAACAGACTGTCTAATCTCTTCCATCCTTACTAGATAACGGCTATAACAATCACCATTTTGACCAACAGGTATATCAAAATCTAATTGATCATATATTTCATATGGTTGACTTTTTCGTAGATCCCAAGCAAGCCCAGTAGCGCGCAGCATTGGTCCACTAAAGCCCCAGTCAAGTGCTTGTTCGATTGATATTTCACTGATTCCTACGGTGCGTTGCTTCCATATTCTATTTTCCGTTAAAAGCTCATCTACGTCGTCTATATACTTGGGAAATTGCTCTATAAACCTTGCAATATCCTCGATTAAACCTTCTGGAACATCTGCTGCAACCCCACCTGGCCTGATGTAAGCTGCATGAAACCTTGCACCTGAAGCTCTTTCATAAAATTCCAGTATTTTCTCCCTCTCTTCAAAGAGCCATAAAAGAGGAGTCATTGCACCGACATCAAGTGCTTGAGAGGAAATATTAAGTAGATGATTTAGTATCCTTGTCAGTTCACAAAATAAAACACGCAAATACTTTGCCCTAATCGGAACTTTACATTGCAGCAACTTCTCTACGCATAGTGAATACGCATGCTCTTGTGACATTGGTGATACATAGTCAAGGCGATCAAAATAAGGCAGGGCTTGAAGATAAGTTTTATGTTCTATTAGTTTTTCGGTACCACGGTGCAAAAGCCCAATATGAGGATCAGCCCTTTCAATTATTTCACCATCCATCTCCAAAACAAGACGCAACACCCCATGTGCAGCTGGATGCTGAGGTCCAAAATTTAACATCATTGTCTTTAGATCTGGCATGTCGATAGTTTAAGATATTAGAGTTGTATAGACTAAAGTGCAGAAAGTCAATAGAGACTTCTCGCATAACAAGCCAGTTTTTGGCAGCGCGTTGGGCATCTAACTGTTATTCAATAGAAACTAAAAATTACTTGACAAATCTCGCCAGCACCCTTGCTTATAGCCTGAAGGTATTCAGTCACATTCAATTTGTGCATCACACAGTTAGCATCTTATGTTTTATTTTTTGCACTATATGCACCTTATGTCTCTGCAACGTTAGGTTCTCAATATAAACTGAAACACGCTTGTAAAGCATTTAAGACAGTATAGTACACCAATTTGCAGGATTAAAGAGTGCGCAATTTCTACCACAGGGTATCTTTTACCTTTTTTTCTGCCTAGTAAATTTCTTAAATATTTATGACTAAAGGTTGGTTGCGTTAAAAAGCAGCTGAGTTGCGGTCATTAAGTGTTTAAAACATAAAAAAAACGCCAACGTTTCTAAATAGATATTAATCAGGTCTTCTTTTGCCTTTCTTCTACTTAGTAAATTTCTTAAATATCTATAGCTGAAGCAATTTAAGAATAAACGAAAATGGTGTCATTCCAGCGTTAAGTGCTAGAATAGCTTTTTGCATAGCACCAAAAAATATGGTGATTACTGACAAAATTCATTATGAAATGGCCGCTTAACCATCTAAGAAAAAGCATGCCAGTAAAATAAAAGTCATGCCAATTCCTAACTGTGCAAGAAACGGACAGACAATAATGGAAAAGAAATCATACTGAAACAGGTAAAATAGCAAGGTTTAAGTAGTATTAAACCTAAAATTATTAGATGAAAAAGTTGTGGAATCAGCAAAAGAAATACTAAAAAGAGTATGAAATAACGCACATGTTGCAAAAAAAACAAATGCTGTAATTGCAAGCAAAAAGGCACAGTATAGCATAGCAAAAATATGTTGCATTTTAAGAACAGCATTGTCTACACAGACAAAGCTTCTAAAATTTGGAAGAGAAGAAAAATTGTTTGCTCCCCCTTAACGTCGTAGAGAAATTAGATTAAATCAGAGTCAATTCTGAACAAGTTGAAGTATGGATACAAGAAAATTCCAATATTACCATTAAAGAAATGATACTAATTATCATCGTCAATGAGTCAAATAAGTAATATTGTAGAGTGAGAAAGAGAGGTAATAAATTTGTACAAAGCGCTCTCAAGCAAAGCAATTGTATTACAGACTTTATTACGCAAAATATTCCGTTTTATATACAACCAAAGTCTCTTAATAGGATTGAGCTCAGATGAGTATGATGTAGGTACATAATCTCGATATTTTGGGTGCCTTTAAATCTTTTGACTTATGCCGACTAGCATAATCCACGACAAGAAGGGCTTCCCTCGTTTTTAGATATTGTAACATTTGTTCAAGAAATATTCACACAATCAGTGTTAACATTCGATGCAAACAAGCTAAAACTCTCCCTATTTCTAGGATTAACTGTACTTTAGAGATAAAAATTGTTTTGTCTACCTAGTTTTACTTTAACCTGCGCTTTAACGCCCTTTTTAAATTACCCGTGTCCAACTTTCGAATGTGTGCCTTTTTGCTTGCAATTACAGCATTTAGTTTTTTTGCAACATATACATTACTTCACACTCTTTTCAGCATTTTTTTTACTAATCCACGACTTTTTTTATCCAATAATTTTGATCTCAACTCCCCATTTAAACCTCGCTATTTTACTTACTTCAGCAAGGCTTCTTTTCTATCATTATCTACACGTTCCTTGTACAGTGGGAATTGGTATAAGTATACCAAACAAGAGTTATTTTCCTTTAACGAATCGCAGTTTGCATACATTCAAAAGTTGGACCCGAGCAGCTTAAAAAGGATATTAGAACACAGATTAAAGTAAAATTAGGGTAGATAAAACAATTTTTACCTTAAAGGTACAGTTAATCCTAGAAATGGAGAGAGTTCTAGCTTATTTACACCAAATGTCAACACTGATCGTATGAATATATTTCTTGAACAAATGTCACAATATCTAAGAACATGATAGACCTTTTTTGTCATGGGCTGTACTAGTTAGTATAAGTCAAAAAATTTAAAGGTACTAAAATATCGGGGTTTGCACCTACCACCATACTCACCTGAGCTCAATCCTATTAAGAGACTTTGGTTGTATATAAAACAGAACATTTTACATAATAAAGTTTATAATACAATTGCTTTGCTTGAAAGCGCTTTGTGTAAATTTATTACCTCTCTGTTCTTACTCTGCAATGTCACTCATTTAACCTGTCAACAATGAGAATTAGTATAAGATGATAACACTGTTACACTGCCTGAATTAGCATCCTTAATGACGCGTTATAGCCTAGTCCAGAATTACCCGACCAATTTTTAACCTAGTGCTCAACCTGCTACAGCATGAAATAAGATTATACCATCTTCTCAAACTCCCCATCAAGATTCACTGTTATATCCATAATATCGTTACTTTCATTTTAACCCACTAATACGTACATTAAATTTTTTAACACAAAATAACCATAAAAGCCTGAGTAGATGACATGGAAATACACACCACAGCTGTGGTGTGTACTAAGCCAATTAGAAAGAAAACTTCATACCAGTAAGGAAGAGAACCCCTTGGTTAGAAGGCGCTATGTCCGAACTATCTTTTTTTGTAATCTTATACCCATCACCTTGCTTCTCATCAGTTTTAAAATAATGGAGAGATGCATAAGGAACAAACTTTCCCTTACTGCAAGCAGGAGAGAGATCATACTGTATACCAAATGCAACATCGTGAAGCTTATCTCCATCACTCATCTTGCTACCAAAGTACGTCAAGCTTGTGTAGAAATTCTCATGCTGATAACCAGCTCCTGCAGTCCAATACATAGTATTTTTATCATCTCCTTTAAACTGATCTTCGAGCCCTTTCACCCTCTTATCATCATCAGTAACACCTTTACCATCAATTTTTTGATAGGCATTACCAACCAACTTTTCAATACCCATTGGTTGACCAGATTTGCCTAAATATGCAAAAGAGGTAGCAAATTTTACACCTTGATTCTCATTAATATTGTAGTCAGCGCTTATGCCTAAATTAACACCCATCAGGTTATTGTACTCCACATATTCCCTATAAGCATACTTAGTACTATCTGGTTCTTTTGCTTGACCATATTCACCAACTGCAGCAACCTTAACCTTTACCTCACGTTTACTAAAGTCATACTCATATGATACACCAGCACTTACTATGTGCTCATAGCCTGGACCAACATGTTTTATATCATCACCGTCCTTTATAACAAACAAATTATTGTTATAGCGAGGTGAGTAGCTAACACCAAATCTTGCACCCACATAACTTGGCGAGTAGTAAGCAACTCTAAATGGCAATGTAGCCGCCATAACGTCTTTATGATATTTCCCTGCCATGCGGAAAGAAAGTTTTTCACTTTCGCTTGAGAAACTTTCAGTGTAAAGACGTGGTGTTACGTAAAATGGAAAGCTTGCAGCACTTCCTTCTAAGTTCACTTTTCTAAACCAGTCACTATCTGCAGCTCCATCAATAGTTGCAATCCTTGTTGCATCAAGCCTCATCAGAGCCTCAGGACCAAATTGATAACCAAGTTTTAAGTCACCATACTTCGAACTCAAAAATACATGTGCACTTCTGCCCCTTGCAGCACGAACACCCTGTGAAGCTCCTCTACCTTCTGTTACCGGAACTTGAAATTGCACATCAGCACCATAGAGAAGACCCTTATCTTCATTTTTATTCTCTGCCCTTAAGTGCAATATTGCATCTGCAATCATACCCATGTCCTCGCTATAATCACCGATATTTCCTATTTCACTAGGAAATATTGGGTTTACTCCTTTTACCCTGTCCGAAGCACCCTCATAGTAACCCGTAGATTTGCCTGACATAACATTATAGCGTTTATAATTTTCATCACTTGGCCCAGCTTTGCCATAACCTTGAGCATCAACAACGCCACCAAAAGTTATTTTCAAACCACTTATTCCTTGGTTAGTATCGACAACATCAACGCTACTAACCGAGACAACAGGGCTTGTTTTACCTTTTTTCTCTACATTTTGATTAACAACTTTTACATCTTTCTTTAAATCCTTCTCTACATCTCTAGCTTTCTGAGTTTTTGCACCTCTAGCCTTTGAACTCTCTACATTAGAGTTCCTAGCATTTAAAGGTTCTATTTTCTTTTCACTTGCTAGACTTGTCCTCCTTTTTTTCTTTTCAGTTAGCTCTTCTTTCTTTTTCTGAGCTGCTAATTTGAGCTCCTCTTTCTTCTTAATCTCTTCAGCTTTTTTTCTTGGATCAGCATTACATATCCTATCCATCTTCTCTTTTAGCCTTTTGTTTGATGTCTTCATAACTTCCATTTTCTCAGAAGTTATGGTTGACTCTGTGTTCTCTTGCTTTTTTACTTCCTTCATACTTTCATTAAAAGAGTCAGCAGCAAAACTGCTGAAAGAACATAAAGTTAATAAAGAAGCTAGAGCAGTTCTAGTGTGGGTAAATTTTTTCATGAAGTGCCCCCAAAAAATTTCAAAATCATTATCTTAAACATAAATAGTACAAAAATGTTGAAAATTCAACTTAAAGCAACCTTATAGCTAAAACAAGAACAAAATGCAATACCTCAAAACAACTTTTTAATATCTTCAACATGCATGCTAACTAAAATTAGCATAGAGGTTTTCCACTTGTCACTCATGTTATAACCCCAATATTCATTCCATGGAAATAAAATTTTTCTACGATTAGACAATAAAATATTTTATTAATTGCTAAATAATAGCAATAGTTATTGACAACAATACCAATTTGTAGCATAGCTAAGTAATATTGTTTAGTTTTTTAAATGTAAGGATTTTAGTTTCCTACGCAATGGTTTAGTACTACAGGCAGTATAAATTCAAAAAATAACAATTAAATCACAGAATCTATGATAAAAGATAACGACGAATTTAAGATCATTGATAAGCTTGCAAATCATTGCGATTAAAATGAAGTATATTCTTTACCTTTTTTCTTATACTAGTTCCCATTGTTAACAGGTCAAATAAGCGACATTACAGAGTTGTGCAATTGCGGAGTAAGAACAGAGAGGTAATAAATTTGTATAAAGCGCTCTCAGCAAAGCAATTGTATTATAGACTTTATTACGCAAAATGTTCTGTTTTACATATAACTAAAGTCTCTCAAGTGGTAGACATACAATCTCAATATTCTTAGGTACCTTTAAATTTTTTAGCTTATGCCAACTAGTATAATCCATAATAAGAAATGCATTTCATGCTCTTAAACATTGCAACATTTGTTCAAGAAATATATTCATACAATCAGTGTTGATATTCGATGCAAATAAGCTAGAACTCTCTTTACTTCTAAGATTAACTGCATTGTAGAGATAAAAGCTTTTTCTACCTAACTTTACTTTAACCTGTGTTCTAACACCCTTTCAAAACCCCCCACATCCAACTCTCAAATGTATACCAACCGGCATAATACACGAAAACCTCATTTCTTGCATATTATGGTGTGCTGTAGACTTCTGACATTCAAGCCAAACTTTTCCTAGATTCTTATTCTCATTTCTTTAATGGTAATATTAGAGTTTTCCTACATCCATACTTCAACCCGTTTAAACTGACTTTGATTCAATCTAGTTTTCCTACAACGTTGAAGGGAAGTAGACAATTTTTCTTCTCTTCCAAATTTTAGGCACTTTACCCATGTAGTTAATGCTGTTCTTGAAATGTAACATATTTTTGCTGTTGCTATACCGTACTTTTTTGTTACAATTACAGCATTTAGTTTTTTTGCACATATGCGTTACTTCGTACTTTCTTCAGCGTTTCCTTTGCTAATTCCACAACTTTTCCATCCAATAATTTTAATTTCAATGCCATTTAAACCTCGCTATTTTATTTACTTCAG
Organism: Wolbachia endosymbiont of Litomosoides brasiliensis; assembly: GCF_013366805.1. Classification (GTDB taxonomy): domain Bacteria; phylum Pseudomonadota; class Alphaproteobacteria; order Rickettsiales; family Anaplasmataceae; genus Wolbachia. The sequence goes on from NZ_WQMO01000015.1 coordinate 16,279, forward strand.
CACGGCTCCTTTCCCATTATTATTTATCTGTTCTTATACAGTGGGAACTAGCACTAGAACATAGGTTAAAGTAAAATTAGGTAGAAAAAGTTTTTACCTCTACTTGGCACAAGCTAAAAAATTTAAAGGCACTAAAAATATCGAGATTATATACCTACCACCATACCCACCTGAGCTCTCTATATTGAGAGACTTTAGTTATATGCAAAACAGAACATTTTGTGTAATAAAGCCTATAACACAATTGCTTTGCTTGAGAGCACTTTGTGCAATTTTACTACCTCTCTGTTCTTACTCCGCAATTACACAACTCCGTAATGCACTTATTTGACTCACTAAGAATCAGTATCAGATAGAATTCATCTCCTAAAAGGATCATATACATCCATTTCCCTAGTGCTGCCCCTTTTCAATTTTTCATTTAATAATCTTAGAAGGGGCTGTAAATCTTCACTAACCGATAAGCACAGCACCTCTTTATTAAGATAATTGGCTAGATGCTTCTTTTTTTCAAAAATTTCTACTTCCCTCAACAAATCGCATTTGTTTAACATTACAATTTCTTCTTTTTTAACAAGATCACTATTGTAAAGTTCCAACTCATTGCGCGTACAATTATAAGCTGAAATGACATTATCATGAGTTACATCAATTAAATGCAATAAAATTTTGCACCTTTCTACGTGTTTTAAAAATTTATGCCCAAGTCCAACTCCAAGGTGGGCATTAGTAATTATTCCAGGAATGTCTACTATTACAATTTCGCTATTATCCACTTTTGCCACACCTAAATGAGGTTTTATGGTAGTAAACGGATAATCTCCTACCTTTGTATCTGCATTTGAGCAGCGAGTTAAAAATTTAGATTTACCTGCATTTGGCATACCAATAATACCAATATCAGATAAAACTTTGAGCTTTAATATTACATATTTTCCTTCACCAGGCTGACCATAAGTAAAACGCTTTGGTACTCTATTAGCAGAAGATTTAAAATTAGTATTCCCAAGTCCACCTTTTCCACCTTGCGCTATTAAAAATTCCATGCCAGGCTTATTAAAGTCTACTATTACCTCTTCACTTTCCCCATCGACTACTTGTGTGCCAACTGGCACCTTAAGTACAACGTTTTCCCCAGCTGTACCAGATCTATCCCTACTCGCACCACTTTTTCCATTACCTGCTTTAATGTGTCTCCTATAACGAAAATTAAGCAAAGTGTTGAGATTTGCATTACTAACAAAAATTATGTTTCCACCCTTTCCTCCATTACCACCATTTGGACCACCAAATTCAACAAATTTTTCTCGACGAAAACTTGCACAACCATTGCCACCATCACCTGCTTTTAAATATAATTTAACCTCGTCTATAAAGTCCATGCTAACCCACGATAATATTTGGCACTTCTTCCCAATGCACCCTCTATTCTCATTAGCTCATTATACTTTGCAAGCCTATCAGAACGTGATAGCGAACCAGTCTTTATTTGCCCACAATTTGATGCAATCGCTATATGAGATATTGTTGCGTCTTCTGTTTCACCTGAGCGGTGAGAAATAACAGCTTTATAGCCACCTGATCTTGTCATTCTAATAGCAGCAAAAGTTTCTGTTAACGTTCCTATCTGATTTGGTTTGATTAGTACAGCATTTGCCATTTTTTCCTCTATCCCTTTGCGTATTAGCTCACAATTTGTAACGAACAAATCATCTCCGACCAACTGAACTTCACTTCCTAGCTTTGCAGTAAGCAACTTCCAACCTTCATAATCGTCCTCACTCATCGCATCTTCCATGGAAGCTATTGGGTATTTTCTTATAAGGTCACAATAGTATTCAACCAGTTCCTCTGAAGGAAGCTCCTTATTTGCAAACTTGTAAACTTTATTTTTATAAAAAGCAGATGAAGCAATATCAAGCCCTAGTGCAAAATGATTCTGTGTCGAATAATTGGCAGATTCTATAGCTTGCATGATTAAGTCAAGTGCTTCTTCGGTGCTTTCAATATTTGATGCAAAACCACCTTCATCTCCTACATTTGTGCTATAACCTTTTTTTCTAAGAATGCTACGTAAATTATGAAATACCTCTGCAGACATTCTGATCGCTTCACTGAAGGCCTCAGCTCCAATAGGAAGAATCATAAATTCTTGAAAATCAAGTTTATTGTCTGCATGCGCTCCACCATTAATTATGTTAATCAGTGGAAACGGCATAACATTTGCCTGCTCTCCTCCCAAATATTTATACAAGGGCATTTTGAAACTGTTTGCCGCCGCTTTTGCAGATGCAAGAGATACCCCTAAAGTTGCATTTGCCCCGAGCCTAGACTTATTTCTTGTCCCATCTAACTCTATTAACGCTTCATCAACTGAACTTTGGTCTACTGCATCCATTCCAATGATCGCATCTGCTATTACTCCATTAACTGCTTGAACAGCCTTCAGCACTCCTTTGCCACAATACCTTTTTTCGTCCTGATCCCTCAATTCCAAGGCTTCTAGTTTTCCGGTTGAAGCTCCAGAAGGTATAGATGCTCTACCTGTTGCTCCATCACAGAGCTCAATTTCCACCTCAATAGTGGGGTAACCCCTGCTGTCTAAAATTTCCCTTGCAAATACATTATTAATTATTCTTTTTATCATATTAAACCTCTACTCCAACATAAACACCACAGTTTCTCTTGCTAGCCTAGCTACATTATTACCAGCACCAATAAATAGTACAATATCACCTGAATTTGTCGAATCACTGATAAAATTTGAAATGAGTAAAGCATCATCCATAATCTTTACGTTATTAAATCCATTATTGATTAAAGCCTCTTGTATATCATCAATCCTACAACCAGGAATAGGTTTATCTTCTGGAGGATGAATAGGAACAAGGATTATATAGTCAAACATCATGAAAATTCGTATGAATTCATTAAAGAAATTATGGATACGAGCGAAACGAAGCAGCTCGATAATGCCTATTATCTTCCCTTTAGCAATTGAACGTGCTGCTGTTAAAGTTGCCTGTATTTCACTTGGATGATGGGCATAATCTTCAATTAACTTAACGCCTTTAATATCGGCTACTAAAGAAAACCTTCTCGCAACTCCTTTAAATCCCAAAAGGCCTTTCTTAATATCTAAATCGTTAACTCCCAGCTTCATTGCAACCGATATCGCAGCTAAGGCATTGCTAACCTTATGTATCCCTATTGCGTTTGATAGCACTACATTTTTTATAATTCTGGATCTCACTGGTGTCATTTGAGTAGACAATAAAGGGGGAACTGCTGTAATTCCAGCACATGACACTGGGATCCAGTGACTTCTACTTATACTGCAATCATCAATCAACACATCAAATTCTATACTGTTATTATATTGCCTGATGTTCCTTGCTTTGATATTAATCGCTTTTGCATGGTGTGACGCCAATTTTTTTTTCTGAATCCCAATGTCACACACTGGGGTAACAAAGAGAGATTGGATAACAAAGGGATAAACACCCTCAATTCCAAATGTTACGTAACTACTTTTGCTATCGCTAATTCCTACAGAATTAGGCAAAATTGCAAAATCTGCACTGTTTATAAATCGAGAAAATGCATTTTTGATATTATCAAATGTTCCATAGTGGTCTATATGGTCATCATTAATACTTGTTATAACAGCAATATTTGCGGGGATTTTTAGCATAGTTCCATCAGAGTCATCAGCTTCAATTAAAAAAATGTCACTCTTACCAAGTCTTGAGTTATTTTGATAGGAGTTTAATATCCCCCCCACAATCACAGTTGCATCAGCACCAGAATGATCAAAAATAGAAGCAATCATGGCCGTTGTTGTTGTCTTTCCACTTGAACCAGAAACCGCTATCACATACTTATCTTTCACAATCTCAGCAAGTATGTCTGACCTATGCAAAATAGCCTTATTGTTATTCCTCGCTGCAACTAATTCCACATTATCAGATTTTATGGCGGAAGAATATACAACTACTTGAGCTTGTTTAATATTATTGGCGTTATGACCAGTATAGATCTCCATACCCAGCTTTTGTAACCTATCTACATTGTTGCTCGATTGCGCATCACTACCTTGAACTTTATAATTGGAATTATGAAGAATTTCAGCAATAGCACTCATTCCAATTCCACCTATACCAATTATATGTATTATTCCTTCCTGAATATCATTCATATTTAGCAGCAGACTTTTACTTATTACTAAATTTATTATAATCTAATTTAAAATCCTCATGATATCGCCCCCTTTATTAAATACAATAATAAAAAACCCAGCCCTTCCATGCCTAACATTTATTTTGGCAAATAGTTGCAATTTTCGCAACAGATGTAATGACACTGCAGGCTATTACAAAACTGATAATAGCTATACAATAAATGATATAACTTACCACCCCAAGCATTACAACCATTATGAAGAAATAGAGGTAGCATCATGGTATAGAATAAAAGACCATGACATACTTACAGCAAACGGTGAAGTGTCTAACCATCACTTGATTTCTGCGGCGCATAAGATTCTATCTCACCATGCTTTATTCTCGTCACCAACTCAGAAAACGGAAGAAAGCTTGTTGTAAGAGTTAACGAAAGAGGACCTGAGGGTAGGATAACAAACTTGTCAGAAAAGGCAGCAAAAGTTTAGGGCTTTATAAAGTTAGGCTTGCAAAAGCAAAAGTGCAATATTTAAGGAAAATATCAGAATAATTAATACAAAAAATTCCCCATTATAGAAAGCAACATGAAAAAGAAATGCAGAAACGTCACCCGAAACAAGACAATGCGGAAAGCAAGGGATACATCGCATTTTTGAAAATGCTCAGACTGCCAAATCAGCTGCACCAAAGCCTCGTAACCAAGGAATAAAAAACATTAGATTGTTTTCTCAAGACAACCAATATTGCGCGAAAGCGAGTGTAGTAAGAGTTAGATTACGAACTTAGCAATGATCGATTGAAAGGTTTAGTGAGCAATGCCAATTTCCACTATGCAAGAAACGTACAGACAATAATAGAAAAGAAGCCATGCTGTAAGTAAAATAGCAAAAGTTAAATGGCATTAAAATCAAAATTATTGGATGAAAAAGTCGTGGAATCAGCAAAAGAAATGCTAAAGAAAGTATGAATAACGTATATGCTGCAAAAAAACTAAATGCTGTAATTGCAGCAAAAAAGCACAGTGTAACAGCCGCAGCAAAAAGCTGCATTTCAAGAACAGCACCAACTGCATGGATAAAGCACCTAAAATTTGGAAAGGACAAAAAATTGTTTACTCTCTCAGCGCAGTAAAAAACTAGATTGAATCAGAGTCAATTTGAACAAGTTGAAGTGCGGATATAAGAAAACCCTAATATCACCATTTAAAAATAAGAATCCAGAAAAAATTTGGCTTGAATGTCAGCAAGTCCACAGCAATATGCAAAAAATGAAGTTTTCATATATTACCCAAGATCAATTCACAATAAACAAGACAAAGGCAGACAGGAATAGTTTAAAATTTAATGAGACTATTGGAAAGTATCCTAAAAAAGTTACTTTTCTCTGATAAATCGCGGTTTAGCACACATTCGAAAGTTAGATACGGAGGGATAAAAGGGCATTAAAACGCAGGTTAAAGTAAAATTAAGTAGACAAATTTTTATCTCTACAACGCAGTTAATCCTAGAAAGGGAGGGAGTTCAGCTTATTTACACCGAATGGTCAACACTAATTGTATGAATATATTTCTTGAACAAATGTCACAATATTAAAAACAAGAGAAGCCCTTCTTATCATGGATTATACTAATCGGCATAAGTCAAAAATTTACAAGTATCTAAAAATATCGAGATTATCACCTACCACCATACTCACCTGAGTTCAATCTTACTGAGAGACTTCGGTTGTATATAAAACAGAACAGTTTGTGCAATAAAGTCCATAACACAATTGCTTTACTTAAGAGCGCTTTGTGCAAACTTATTCCTCTTTTTTCACTCTGCAATTAAACAACTCTGTAATGTCACTTACTTGATTTGTTAACAATGAGAAATAAGAATTAGCATGAGGCATGTCAATGAAGAGTATATACAAGTTTAAGTTGATAGAGAAAGAAAAATTATTCTTGCTATGCCATAAGTACGTTCCAAGATTACACTAAAGTTTTTACTGCACTGAAAATCTTCGTTTCTTCTAATCTCTAAAATTAGAGATGCATCATTACTTAACCAGCCTGAATTAGCTAATCCGTCTAAAGTTGAGTCAACTAGATTACTATGATAAGGCGGATCTATAAAAACTATGTCACATTTTGAAATAGGTTTTGGCAATGCGTTAGCACTGCAACAAATTGGTGTAATACTGTCTATAATACCAAGATCTTTTGCTGTTTTTTTAGGTAATTGCAAATTATAATAGTCTGAATCTACCATGAACGCATGTTTAGCACCGCGAGAAAGCGCTTCAATCGAAAAAGAACCACTACCACAGAACAAATCAAGTACATTCAAGTTGTAAATACTTTTCTTTGAGGAGAGTATGTTAAATATTGCTTCTCGGACAATACTTGTAGTTGGCCGCGCAGCTAAATGCTTACCTGTAGTCATTTTTCTTCCACGATATTTTCCTGCAATAACACGCAGCATATTAAATGAGCTCCAAAGTAAACAATTATTTAATAATATATAATTAATGTCAATATGACTTGAGCAGCTTATACCCATTCCCACTGTACAAGGAATAGATAGACAATAATAGAAAAGAAGCCATACAAAAGTAAATAAAATAGCGATGATTAAGTAGCTTTGAAATCAAAATTGTTGTGAAAAAGTTATGGAATCAGCAAAAGA
>NZ_WQMO01000016.1 GCF_013366805.1 Wolbachia endosymbiont of Litomosoides brasiliensis
TTTGCATATTACGGTGTACTGTAGTCTTGTTGACATTCAAGCCGAATTTTTCCTGGATTCTTATTCTCGTTTCTTTAATAGTAATATTAGGGTTTTCTTGTATCCATACTTCAACTTGCTCAAATTGACTCTGATCTAATTTAGTTTTTCCATGACATTGATGGGAAGCAGACAATTTTTCTTCTCTTTCAAGTTTGGGTACTTTATCCATGCGGTTAATGCTGTTCTTAAATGCAACTTGCTGCGGCTGTTATACTGTGCTTTTTTGCTGCAATTATAGCATTTAGTTTTTTGCAATATATGCGTTATCTCGCACTTCTTTCAGCATTTCTTTTGCCGATTCTACAACTTTTTCATTCAATAATTTTAATTTCGACGCCATTTAAATCTCATTGTTTTGCTTACCTCAGTGTGGCTTCTTTTTCATTATTGTCTATCCGTTTCCTATATATTGGAAACTGGTATTAGAACACAAGTTAAAGTAAAATTAGGTAGACAAAGCTTTTATCTCTACAGCGAGCTAATCCTAAAAATGGAAGGGGTTCTAACTTATTTGCACCGAATATTAACACTGATTATATGAATGTATTTCTTGAACAAATGTTCACAATATTTAAGAACACAAGAAGCCTTCCTTGTCATGGATTGTGCTAGTTTATATAGGTCAAAAAATTTAAAAGTACCTAAAAATATTGAGATTATATACCTGCTACTAATTCACCTGAGCTCAATCCTATTGAGAGACTTCAGTTGTATATAAAACAAAACATTTTACGTAGTAAAGTCTATAATACAATTGCTTTGCTTGAGAGTGCTTTGCGCGAATTTATTGCCTCTCTTTCTCGCCTCGTAATTAAATAGCTCTGCAATACCACTTATTTGACTCACTAACAATAGGAATTGGCGTAACTACAGGTTCTTTTACCCTCTTTCCCATCTGGCAAATTTCTTAAACATTTATGGCTAAAGGTCATGCTAGAGATCAATTGCGTCTTATCCTCGAAAAACATTTGATTACATTAACCTACCCTGCTGTTTTTGAACATACGAGTTTCAAATTTTAGAACATTATTTTTTGACATTGCTGCAAAAGCTAAAAACCCTGTATATATTAAAGCCTGAGAAATATTTTTAAACATGGAAGTTATTGCAGAAAATAGAAAAGCAAGGTTTGAGTACTTCATCTTAGAGGAATTTGAAGCAGGTATGGTCCTTTTAAGTACTGAAGTTAAATCTCTAAGGGAAAGAAAAGCAAATATTTCTGATGCTTACGTTATCGAAAAAGACGGTGAAATATGGCTGCACAATATGCACATTGCAGAATATAAAGCTGCAAACAAAAAAAAACATAAGCCGAAAAGGGAACGTAAACTGCTTCTGCATAAAAAAGAGATAAACAAATTAATTGGTAAGATCAAGATCGCTGGAGTTGCTGTTGTGCCACTTCTAACTTATTTTAACAACAAAGGATTAGCAAAAACTAAAATTGCTATTGTAAAAGGAAAAAAACTTTATGACAAAAGAGTAACCATAAAACAGAGAGAGTGGGACCGTGAAAAAAATAGATTGTATAAAAATAACCTATAGCAAAATATGTCTTTAACTCCAGTAGTTTTTAGCATTGGTCCTATCTCTATATATTGGTATTCTTTAGCATATGTTTTGGGTATAGTCTTTGCATATTGGTATCTACATAAGTTAGATAAGCAAAAAATATTTACCAAAAATTTTTACGATTCATTGTTAACAGCTACCATTATAGGTATTATCCTTGGAGGCAGGCTTGGTTTTGTATTAATATACGACCCAATCTCTTACATAAGCAACCCTATTGAGATATTGAAGACCTGGAAAGGAGGGATGTCATTTCACGGTGGCGCTATAGGGGTTTTGTGTGCGGTGATAACTTCGTGTAGGAGACATAATGTTCCTATATTTTACACACTGGATCTAATTTCTTGTGGAGTTCCCACAGGTTTGTTTTTAGGCCGCATAGGCAATTTTATAAACGGAGAACTGTTTGGTAGGGTTACAACTATGCCGTGGAGCATGGTATTTCCAGAGAGTGGTGATAATTCACTGCGCCATCCAAGTCAGCTTTATGAGGCATTTTTTGAAGGGCTGTTACTTTTTACAATTGTAAATTCACTATTTTTTTTGACTAGAATAAGACTATATCACGGAGCACTAACTGGCATTGCAGTTGCGTGGTATGGAATAGCGCGTTTTGTGGTTGAATTTTTCCGTGAACCAGATTATCAAGTTGGTTATTTGTGGCTTGATTTAACCATAGGACAGTTGCTTTCAATACCTATGATTCTGCTAGGAATAATCGTGTATCTGAGTGCATTAAATTCTAAATTTAATACTAAATCTATCATGTAAGAAAAAGCAAATATTTGTGCAGTTAAGAAAGTAAGTTGCAAATTACAACAAACGCAGTGGCATAATCTCCATCGTCACTGAGAGAAAGGTGAATCATGTGGTCTTTGGAGATGAAATCCTTGCTAACAGTAAGATGCGGTTTTCCTCTTACGTCATTGTATATTTCTATATCCTTCATTACAATACCATGGCTGAATCCACCTAATGCCTTAACAAAGGCCTCCTTTGCTGCAAAGCGTTTAGCAAAATACTTTGCTTGCATTTCTTGGCCGTTGTATTTTCTGCTTATCTCTATTTCCCGCTCGGTATAGACTTTATTGAGGAACTTTTTCCCGTATTTTTGTAATGCCCTTAATACTCTTGGTATGTACACTATGTCAGTGCCAATATCATGTATCATTTTGTGTTAAAAAGGTTTATTGCCTCTTCAATTTGCATTTCCTCCATCCTTCCAGTTGCTCTATTTTTTATTTCAACTATATTTTCACTTACTGCTTTCTTCCCAACAATTATTTGCCATGGTAAGCCTATGAGATCCATCCTAGCAAATTTTACTCCTATACTTTCTTCCGTATTATCATAAAGCACTTTGTCGCTTTTAAAAGCACCGTATATTTTATTTGCAATCTCTATACATTTAGCTGTTTTTATCTGTAAGTTAATTAAACCAATTCTGAAAGGAGCCACTGCTTCTGGCCAGGTAATTCCTTTATCATCATGGAAAGCTTCTATTATTGCAGCAACAAGCCTTGAAACCCCAATACCATACGAACCCATATGTATATTAACATTTCTTCTATCCCGCATGGCAACCTTTGCATTCATTGGCTTTGAATATTTATCACCAAAATAAAAAATGTGTCCTATTTCAATACCCTTACTAACGTTTAGCTGTTCTTGCGGTATGGGGCAAGTTTTAAGGTCATGCATATCATCTGCAACTGCATATATACTCTTCAAACTTTCAACATCCTCGCTTTCTAGTAATTCAGAAAATTTATTGTCATAATATAAAATGCTTTCGCCAGTGCTTGCCAATATATGAAACTCATGGCTCAAATTTCCTCCAATCGGCCCTGTGTCTGCTCTCACTGCAATTGGAATAAGCCCCATGCGTTTGAAGATTCTTATATAAGTTTTATACATCAAATTATATGAATTCAGTGCACTTTCGCAATCTACGTCAAAACTATATGCATCCTTCATCAGAAATTCCCTACCTCTCATAACACCATAACGTGGCCTTACTTCATCACGGAATTTCCATTGAATTTGATATAGGTAAAGTGGCAAATTCTTGTAACTTTTTACCATATCTCTAACTAGACTAGTTGCCACTTCCTCATGCGTTGGACCAAAAAGCATGTCTTCTCCATGCCTATCCCTTATACACAACATTTCCTTACCATAATTATCATAACGTCCTGATTCGCGCCAAAGACCTGCCGGTTGCACGCAAGGCATTAACACCTCAATTGCACCAGACTTATTCATCTCATCCCTGATAATGTCTTCAATATTCCTCAATACACGCAAACCGAGCGGTAACCACGTATAGATGCCAGATGCTATCTGTTTTATTAAACCTGCACGCAAAGAATATTGATGAGAGATAATTTTAGCATGAGCAGGTTTCTCCTTTAAAGTTGACAAGTAACATTGAGATAGACGCATTTAATAAATCTGATTGTATTAAGCAATCTTAATACAATCAGACTCGTAAGTAAACTTGTTTAAAAAAGGGAGAAAAGTTTGCAGTGTTTATCTTTCAGTTATTGCTTTATAGGGAAAGCTTTAGATTCTTTTTGTAAATTAACACACTTTAAATCTGGCTTAGGCAGCGCCGGCAATGGTTCCTTTTTGTTTGACCAATAACTTGAAGGAGTTGCAGTTTCAGGCTCTTGTTGACCTGCATCATCATCAGACACACAACCACTGCTAGGAGTTGCACTATTTCTTTCACCATATAGCTGAGAATTTGAATGAGTAAATTTTCCCTTGTGTTTTGTCAGCTTTTTTTCCCTCAATTCTTCTTGCTCATTAACACTCCTGTCACTCCAACCACTACTATCACTGTAGTTAGAACGACCGCTTTCGCTATCTGAGAATCCAATTACTAATCTTCGATATTTAAGTTTTTCAAACAATGCAGCCCTAGAATATTCATCTACGCTGTTGCTTGATTGCTCTTTTTTACCATCTTTCATTGCCGCCTGTTTTTTTAACTTCTCATCGCGTTCTTTCTTGGTTAAGAGCTTTGTCCCTTGTCTTATCTGCTCAAGTATAGCATTACGGCTATCGTCATACTCAAGTGTCCTTACAGGACCGCTAATCTTCATTGCCGCCTGTTTTTTTAACTTCTCATCGCGTTCTTTCTTGGTTAAGAGCTTTGTCCCTTGTCTTATCTGCTCAAGTATAGCATTACGGCTATCGTCATACTCAGGTGTCTTTACAGGATCGCTAGCTTTCTTTAGTTTTGTATTCTTCACCCCTGCAAATAAACCAGCACTACTTGGTTGAGTTGATGAAATTTGAGAAAACGGAGGTGGAGGTGGTGTATTACTTGATAAAGGTGGAGCAGACGATGAGAAAGTCCTTGTACCACATGTTGGTGAAGATGATGAAAAAGAAATATGTTTATTTAGTTCATTTTTCAAAGCACCATTCTTACACGCAGATTTTTGTATTAGTCCCTGAGATACAGTGCATTGCTGGCCAGATCGGTCAAGTGTTTCTCTGCTGGAACGACCTACTTCTTTCTTGTTACTAGCTGTGGAAACGGCAAGTTTAACAAGGTACGCTGCTGAAATCAGTGCAACAACCATAGAGACAGCAAAAACTGCTAACGGAGCTGCTGCAATAGCACTGGAACCAGAAACTGCTGCAATAACATAAGGAAGATATTGACCAGCTGTGAAGCTCAATACAGATAATGATAAAACAGCAATTAAAGGCCCGAAACTAGATATACGCATTTTTTTCTCACTATTGACATAGTATCAATAGTAGTAAACTATCAATAACTGTCAACAATTTATAGATAAATTAATATTCGTATAAGATAATATATAACCAGCAATAGCCATATAATATTCACCCTTCAAGCATATATCTTAATATCTCATTGGCCATAGCAACATCTTGGCGTGGGGCTTTGCCGTACTCTATGAACACAGAGACTGCGTAGCGCGGGTCATGGTAAGGACCATAAGCGATGAATAATTTATGACTTTCACCCTTAGAGTTTATCTCTGGTGTACCAGTTTTGCCAGCAATTTGTATAACGCTTAGCCCCTTTCTATAGGGTCTAGCTTTGGCATTCACCACGTTGAACATAGCTTTTCGAACTATGCTAAGATACTTATGAGCTATATCAATATCAGGAAAATCTTGTACCGTTTTACCCATCTCAATGTGGGGAATTACCTCTTTTCCTGTTGCAATTCTCGCTGCAAGAACTGCAAGTTGCAGTGGTGTTGCAAGCACATACCCTTGCCCTATAACCAAGTTGATAGTATCACCTAAATACCACTTTGAATATAGCTTTTGTGTACGCCAACCTTTATCAGGCAACAATCCTGGAGCCTCTTCTTTAAATGTTCCGATTAGTGGCCCACTTCCGATACCGAATTTTCTGGCCATTTCCACTAAGGAGTCTACACTTATTTTTTTTCCTATATTATAAAAGTAAGTGTTGCATGACAAAGCAATTGCTTCATTTAAAGACACATATCCATGGACTTTGCTTTTCAAGCAACGAAACCTCCGCTCACCTATTCTCATATAGCCTACACAAGAAAATTTCTCTTCTGGCGTAATTATTCCATCCTTCAAACCTGCAAGTGCAACTATTATTTTAAATATTGAACCAGGTGGAATTTGATACGATAATGCACGATTTACAAGTGGCAATGAAGGAGTATTTAAATCTTCCCAAGCCTCATTTGATAGTTTATCAGCAAAAAGATTATTATCATAAGAAGGTGAGTTATATAACGCTAAGATTTCTCCATTGCTTACATCAATCGCTGTTACAGAGCCTTTATGACCTTTAAATATCTCTGCGATTTTCTCCTGCAGATCAATATTAACTGTCAGCTGCACATCCCGTCCGTCCTGTTGTGGTATGCTTGATAATTCTCTCACGATGCGTTTTTTAGAATTTATTTCCTGCTCAGATTTCCCTGGCTTGCCTTTCAATATATGATCATATGTATATTCAATACCACTGATTCCCGCTTCATTTATGCCTTGCTGTTTTTTTGTGTATCCTAGTGTATGAGAACATATTGAACCAAACGGATAGTAACGTTTGTAAAGAGCGGTTATTTTTATTTCTGATGATTTTGTCACATTAGATTTAATTTCTGACAATGTTTCCCAGTCAACTTTTTCACTGGAAACTTTTTGCCCATCAAATAAAACAACGTACGAAATTTTGTTTACTGCAAGCTCAACGCCATTCCTATCTAAAATTCTGCCCCGCTTAGGCATAATAGCAACAATTCGTATCCTGTTACTGTCAGCTAGCATTTCGTATTTCTGTCTATTGCGTATTTGTAAACTATATAACCTACAACTAAAAATTGCGGAAATGGTAAGCTGAATACCGCCTAATATAAATGCCCTGCGGTTAAAGACTTTGTTTTTTGTACGCATAAAAATTTTTTAAATGCACTCTCTCCTATTGACACACCTTTTGCTTCATAAACCCTTTCCTCCTATTCTTAAGGGAACAAATTCATAACCTTATTTTTCTAGCGTTCTAATAAACTAAGGTAAAGCTTCAAATGTATTTGATTTATTATTGTGATCATGAAACAGTATAATTGCTCCATTATGTACGTTACCCATAATTTTTTCAACTAAGATCTCTAGTTTATCGCCTTGCCAATCTAAAGAATCGACCATCCACAATATGGAACACATGCCCAATTGATTAGTGTTTTAGATTAGATTATTGTCATTCATACGGTGGATGAAACCATTTCACATCCTGTCTGTTGCATTTTTAATTGCCATATTCATCTTTTCTAACTCTGGCAATTGTTCCTCACTTGAGAGTGATGTCAATTTCTTGTGCGACTAGGAGTGACGACCCAGCTTATGACCGGCATTATAGACTTTCTCTACTACCTCAGAAGTCTTTTTATTTATGCGTTCACCAAGAGGAAAAAATGTCGCTTTTGTTTTACAGTTCTCTAAAATATTAATAACATCATTCACTCTGTTGCCAGATGGCTCATCATCAAATGTAAGTGTAATAAACTTGCCGCTGTTATTTAACAACCTTTTGATATCGCCTAAATTTTTATATGATAGACCTAAATTACAATTGAGTCCACAGTATAGTAAATTAAAATTACAATCACCATAGAAAATTGCTCTCGGGTGCAGCAAAAGAAAAGTTATTATTAATCATGATTTTAGCCCTATTATTCCAATACCTTTCATCCTGCCCAATTACATTACTGCACTATAGACCTTATACCAATTCTCATTGTTAGTGAGTCAAATAAGTAACATTGCAAAGTTATTTAATTGCAAAGTGAGAAAGAGAGGTAATAAATTTACATAAAACGCTCTCAAGTAAAGCAATTGTATTATACGCTTCATTTCGCAAAATGTTCTGTTTTATATACAACCAAAGTCTCTCAGTAGGATTAAGCTCGTGGTGAGTATGGTGGTAGATATATAACTCGATATTTTTAAGTACTTCTAAATTTTTTAGCTTATGCCAACTATTATAATCCATGATAGAAAAGGCTTCCCGTGTTCTTAAATATTGCAACATTTGTTCAAGAAGTATATTTATACAATCAGTGTTGACATTCAGTGCAAATAAGTTGAACTCTCTCCATTTTTAGGATTAACTCGCTGTAGAAATAAAAGTTTTGTCTGCATAATTTTACTTTAACCTGTGTTTTAACGCCATTTTCAAACCACCCCGTGCCAATTTTGAATGCGTCCTCATTCATCAAAGAAAAATAATTCCTGTTCAAGACGCTTACCAATGGCTCATTAAGTTTTTTAAACTCTTCCTGCTACCTTTATTTGCTCATTGTGAATTGGTCTTGGCGTAATATATGAAAACTCCATTTCTTGCATATTACGGCGTGCTGTAGACTTGCTAATATCCAAAACAAATTTTTTCTGAATTCTTATCTTTAACGGCAATATTAGGGTTTTCTTGTATCCATACTTCAACTTGTGCAAATTAACTCTGATTCAATCTAGCTTTTCCACTACGTTGAGGGAGAGTAAACAATTTTTCTTTTTTTCTAAATTTAGGTGCTTTATCCATGAGGTTAGTGCTGTTCTTAAAATGAAACACATCTTTGCTGCGGCTGTTGTACTGTGCTTTTTTGCTACAATTACAACATTTAGTTTTTTTGCAACATATGCGTTATTTCACACTTTCTTCAGCACTTCTTTTGCTAATTCCACGGCTTTTTCATCCAGTAATTTTGATTTCAACGCCATTTAAACCTCGCTATTTTACTTACCTCAATATGGCTTCTTTTCCATTATTGTCTATTTGTTTCTTGATATAGTGAGAATTAATATAAGAATACAAGAAACTTTTCTTGTTATAGATTGGATAGTTGATATAAGTTAAAAAATTTAGAGGTACCTAAAAATATCAAATTATATATCTACCACCATGCTCACCACGAGCTTAATCCTACTGAGAGACTTTGGTTGTATATAAAACAGAACATTTTGCGAAATGAAGCGTATAATACAATTGCTTTACTTGAGAGCGTTTTATGTAAATTTATTACCTCTCTTTCTCACTTTGCAATTAAATAACTTTGTAATGTCGCTTATTCAATCCATTAACAACAAGAATTGGTATTGCTGCAGCATGGCTTCTTTTCCATTATTGCCTATTTGTTCTTTGTACAGTGGAAACCGGCATTAAGCTCACAAAATCAGAGACATCAACTTTCTTCTGCAAGCAAGCAGCAATAACAGTATTTATCATCAAGAATGCAATGGTCATCGGACCAACGCCCCCGGGTACTGGCGTAATAGCTTTGGTTTTTTCTTTTATTCTATCAAAATCAACATCACCTATAAGTTTTGTTTGTCCCTCTATATTTACACTATTTATGCCAACATCAATCACTATTGCTCCTTCCTTTATCCAGCCTTCTTGGACAAATTTTGGCTTCCCAACCGCTGCGACTACTACATCCGCTTTAGAGCAATATTCAGCTAAATTTTTACTTTGCGAGTGCAAGATGGTAACAGTGCAGTTTTCTTGCAACAATAGGCAAAGCATTGGCTTGCCCACAATGTTTGACCTACCAATCACCACTGCATTTTTACCTGAAAGGTTGGTTTCAACCAACTTAATTAAATGCAAAACACCTTTGGGGGTGCAAGGTGCAAGACAACTTTTTTCACCTTTAACTAATCTACCAACGTTTTCATCATGAAAGCCGTCTACATCTTTTTTAACACTCACTGTATTAATTACTCTGCCTGCTCTAACGTGACTTGGTAAAGGTAGCTGTACCAAAGTGCCACTTACAGATGGATCATCATTTAATTCATTGATTTTTTTAATCAATTCATTTTCCGAAATATTATCAGGCAAAACAATAGTTTCAGAACTTATACCTATTGATTCTGCTTTTTTTTGTTTATTACGAACATAAACCTGACTTGCTGGATTATTATTCACAAGAATTACTTTAAGGCAAGGAAAAATGTTGTGCTCTCTTTTTAAAACAGAGATTCTTTGTGATAATTCCTCACATAGGCCATCAGCTATTTTTTTACCATCGATGATAATTGTCACTTGCTATACTCCTTGCCATTCTTTGAAATCAGGTAATTTGATATCAAACAAACTCAACACTTTGCCAATAGAGTGACTTATAATATCCTCCAATGATTTTGGCTTAGTATAGAAAGCAGGCATTGGCGGAGCAATTATTGCTCCCATCTCCGTTAATTTCAGCATGTTCTGTAAATGACCAAGGTGTAGTGGTGATTCTCGCACTATAAGAACTAATTTTCTTCTTTCCTTTAGCGTTACATCTGCGGCTCTTGTTAACAGATTGGAAGTAACACCTGATGCAATTTCAGACATTGTTTTCATAGAACATGGAGCAATAACCATACCTGAAGTTTTAAATGAGCCACTTGCTATTTTTTCTCCTATTTTTTCTTCAGAATAGTAAAAATCTGCAAGTGATGTAATATCTTCAAGTCTTTCTGTAACCTCATGAGATATAGTTATTTTTCCAGCACGGCTTATTACTAAATGAGTTTCACAATTAGCACTTTTTAGTGCTTTCAAAATATGCACACCGTAAATAGAACCAGATGCTCCACTTATTCCAATCACAACCCTGTTATTCACTTAGTCTTCTTCGCAACTTATTCCCAATGCGCGCTCATAAGTATTAAGCAATATCTCTTGTCTTGCCCTGTCATTATCTTCCATTTTTCTCAGCCTAACAATTTGTTTCATCACTTTTGTATTCTAACCTTTACCTGCGCTTTTGCATATACATCACAAATGAGATCTTGCACATTCTTCTTTCTTTGTCAAGTTTTTCAATTCTCTCTGTATAATCCTTTAACTCCTTAGCCGTTACTTTTGCTATGTTTTTCATAAAGCCCAACTAATTAATTGCTGTTACAGTATTATCAGTTTTTACTTGTACTTCAATAACAGTAATAATATTTTTATCTTTTTTTAAAATCCTAAAGTAAAAACTAAACATGGAAAATTCCTCGCCTTCTTCAGGAATACGCTCTATCTCATTTACAATCATACCTGCCAAAGTTGTAGCTTCTTCGTCAGGGAGATCCCAGTGTAACTGTCTGTTAATATCCCTAATAGTAGATTTTCCTTCTATGTGATACACGTTATCAGATATCTTCTTTATAAAATTCTCCGTGATTAGGTCATGCTCATCGGAAATTTCTCCAACTATTTCTTCCAGTATATCTTCAAGGGTTACAATTCCCTGCAGCACTCCATATTCATCAATAACAAACGCAAGGTGTTTCCTATTTCTACGGAAGTTATGAAGTTGTACACTAAGTGGTGTGCTTTCTGGTAGGAAACAAGGTTTTGACATAACTTGGGCAATGTCAACCTCCTCTACTTTATTATCCTTTTCACGCAAGGCATTTATTAGATCTTTCACGTGAACTACTCCGACAATGTTATCTGGCTCTTTTTGCCATAAAGGTACTCTACTGTGGCTGCTGATTAAAATTTCTCTTATTAATTCTTCTTTATTCTTATCTATATCAAGAGAAAACAGGTTTCTCCTATGGGTCATAATTTCTGATATTTCTGTCTCAGCTAAGTCAAGTATGCTGCTTAACATATCCAAATCTTGTTGTAACATTGTTCCTTCACTGCGGTGAAGGGCAATCATGTTACGCATTGCGTCCGCTGCAGATATCGCTTCCCTATTTTTATGAAGCCCACATAATTTTAAAATGAAGTTAACAATAAATTGAATGCCTAACGTCAATGGAGAAAAAACCTTGACAAAAAACAGTACAAAATAAGCAGAAAATGACGTAAACTTTTCAGGATTTTGCATGGCGTAGGTTTTTGGTAGCACCTCACAGAACAGTAAGATACAAAACGTCATTACAATTGTTGATAGAAAAACACTTTCATTTCCAAAGAGATTTATAAATATTGCTGTAAATAAAACGGAACAAGTAATATTAATAATTGTATTTCCAAGTAATATTGTCCCTATTGTTAATTCTTTTTTATTTAACAAGTGGTCTATCATCTTGGCTCTTTTGTTGCCGTCCAGTTTTAGCTTATTGACTCGAGAACGACTAATTGAAGTTAAACCTATTTCTGCTCCTGAAAACAAAAATGATAAAATCAACAAAACAAAAATTATCGATAATATTAAAACCAATAACCAATCCATTAAAGTATGATGTTATTGAGAAAAGCAGAGCTAATTTTATATGTTATAAGAAGCATTTGCAAGCTCGAAGTTTTATATGGTAGATTTTACATATTTAAAATGTTTATATATCTTTAACCTTAAAAAAAATTATAAAGTATATCGTATGCTGCGTCCATATGTTTATCCTCAACGGCAAGTAGAGGGATTATTTTTATTACTCTGCTATTCGGAACCTTAGTTACTATTAAACCTTGATCAAGAGACTGAACGATAATTTTATCCTCCAAAGGAGTTTTAAGTTCTATTCCTATAAATAAACCTTCCCCACGGACTTTGGAAATTGTCTTCGGAAATTCTTCAATTAAAGGCAAAAGTTTTTCTTTTATATATTTACTAACTTCCTTAACATGACAAGGAAGCCTTTTTCCAGCGTTATATCAAGCACTGCATTGCTAACAGTCATAATAAGTAGATTACTACCATAAGTTGATTCATGTATTCCTGAAGTAATTACCTCTGCTATTATAACCTTTTACTAATACCAATTCTCATTCTTAACAAGTTAAATAAGCAACATTGCAGAGTTGTTTAATTGCGGAGCAAGAAAGAGAGGAATAAATTTGTGCAAAGTGCTCTCAAGCAAAGCAATTGTATCATAAACTTCATCGCGCAAAATGTTCTGTTTTATATACAACCGAAATCTCTCAATAGGATTGAGCTCAGGTGAGTATGGTGGCAAGTATATAGTTCCGATATTTTTAGGTACCTTTAGATTCTTCGACTTATGCTAACTAAAGCAATTCGTGACAAGGAAGGCTTCTCATGCTCTTAAAATATTGCGACATCTATTCAAGAAATATATTCATGTAATCAGTGTTGACATTTGGCGCAAATAAGCTAGAACTCTCTCCATTTCTAGGATTAACTACGCTGTAAAGATAAAAATTTTGTCTACCTAATTTTACTTCAACCTGTGTTCTAATACTAATTCCCACTATACAAGTAACGGATAGGCAATAATGGAAAAGAAGCCAGACTGAAGCAAGTAAAATAATAAGGTTTGAATGGCATTGAAATTAAAATTATTGGATAAAAAGTCGTGGAACCAGCAAAAGAATCTGAAGAAAGTGCAAAATAACGCGTATGTTGCAGAAAAACTAAATGCTGCAATTGCAGCAAAAAGCACAGTATAACAGCCGTAGCAAAAGCATGCTGCATTTCAAGAACAGCACGACTGCGTGGATAAAGCACCTAAAATTTGGAAAAGAAGGAAAATTGTTTATCCCTTAAAGCCGTAAATAAAAAAAACTAGATTAAATCAGGGTCAGTTTGAATAAGTTGAAGTATGGATATAAGAAAACCCTAATATTACTATTAAAGGAATGAGGATAAGAATCTAGGAGGAATTTGGCTTGAATGTTAGCAAATCTACAGCATACTGTAAAATGAAGTTTTCATATATTGCGCCAGACCAATTCATAATGAGCAAGATAAAGATCGGCGGGAAGAGTTTTAAAGAAAACTTAATGAGGTTATTGGTAGTAGCCTGAACAAGAGTCATCTTTCTTTGATGAATCTCGGTTTGGCATACATTTGAAAGTTGGTGTGGATGGTTTAAAAAGGGCGCTAAAACACAGGTTAAAGTAAAATTAGGTAGACAAAATTTTTGCCTCTACAGTGCAATTAATCCTAGAAATGGAAAGGGTTTTAGCTTATTTGTACCAAATGTCAACACTGATTACATGAATATATTTTTTGAATAAATGTCACAATATTTAAGAACACGAGAAGCTTTCCTTGTCATGGATTGTGCTAGTTGATATAAGTCAAAAAAATTTAAAGGTACCTAAAAATATTGAGATTATATACCTGATGCCAATTCGCCTGAGCTCAATCTTATTGAGAGACTTCGGTTGTATATAAAACAAAACATTTTACGTAATAAAGTCTATAATACAATTGCTTTGCTTGAGAGTGCTTCACACGAATTTATTGCCTCTCTTTCTCACCTCGCAATTAAACAGCTCTGCAGTGCTACTTATTTGACT
This sequence comes from Wolbachia endosymbiont of Litomosoides brasiliensis, assembly GCF_013366805.1. Classification (GTDB taxonomy): domain Bacteria; phylum Pseudomonadota; class Alphaproteobacteria; order Rickettsiales; family Anaplasmataceae; genus Wolbachia. The sequence goes on from NZ_WQMO01000016.1 coordinate 14,345, forward strand.
TGCTAACAATGAGAATTAGTATAGTTTTTTTCTTTCATAATAATCCTCATCGCAGCCCTTATAAAATAACATGGGCAAATAAAGTAAGGAGAAAGAAAAAGTGGTAATTTAATCTAGGAATAAATAAAAATGAAGGGATTACCAAGTGCAAAGGCAATAACGGAACATATTTATTGTAAATGCTTTTTGGCAAATGAATAAACCTTGCGTTTTGTTGAGTTGTTGATATTTTAAATAAAGAAGTCGGGGCGTAGCGCAGTCTGGTAGCGCATTTGGTTTGGGACCAAAGGGTCGGGAGTTCAAATCTCTCCGCCCCGATTCTTGGCATGGGCTTCATGCTTTTGACCCTTTATGTTCTGGTCATGTTACAATTAAGTTTATAAAATAATTGACAACGTTAATTTTCTAATTTATAAATAAGCTTTTAAGATAATTACTGTAAGGAGGTGTGGAGTTTGATTGAAGTGTCAGTTCATTATGGTGATGTGGATAGGGCTTTTCCAGTATTGAAAAAAACGATTCAAAAGGAAGGAAGAGGGGTAAAGATGAAAAAACAATATCATGAAAAGAAGTCAGAAAAAAGAGCTAAAAAGAAGGCTGAAGCTAAAAAAAAGAGGCACCAACAAGAGAGTAGAAAGCAGCGGTATGGTTGGTAATTTTTAATAATTTATCATTGGTTATTTTATGAATATTCACGAATATCAGGCAAAAGAGGTTTTGCATAAATTTAATGTTCCAGTGCCAAAGGGTTTTGTTGTTATATCCGCAAAAGAAGTAGAAACCAAAATAAGTCAATTAAAGTCTGATGTGCTTGTAGTCAAGGCTCAAATTCATGCGGGTGGTAGGGGTAAAGCTGGTGGCGTAAAATTAGCAAAGTCAGCTGAAGAGGCTCAACAGTTTGTAAAAGATATGCTTGGCATAATTTTAGTTACTCACCAAACAGGACCAAGTGGGCAACAAGTAAGAAGAGTGTACATTGAGGAAGGCTTTAGCGTTGAAAAGGAATATTATTTAAGCATAGTAGTTGACCCAAAGCTCAGTAGTCCAACATTCATATTTTCCTCAGAAGGTGGAATGGATATTGAAGAAGTTGCAAAAAATTTTCCCACAAAAATTGTGAGGCTTGATATTGATTATACTGCTGGTTTCGCGAGTTTTGATAGCAGAAAGCTAAGCGATAGTTTTAACTTAAGTCCAAAACAGATAGAAAAGATAACAAATGTTGCAAAAAATATATATGATGCATTTATTGTAACTGACGCAAGCCAAATCGAGATTAACCCACTAGTTGAAACAAATTCTGGAGATTTTGTTGCGCTTGATGCTAAAATAAATTTTGATGACAACGCTCTGTACCGCCATCCGGAGATTGTGGAACTCCGTGATTATGATGAAGAAGTGAAAGAAGAGGTAGAAGCTTCAAAATATGGGCTTAGTTACATAAAAATGGACGGCAATATTGGTTGCATGGTAAATGGCGCAGGTCTTGCTATGGCAACAATGGATATAATAAAATACTATGGAGCAGAACCTGCTAACTTTTTGGATGTTGGTGGCGGGGCAAACAAAGAGGCTGTCACTGAAGCGTTTAAGATTATATTGTCTGATGGCAACGTAAAAGGAATTTTAGTTAACATATTTGGTGGCATAATGCGTTGCGATATTATTGCAAGTGGAATTGTTGAAGCTGCAAAAGAAATGAGCATTAAAGTTCCTCTAGTGGTTAGGTTATCAGGTACTAACTTTGAGAAAGGAAAAAGGATCTTGGAAGAATCAGGATTAAATATTGTTGTTGCAGATGAACTCGATGAAGCTGCACAGAAGATAGTAAAAGAGGTGGAGTAAAGCGTGTCTGTTTTAGTAAGTAAAGATACAAGATTAATATGCCAAGGTTTTACTGGTGCACAAGGCACATTCCATTCAGAGCAAGCTATCAGCTATGGGACAAAGATGGTTGGTGGCGTAACTCCTGGAAAGGGTGGAAGCTCTCACCTCAATTTGCCGGTCTTTGATACTGTAGCAGAAGCTAAGGAAAAAACTGATGCGAATGCTACGGTCATATATGTACCTGCTAAGTTTGCTGCTGCTGCAATACTCGAAGCAATAGATGCAGAGATAGAGTTGATAGTTTGTATTACAGAGGGCATTCCTATACTTGACATGGTAAAGGTTAAGCATGCGCTTATTAATTCAAAGAGTCGATTGATTGGTCCTAACTGTCCTGGAATTATTACACCTGAAGAATGTAAGATAGGAATCATGCCAGGACATATTCACAAGCGTGGGCATATAGGAATTATGTCTCGTTCTGGAACTTTAACTTATGAAGCAGTGGCACAAACAACTGCTGTTGACCTTGGTCAATCAACATGCATTGGGATCGGAGGAGACCCTGTTCATGGTATGACGTTCGTTGACTGCATGGAACTATTTTTAAAAGATAAAGATACTCATGGTATTGTAGTTATTGGTGAGATAGGCGGAAACGAGGAAGAGGATGTATCACATTTTGTGAAGACGGAAAAAATTAAAAAGCCAATTGTTGGATTTATAGCTGGTCAAACGGCACCTCCAGGAAGGCGCATGGGACATGCTGGAGCAATTATCTCTTCTAGTGGAGGAAGTGCTGGTGCAAAGCTGGAAGTTATGAGCAGTGCTGGTATTGCAATTGCGGAAACTCCTGCAGTGATTGGTAAAAAAGTTTTAGAAGCAATGCATAAGCCTCATGTTGCCTAAACTGAGGCTATAGAAATCCTATATCGCCAGTCATAAATATGTTGTCTAACCACTCGATTAATAATTTACCTCCTGGAAAATTTACTGAGGCCTGTCGAGTAATCAAGTACCCGCGTAGCACGGATGCAACAAATACTGCACAGGCTGCACTACCACATGAGGCAGTGATGCCTGTACCTCTCTCCCAAACTCTTAAAGCTATTTCTCCAGATTTTTCAATTTGCGCAATGTTGACATTTACTTTCTTGGGAAATAATGTATGATTTTCTAATTTTGGTCCTAAGCTTTGTAACGGTATTTCACTTATGTTATCAACAAAAAAAACTATATGTGGATTACCAATGTTTACTGCAACTGGATCTTTTAACATTTCAAGCTCTATGGGTAAATGAAGTGGATCACACTTAGCGGAGAGAGGAATTTCATGCCACTTGAACAGTGGTTTACCCATGTTGACCTTTATGGATCTGACACCCACTTTGAAGCACTCTAAAATGCGCTCGTTTATTAGCTCGATAGTGACATGCTCAGTACTTTTTTCCGACATTATTAAATATCCAACGCAACGTACTGCGTTTCCACACATTTCAACTTTGCTACCGTCAGCATTATAAATGTGCATAAAACAGTCAGCCGCACTGGAGTTGGTTATTACTATAACTTGGTCACAGCCATTTTGATTGGCAATTTCTCTATAATTCCAATTCAAGTTGTTTGTTGAACGTGAATCTATGATAACAAAATTGTTACCAGTGCCATGCATTCTTTTTAAGAATTTGGCCACTCATTATAAAAAAATATTTCCTCTATTGGCTTTCTTGTCTTTTCCTTGACTTCAGCCCCCTCTTTTTCGTAACCAACCGCTATCACTGACATTACATTAAAATCATCGGGTATATTGAACTTTTCCACTATTTTATCTCTATCAAATCCACCCATCTGATGAGCCATTAAATTCATAGATGTAGCCTGTAGCATAAATGCATAATTTGCTGCACCAGTATCATGGCTGCCCCAAAAATTTGCTCCTTTTGTGTGATCACGAAAATTTTTAGCGCTCAATGATATGAGTAGTATTTGTGTATCTTTTGTCCACTTTTGATTAGATTCAGTAAGGCAACTCAGTAATTTTTCCCATGCATTTTGATTACTTTGTCTGTTACATATTACATATCTCCAGGGCTCGTCACCATAACATGAGGGAGATAACCGTGTAGCTTCTATTAGCATGTTTATTTCTTCCTGATGTACTAATTTACTTTGGTCATATGAACGTCCACTGTGCCTTATTTTCATCAATTCCAGTAGATCTTCTTTATTTATCATTTTAACCCTCAACAAAAAAACTAGCTATATTATAGTAGAATATTGGAAGAAGTTTAACCTTTTTGTTTCACACAAGGAACATAATTATGAGCAACAAAAGCAAAATTTAAATTGCAAGATTCCTGAAATATAATTAGCTTTAATATGTTTTAATTTGGGGGAGTATGTTTGCAACACAATTTGCCAGTAAATTGGTGTTAATTGAGGTCTTCTTTTGTGTTTTATTCCTATTTCTAACGGCTCAAATAAGCATACCGTTACAACCTGTGCCTATTACATTGCAAAGTTTAGGAGTAATGCTTATTGGGCTTAAGTTTAACCGCAGGACGGCATTATATTCTGTGCTTATGTATTTATCACTTGGCACAGCAGGATTGCCTGTTTTTGCAGATTTTCTTGGTGGCTATTACACTTTCCTCAGGCCAGCAGGTGGATATTTAATTGGTTTTTTAGCCGCTGTTATAGTAATGGGTAAAGTAAACCAATTGCTGAACTCTAAATGTGAATCACTTATACGCAATTCTCTGAGCTGTCTAGTTGGTACAGCCACAATTTTTGCTTGTGGTGTCAGTTGGCTTGCTATTCATGTAGGTTTGAAACAAGCAATAATGGTTGGCGTGCTACCGTTTATCCTTCCTGGTTTGGTGAAGATTTTCCTACTCGTAGCGGCTTTACAATATTTGAGAGGATGATAAGATTTAGCCCTCACCGTTTCATGTGTACTCTTGCATTTTGTAGATATAGGTATTCTCGGGATTTTGCAAAAGATTACAGAAAGATAGCAGTAAGGTAATTGCTGATTCCCTCAAGTCAAGGCAACCGATAATCTTGATAGTATCTATAGTGCTTGTTCAAATCAGACTCAGCAAGGTAAATGCACTACATGAGCTAAAGTTTTAGAGCAGCTAGGCAGGGGGTATATGGAGGTTTTAGAAATGAAAATTGGGAGAACTTTGACCTGGAGTGAGGAGTGAAAAGAATCAAGGAAAAACGTCTTTAGAAAAATTTGACTACGCATGTGAGGGGTACAGCTGGAAGCAATATGCAAAGGAGCTCTTTTGCCCTCCATATAATAAGTTGATAAAGATGTATAGAGAAATAATCAGGAAAGATACTTCACCTCAATTCGCTAGAAATGGTGTTGTTCCAGTGGCTCCTTTTCCTGTTAATCAACACCCTCTTCCTCATCATTCCAATACCTTCTTCTCTTGTCATCCTGTACCTCGACACTGGGGTCCAGTTTTTCATAATCATTAAAAACGTTATATTCTATCAAAAAATAGCTGCTTTCATGACACTATATAAAATAACTCAGTGGTCACATGCTATAATATAAAGGGAAGAAAGGACCTTTACCCTTTGTTAGAATAGTCCATTCTCTTCTCCGGGGTAGTATGGGGTAATTGATGCCAATTCCCGCTGTATAAGGAACGGATAGACAATGATGGAAAAGACGCCATGCTGAAGTAAGTAAAATAATGAAGTTTAAATGGCATTGAAATCAAAATTATTGAATGAAAAAGTCATGGGATCAGCAAAATAAATGCTGAAGGAAGTGCAAAATAACGTATATATTGCAAAAAAACTAGATGTTGTAATTGTAGCAAAAAGCACAGTATAACAGCCGTAGCAGAAATATGTTACATTTTAAAGACAGCATTGACTACATAGGTAAAGTACCTAAAACTTGGAAGAGAAGAGAAATTGTTTGCTCTTTTCAATGTTATAGAAGAACTAAGTTTTGAATCGGAGTCAATTTAAACAAATTGAGATATGGATACAAGAAAACCCTAATATTACCATTAAAGAAATGAGAAAAAGAATCTAGAAAAATTTGGCTTAAATGTCAGCAAGTCTACAGTACGTCATAATATGCAAAAAATAAAGTTTTCGTATTTACACCGAGACCAATTCACAATGAACAAGATAAAGGTGTATAGGAAGAGTTTAAAAAAAGCTTAATGAGGCTATTGAGTATACTGTAAGAGTTGTTCATCTTTGATGAATCGCAGTTTGGCATACATTCAAAGGTTGGGCACGGGTAGTTTAAAAAGGGTGTTAGAATACAGGTTAGAGTAAAATTAGGTAGACAAGATTTTTATCTCTATAGTGCAGTTAAATCTAGAAATGAAGAGAGTTTAACTTGTTTGCACTGAACGTCAACATTGATTGTATGAATATATTTCTTGAATGAATGTTGCTCTATTTAAGAGCGTGAGAAGCTTTTCTTATCATAGATTATCCTAATTAGAATAAGCTAAAAAATTTAAAGGTACCTAAAAATATCGAGATTATATATCACTACCATACTCATCTGAGTTAATCATATTGAGAAACTTTGGTTGTATATAAAACAAAACATTTTGCGTAATAAAGTCTATAATATAATTGCTCTGCTTGGGGTGCCTTTATATGCAAATTTATTATGTCTCTTTCTCACTCCGCAATTAAACAACTCTGCAATGTTACTTATTTGGCCCACTAACAATGAGAATTGGTATGAGATTGTATTCTCTATATCTTGTCTTTCAGATTAAGTCTTGTCTTTTACACTTTGAGGGAAATTATCACCCTATAACACACACAACAGGTGTATGATCGGATGGATTTTTCAGCTTGCGCAGTCTGTCATCTATGTAGCATATTTCTAACCTATCGACTGCTTGTGGTGATAGCAGCATATGATCTATTCGCATTCCTTGATTATTTCTTGATGAATTACCTTGATAGTGCCACCAGCTAAACTGTTGTAAATTTGGATGGCATATTCTAAATGCATCTTTAAATCCAAGGTTCAGGATTGCTCTTAACTTCTCACGTTCTCTTATATGAAAACACACTTGGTCGATCAATAAAGTTGGATCAAAGACATCAATTTCATCTGGTGCAACATTGTAATCACCGGCTATAATAATTAACTCCTCATTCTTTAGCAAATTGTTCATTCTTTCATATAGTTTATCAAAAAACTTGAGTTTATATTCAAATACATGAGAGTCCGGGCTTTGACCATTTGGGACGTATACGCTACCTACTCTTATCTTTTGATTATTGTATTTTATTAAGCACTCTATATAACGAGCTTCTTGATGACCTTCTACAATGTCAATTTTAAATTTCTCTAGTATCAAATGCTTAGATAGAACACAAACACCATTTCTTGCGGCCTGCCCGTAGACAATGCATTCATATCCTAGCTTTTCTATTTCTATATAAGGAAATTGTTCTTCCGTGCATTTTATCTCTTGCAGTAAAATTATATCTATCTGATCATCGACTATAAAATTACAGAGCTGGTCAACCCTCTTACGTATAGAATTTACATTCCAAGTTGCAATTTTTAGCATCAGCAATCCTTATTAATTATGTCAATTAAACTCTCTTGAGTAGGTAGTCTCGATGTTATAATTTTTTTCCATTTGATTGGCTTCAAGCTGTCAACAATATTCTTACTCATAGCACATGCAGTTATATTGTCCATTGCGTTAGATAAACCACTTTTTAGAACTAAAGAACAGAATATCCTTGCTGTCTGTGAGGAAAAAAAAGCAACACTATTAATTTTACCACCTGATAGTAAATTTTTGCACCTATTAGTTAGGCCTCTTTTAATAAGGGTCTTATAGAATATAACTTCTCTTACATTAAAACCTTCTTCGGATAATCTCTTTTTTAAGTCGCATGATACTTCTTGCCCCCTTATATACAAGAATTTTACTGCTCTTGAGTAGTAATTTTTTATGAACGATATCAGCCCTTCAACATTGCTGTCTGCTGATATAATATCAGAAAACCCTGAATCCTTTGCAGTTTGCATAGTCGAATTACCAACCGTAATGATTGGAAGACCATCTACTCTGCATGTTTGGCTAAATGCTTTCACGCTGTTCTTGCTGGTGGATATTACTACATCAAATTCATATGCAGATATGTCAGGCTGCAAATGCTTTATTGTGAATACTGGTTCTATATATACTTTATACCCATATTTTTTTAGTGTGCTTCTTGTATTTAGTGAATCTGATAAAGGCCTTGTTAATAAGATAGACTTCATTCTGATCTACTTTACTATAGGTAGAAATAATACCTTTGATAAATAAATTACTGAATAAAAATTTTTAAACAGATTATATTTCCTGTTACTAATACTGAACTTCATTAAAGTTTTGTAATTAAGCTTTACAGAAATTTTGTCAGAAGATAAATGTTCATTTTATTTATAAAAATTTAAAGTAGGCTAGCCTTTATCGATTGCTATGTTAAATATGTTACTACTGCTCATTGTTTTTATTTCTTCACTTTTGTTTGTGAATTTAATTCCTATTAGTGTAAAGTTTTTTTTATACTCGGTGAGCTTAAATGTTAAAGAAATTTTAAGCTTTACGATGCCTTTCATTATCTTTTTTTAATGCTCAATGGCATTAATAACCTAAAAATGTGGCAATTAAGTTCGTTATATTACCATTGGTAGCAGTTCTCTTGTTAAATTTGTTCAAACCTTATTATGCTAATTCTCATTATTAGTAGATCAGATAAGTAACATTGCAGAGCTGTTTAATTGCGAAGTGGGAAAGAGAGGTAATAAATTTGCACAAAGCACTCTCAAGCAAAGCAATTTTATTATAGACTTTGTT
>NZ_WQMO01000017.1 GCF_013366805.1 Wolbachia endosymbiont of Litomosoides brasiliensis
ATGAATATATTTCTTGAATAAACGTTGCAATGCTTAAGAGCAAGAGAAGCTTTTCTTGTTATGGATTGTGCTAGTTGACATAAATCAGAAAATTTAAAGGTACCTAAAAACATCGAGGCTATATACCTACCACTATACTCACCAGAGCTCAATCCTACTAAAAGACTCTGGTTATATATAAAACAGAACGTCTTGCGCAATAAGGTCTATAAATACAATTACTTTGCTTGGGAGTGCTTCGTGCAAATTCATTAACTCTCTTTTTCACTCCGAATTAAACAACTCTGCAATGTTGCTTATTTGCCTATTAATGATGAGAATAGATATAAATATATGCATCTGGTATAGATATTTTAGTGCGATTATTAGAAATTTAAAGTTTAAAACAGCACTACTGGAAGTTAAGGTAAAAAGGAAAGGCAAGTTAGAGAAGGTTTAAATGCGGAGAATAACTTAAGTGTAGACAGCAAATTATTTCCCTACAAACGGTGTTGAAGTTAGCCTTTTACTTTTTTTATTTTTTTTGACAAAGCTGGCTTTATTGCATGGTACTGGTGACTTTGTTGACAATTTCAACATGAACTTGATTGTTATCTTTAGCTTTAATTCCAGTTATAACACTACATCTATCGGGCTCCTTTATAGCTATTTCTTGAAATCCTTTTTGAACCTTATAGTAAAAACTAATGTTCATCTTTTCATATTTGTTTTTATCCTTTGCTCTGTTCAGCCCAATTTGAACATCAATATCTAGGATAAATGTGACATTTGGGCGTTTAATTTTTACTAATTCGTGTAGGTCTCGTATTAGCTCTAGGTCAATACCAAGTCCGTATCCTTGGTATGCAATAGTTGAATCGATAAATCGATCACAAATTACTATCTTGCCTTCTTTTAGAGCTGGTAATATTACTTTTTTAAGATGCTCATATCTAATTGAGGTGAGTAGCAAAAGTTCAGAGATAGGATCAATACTGTCCTTAAGTAGTATCTCTCTTATCTTTTCTGCAAAGTTAGTGCCACCTGGTTCTCGAGTTAATACCACATTATTTTCACCGCGAATTTGCTTAAAATAATTTGCAAGCAACTCAGACTGTGTTGTTTTACCAGAGCCGTCTATTCCTTCAAAAGTTATGAACATAGGTTTTGATTGTAATACTAAAAAAGGATATGCAAATAGTATATACAGGAACTGTTTGACATTTAAGTAATAAGACTGTAAGTTATAGGTTGTAATGCTCTCTAAGCTATGGTTACTCTGAATACTCCTAAGGTAGATTTTGACTTCACTGCGAAGGATTTCAATCTTCTAGGGGTGGATAACAAATACTATACATTAAGTGATTGTTATGGAAAAAATGGTCTTATTGTAATGTTTATATGCAACCACTGCCCTTACGTTCAATCAATTATTAGTAACCTGATAAGTGATGTTAATTTGTTAAAAAAGAATTATCAGATAAGTGTCATTGCAATAATGCCAAATGATGTAAATGAATACTCAGAAGATTCCTTTAAAAATATGATTGATTTTGCCAAGGAAAATAAGTTTACATTTCCATATCTGATTGACAGTAAACAGGAAGTGGCTAAGGAGTACGGTGCTGTTTGTACTCCTGACTTTTTTGGCTTTAATGCTAATTTAAATCTCTGCTATCGTGGACGTTTTAACAATGCAAAAAAAGAAAAAATCCAAAACTATGAAATAGGGAGTAGTGATTTATTTCAAGCTATGAAATTTATTGCAGAAACTGGTAATCCTCCTGTTGACCAAAAACCAAGTATTGGTTGCTCAATTAAATGGTCTAATTCTACAGGTTAAATATCATGCACAGCGGTTCTCAACATTTGTTTGATATTATAATTTTACTCTCCGCTGCTGTCTTTATAGTCATAGCGTTTTGGAAAATGAATATCAGTCCAGTGCTTGGTTACTTTGTTGCAGGTGCATTGATTGGTTCTCATGGATTTAATCTAATACATTCAGCAAAAGCAATGGATAACTTTGCAGAATTTGGCGTAGTGTTTCTGTTGTTCATTATAGGTCTTGAGTTGACGTTTGAACGTCTTATTGCTATGCGCATTCATGTATTTGGATTTGGTTCCCTTCAAGTTATAGTCACTATGGTAGCAATATGGTGCGTTGCTCTTGCTTTTGGAGTGAATACAAATATGGCAGCAGTTATTGGTGGCGGGCTTGCATTATCCTCAACAGCAATAGTGTTACAGGTCTTGCAGGAAAAAGGTTCTCAAGCAAGTCAAGTTGGTAGGTTGTCAATAGCAGTGCTATTAATGCAAGATTTTGCAGTGGTGCCGTTAATAGTATTAGTGCCTCTACTTACTGGTAACTCTGAGAACAGTCTGATAAGTTCATTAACAGGTTCATTGTTACAAGCAGCTATTGCATTAGTAATGATATTTATAACTGGTAGGTTATTACTTAGACCTTTATTTTCGATTATTGCTAGAATGGAAAGTAATGAGGTCTTTATATCAACTACGCTTTTAATAATATTAGGAGCAGCATTTATTACTGAGCAATTTCGTTTATCAATGGCATTAGGTGCATTTGTTGCTGGATTATTAGTTGCGGAAACAGAACATAGACACTCAGTAGAACATGCAGTATTGCCGTTTAAAGATTTGCTACTCGGCTTATTTTTCATGACTGTTGGTATGTCTATCAACATAGATCTTTTGCTCAATAAGTTGCCATTAATTACTTTATTATCGATTATCCTGATAGTTTTAAAAACATCTATCATATACGTGTTGTGTAGATTTTTTGGGTTTAAGTGTGCTCCTGCTATACAAGCTGGGCTGCTGCTTGCACAAGGAGGTGAGTTTGCATTTATTCTATTTCGTTTAGCAGATGAATTAAATGTGCTGCCAAGCGAAATTGCTCAAGTGCTTATGATGATGACCACAGTAACTATGGCTTTCACTCCTCTTTTGTCTGGACTTGGAGATTGGATAGTAAGTTCTTTTAGTACTGAAAAAGTAATACTAGATGATGAAGCTGTTGAGACAGATACACAAGATCTTTATAACCATGTAATAGTTGCTGGATTTGGTAGGGTGGGATATATGGTAACAAAAATGCTTACTGCAGAACATTTAAGTTATGTTGTTGTAGATATTCAATCAAAAATAGTCAAGGAAGGGAAGAGTGACAGCTTCCCTATATACCTTGGAGATGCTACAAGATATGAAATTTTAAAATCAGTAGGAATAGAAAGAGCCCAAGCTCTTGTGATCTCAATAAAGAATGAAGTTACTATAAAGAAGATTGTTTCTTTGGTTGCGACAAATTTTCCACATGTAAATATTATAATACGTTTACCAGATCTAAGTAATGTAGAGGTGTATAAAGATCTGGGAGCTAGCAAAATCATTCCTGAGACATCTGAGATGGGGTTGCAATTAGGTGGAGCAGCATTGAGCTTAAGTGGAATTAGCGAAAGTGGAGTTGCATTTTTAAAGAGTAAGTTTAGGAAAGGTAACTATAGCATGATAAAGGACATTAGCGGTGATATGGATGAATAACGTTTTTTTTAAAACTCTCTTCTGTTATCTCAGTTTGTAATCGGGTAAAATCAGCTATTTAGATAGTATTTGTTTTGTCTATAATAAGCTATACACATAATTGACCAAATCAAAGAAAGCGCGAACCAAGTTATCGCATACTCCAGATGCTTCATTGGCTGTATAGCTAATTTCCCGCTGAAACCTTTCTGCCACAGCATACACTTTTCTAGCTCAATACCTAATTCATTGGAGATTTCTTTTGTGCTAAGGGTAAACCACGTATTCAAAGCAATATTATTCTTGATTAACCAACTTTTGCTTTTACTGCTATCACAGTATAAAATACCATCAGCGACTACTTTTACGACTTTTGCTTTTTCCTCTTTTTTTTCTCTGACTATCCCTTTGTTCACTAGCATATAACGTCCAGTAGTGAGTAGCATGGGAGAGAGTGTGTGATAGCCGCGCTGCCCTGCAAAAACATATAGTTCTATGTCACTTAGAATCCCATCGATTTTGACATGCCTGTAGTTAAATCGTGCAAGATCATTATTAGGCAATAAATGGACGACTGGAAGACTCATATTTTGGATAATATTACTCTTCCAGTTCAACTTAAACAACTGCCACAACCCTAATAAAAAAAGAAGTAAGCAAGGTATAATTAAAATAAATATTGTTTTTTTTAACACTCTATATTTGTTTGCATTCTTAGATAATTCTCAACACCTATAAGCTCAATGAGATTAACCTGCTCTTTTAATCCAATGGGAAGTGCTCTTCTTCATTTTCTAATAGCTCTCCTAATAAGTTGTACTGATAAAATCCCTTTCCTTTTTTTTCAGCCATAGAAGTTACCTCATTATAGTCTTTTATTCCTTCTAATTTCAAGTTAACTTCTAAGATTTTCCGTATTGTATCTTTTATAAATTTCCCTCATACTTTAAGATCTCATTTGTATCTTGAAAGTTTGGTACACTTTTAAGCAATAAAGTTCTTTTTGCCTGCTTGTTTGCGTGCTCAAGTTCCTCATCAAGTTTGTTTTTTATCTTTTCTGCGAGTTTATTAATTCTATTCTCTTTGAGGGTTAAAGAATGCGGAAGACACTGGTATACAGAAGTCAACTCACCGATTAATAATTTGTTCAAATGCTTTACCATCTCTTTATTGATAATTTTCCTGTAGTTAATCCATCGGTATAATCTATATAACAATGAGTATGGTATCAATTCATTTGATAGTTCCTTTCACAACAATCGTATTAAATAGCATATCGTGATATGTCTGTTTTTTCTGAGAGAAGCAAGCAACCAAGTACCAGCAGAAAGTGAGCGGCAACATGATTACTCCCAGTACGGTTAAGGCACTTACTAACGCGTTTTGTTCTTGGAAAAACTCGATGAGTATAGCTATTACGTTGTTTAATAAATGAAGAAAAAACTGAGAGATGCTTCTATCAAATGCTAAACTCAAGCCTATTTTAGAACCGTCTAAGCTTATGGTATGTATGTTCATTAACTGCTGACCGGGAGTTGCTTGAGCTGCTGAAGATATAAAATATGTGAAGTAACTACAATTTACACACATATATGATAGATCTAAAATTAACGGAAAATTCTTCAACAACAGTATAATTAATAAGTTTGGAATTAATAAAACTGCTATATCTATTAAATACGCGCAAAGGCGCCTTTTTATACTTGTAATCTCTGTTACAGTGTTCATTATCTATCTTTCAAATATTTTATTATGAAATCTGTAAGTCTGTTAAAATGTTGAAAACATAACAAATCTTCGTAGCCACTTATTGGTTGGCCATATATAATAGGTAAACAACTGGCGTTTTGTGCACACAAAATATCTGTGATACTGTCCCCAACAAAAAATACGTTTCCTCTATCTATGGGCAATGTACTCTCTTCCAGTGCAAACAATAATGGGGTTGCAGATGGTTTATCTTCTGCAGTATCGCATGAACCAACTACTCTTTCAAAGTAAGAATCTAGTTTAAAATAAGTGACTTCTTCACGTAAATTAGTATTTTTTTTGTTACTTACTATTGCCAGATAAATATTGTGGCTTTTTAACGTCTGCAACATTTTCTCTACTCCTTGGTTTAGAGTAATGTTTTGCAACAGTGCATTATCTAGGTATTGTTGGTATATTTGGTTTGCTTTTTTCCATTGATTGCCAAATAGATTGACCATATAGCTTTTTCTTGACTCATGGTAATTTCTATCAGCAGCTTTATTACTATATCCCATTGAGTCCAAGGTGTGCTGGATGGCATTAAAAATATTGTCTCGGGTATCAACTAAGGTGTTATCCCAATCGAATACTACTGCTAATGGGCTATTCTTCATTTCTACATTGTTACGTGTTTCAGGTTAATAAGTAAATAACATTTTAATGAAAAAAATGTAAATATGATGCCTTGATGATTAAAAGAGGCACTCCTTATCGCAAGTTGTGTTAATTGTTTTACATAATGGGCTATTACACTGGTTATTATATGTTTTATTATTAGCTAGGTACGATTAGGTCAAAAACACCTCTCAAAGAGATGTAGAAAAAAAATAAAGATATTTTTGAGCGTTCTCCAGGTCCTTTTCCAAAAGGAGCTTCATTAAAGGATAAAGTAAAGACCATTGCTGAGTTGAATTAGAAGCTTGAGAGTTGAAAGAACATGCAGTTGAAAAAGCACATCAAGATTTTGAAAGGATTGCTGAGCTTGCACCAATATATAAGGCAGGGGTATTTTCAGAAGTGGAAAAGTTGGAGGACAAAAAGTGATAAGAACTCTAAGACGCTCTGAAAAAGCCTACAGCAGAAGGTAAAAATTTTGAGCAAAATGGACAAAAAGGGACTTTTATGCAAACAGACATACAACCATCGGTAAATAAAGGGGGATTCAAACTTCACAAAAGCCTAAGTTACAAGCTGTTGTATCAATTTTCGTTATTAGTGGGTTAAATAAGTAACATTGCAGAGTTGTTTAATTGTGGAGTGAGAAGGAGGGGTGATAAATTTATACAAAGTGCTCTCAAGCAAAGCAATTGTATTACAGACTTTATTACGAAAAATGTTCCTGTTTTATATGCAACTAAAGTCTCTCAATAAGAGGGAGCTCAGGTAAGTCCAGTGGTAGGTATATAATTTTTAGGTACCTTTGAATTTTTTGATTTATGCCCACTAGCCAATCCATGACAAGAAAGGCTTCTCGTGTTCTTAAATATTGCAACATTTATTCAAGAGATATATTCACACAATCAGTATTAACAATCTGGTACAAATAAGCTAGAATTCTCTCCATTTCTAGGATTAACTGCACTGTAGAGACAAAAATTTTGTCTACCTAATTTTACTCTAACCTCTGTTCTAACGCCTTTTTAAACCACACGTATCCAACCTTCAAATGTGTGCCGAGTCGTGATTCATCAAAAAAAATAACTCTTGTTCATTGTGAATTGGTCTTGGCGCAATATACGAAAGCTTCATTTTTTACATATTAAGGTACACTGTAGACTTGCTGGCATTCAAGCTAAGTTTTTCTTAGATTCTTATTCTCATTTCTTTAATGGTAATATTAGGGTTTTCTTATATCCATACTTCAGATTGATCCTGATTCAATCTAGTTTTCTACGACGTTAAGGGAGGAAAACAAATTTTCTTCTCTTCCAAGTTTTAGGTGCTTTATCTATGTAATTAGTGCTGTTCTTGAAATCCAGCATATTTTTGCTACGGCTGTTATACTGTGCTTTTTTGCTGCAATTATAGTATTTAGTTTTTTTGCAACATATGCATTATTTTATACTTCCTTAGCATTTCTTTTGCTGACTCCACGACTTTTTTATCTAAATAATTTCAATGCCATTTAAACTTTGCTATTTTACTTACTTCGGCATGGCTTCTTTTCCATTATTGTCTATCCATTCTTGTACAGTGGAAATTGGTATTATTTGCATCAAATGTCAGACTGATTGTATGAGTATATTTCTTGAACAAGTGTCGCAATATTTTAGAACACGAAAACCTCTCTTGTCGTGGATTGTGCTAGTGGGCATAAGTCAAAAAATTTAAAGGTACTAAAAATATCGAGATTATATACCTGCCACCGTACTCATACCTGAGCTTAATCCTGTTGAGAGACTTTAATTACATATAAGACAGAGCATTTCGTGTAATAGAGCCTATAATATAATTGGCCTTGCTTGAGAACACTTTGTGCAAATTTATTGCCTTTCTTTCTTACTCTGCAATTAGACAATTCTGCAAGTCATTTATTTGACTTACTACAGTGAGAATTGGTATTAGATGGTAATCTTGCAAATTAGTGTACTATACGGACTTAAACGCTTTATAAGTGCACTTCAGCTTATAGTTAAGTAAAAACCGAGAAATGTTATGGAAACATAAAATGCACGTAGTGCAAAAAATAAATATGAGGCACCAATTACATAATAGCTTCTTTGTTTAATCTGCACAGATTGAAGATAATTAAACACCTTGATTATCACGACAAGAAAATTGTCGAAGTTTGTCAAGTGATTTTTTGCATCTCTCATGGCTTAGAGCGACTATTAATAAATAGGAAAATCATTACAAATCTCTTTAACTTTATTTTTAACCGTTTTCTCAATATCTGCGCTATTTCCGTTAATTAACCCCTGAATCACTTCATTTATTAGGTTAGCTATTTCTTTGAAATGCTCTGCTCCAAGTCCGCGTGTTGTCTCAGCAGCAGTGCCAAAACGCAGCCCTGAAGTGATAGTAGGTTTTTCCGTATCAAATGGTACGGAGTTTTTATTGCAGGTGATGCCGGCCCTTTCAAGGCTATCTACAGTACCTTTTCCAGTCAATTTTTGCGGTCTTAAGTCAACTAGCACTATATGGGAATCGGTGCCGCCGGTTATAACGCTTAGCCCATGCTTTTGCAACTCTTGAGCTAACACTTTCGCATTTTCCACAACTCTCTTGATATAGGCTTTAAACTCTGGTGCTAATGCCTCTTTAAATGCAACGGCTTTTGCAGCTATCACGTGCATAAACGGTCCACCTTGCAATCCTGGAAAAACTGTGGATTGAACTTTTTTGTGTAGTGCTTCATCATTTGTCATCACCACTCCGCCGCGAGGACCACGTAAAGTTTTGTGAGTCGTGGAAGTTATAATATGTGCATACTCAATAGGGGAAGGATATTCACCTGCTGCGATAAGTCCGGCATAATGAGCAATATCTGCGAGTAGATATGCACCGACTTTATCCGCAATCTCGCGAAAACGCTTGAAATCCATTTTTTTGGGGTAAGCGGAAGCACCAGCTATGATCAATTTTGGCTTATGTTCAAGTGCTAACCTTTCCACTTCGTCCATGTTGAGCAGATAAGTGCCTTGATTAACTGCATATTGAATTGATTTAAACCACTTACCGGAAAGGCTTGGCGCTGCACCATGAGTTAAATGTCCTCCACAATTTAGTGATAACCCAAGTATTATGTCTCCTGGAGTAAGTAGTGAAGCAAATATTGCTTGATTCGCTTGAGAACCAGAGTGAGGTTGAACATTTGCAAATCTAACATCAAACAACTTACAGAGTCTTTCTATAGCCAAATTTTCAACTTCATCCACATATTCACAACCACAGTAATACCTTTTGCCTGGATAGCCCTCTGCATATTTATTAGTTAGAAAAGAACCTTGTGCTTCCATTACTGCTTTGCTTGCAAAATTTTCTGATGCAATCAGTTGCAATTGTGATCTTTGACGCTGCAACTCTCTCTCTATAGATTGATAAATCTCGCTATCAAAAAACTTTAAATTACTTTTAGAATCACAGTTTTTCTCTGAAACGCTTGTCATAGGTAAGACTTCACTTCAATTTAATAACACCAAAATGCTACGAGCTTAAGACCTTTTCTTTAACCAAACGAATCCAAAAATAGCCAAAAGTAGACATATAGGGATAATTGACATCGCTTTTATTAGCAGCTCAACACCATATACAGGATTTCCTTGTATTACCGTTCTATCCCAGTACAAATCTACTATTTTTGCGATTCCAGTATGAAAAAAATAGCCAAAAACCATAACTATCGTGTTTGATACGGCTGTAGCCAAGCCTACCAAGCTATTGTTCACATAACTTATTGCTTTACAAATGATAAACGCTTGGTATCCAGATGCAAAGCCGATAATAAGAAGTGTAGGCAGTACGGCATACAAACCTCCAGCCTGTGTGAAAAGCAAGAGAAAGCTGGCGATCATTGCAAGGGAACACGCGATAATTGCTTCGTAGTACCTGTTTGGATGCTTCTCTAGGAAATAAGCTAAAGAGAACGACCCAGCTCCCGTGCCTATAAACATGAGAGAAGAAAGCGAGGACGCCATTTCTCCAGTTATTTGATATACTTCACATAAGAATGCCTTTGCCCAACCATCAGCGAAACCCTCCAACGGACCAACCATTAAGCCACCAAAAAAGCTAATCAGAATGATATGTTTGTTAAAAAGCACAGTTTTTAAGCCTTGAAATACGTTGTTACTTACATTCTTCTCTGTACTATTGCTTGGCGTTACACAGAACAGCAGTAGAGCAAGTAAGCAACCAAACGCTGAGAAAGCGTATATAACATAATCCCAACCAAACTTGTTGAGCAAGAAATCCAGGGGTAATCCGCCGTAAATAGCTCCCAGCAATCCTATTATTATGGATAAACTGACCATTCTTGCTGATTTTTCCTGCGAAAAATACATGCTCGCGATTTTAAAGATTCCAATTGCTGCAGCAGATGATCCAACTCCAACAACTACCCTGCCAAGCATTGAGTAATGCCACTCATCAAGGCATATGAGCGGTAATGTTCCAACAAACGTTAAAACAATACATGTAGGCAAAACAAATTTTGGCCCGAACTTATCAAGGGCAAGACCAATAGGTATATGAATAAATGTGTAGCCTATATAGTATAGCCCACCGAATTGACCAACATCCGTAATGCTTATGTTAAACTTCGTTATTAATTCAGGTGCAATTATGTTTGGGATTACGCGTAATACATATTGGTATGCATAGAACAGCGATGTTAATAACCATATTGAAAAATTTCTTTGCAGCATCAACCTCACCTCAAACCTGAAATTATAGGTACTTTATTTGTAAAAAACAATATTTTTATAAACGCTTGGTTTAATTTACTAAAATTTAACAGGTTAAATTCATAGCAAGTAAATAATTATACATCAACTAAATTTTTGTGTGTTAGCTGCTTAAACAGAACAAGGTATTTTATAAAGAAATTTTTTATCTTAGACTAATCCTCGTTATTAGTGCATTAAATAGGCAACATTGCGGAGTTGTTAATTGCGGAGTGAAAAAGAGAGGTGATAAATTTGCGTAAAGCGCTCTCAAGCAAAGCAATTGTGTTATAGACTTTATTACACAAAATGTTCTGTTTTATATACAACCAAAGTTTCTTAATAGGATTGAGCTTGGGTGAGTATGGCAGTAGGTATACAATCTTGATATTTCTAGGTACCTTAAATTTTTAACTTATGTTAACTAGCGCAATCCATGGCAAGAAAGGCCTCTTGTGTTCTTAAATATTGCGACATTTGTTCAAGAAATATATTCATACAATCAGTGTTAACATTTGGTGTAAATAAGGTAGAACTCTCTGTAAAGGAAAAATTTTGTCTACCTAATTTTACTTTAGCCTGTGTTCTAACGCCCTTTTTAAACTACTCGTGTCTAACTTTTGAATGTGTGAAACCACAATTCATCAAAGATGAATAACTCTTGTTCATGATACTTAGCAATAGTCTCATTAAGTTTTTTTTAAACACTTCCTATCTGCCTTGTATCTTGTTCATTGTGAATTGGTCTTAGCGTAGTATACGAAAACTTCATTTTTGCATATTTTAAGGTGTACTGTAGACATGACATTCAAGCCAAATTTTTCCTGGATTCTTATTCTCATTTCTTTAATGGTAATGTTAGGTTTTTTTTGTGTTCATACTTCGACTTGTTCAAGGCAACCCTGATTCAATCTAGTTTTTCTACGACGTTGAGGGGAAGTAAACGATTTTTCTTCTCTTTCAAATCTTAGGTGCTTTATCCATGTAGTCAGTGCTGTTCTTGAAATACAACATATTTTTGCTACGGCTGTTATACTGTGTTTTTTTGCTGCAAATTACAGCATTTAGTTTTTTTACAACACATACGTTATTTAGCACTTTCTTCAGCATTTCTTTTGCTAATTCCACGACTTTTTTATCCAATAATTTTGATTTCAACACTATTTAAGCCTTGCTATTTTACTTGCTTCAGTGTGGCTTCTTTTCCATTATTGTTTATTCATTCCTTACACAGTGGGAATTGGTATTAATGAAGATGTGCTAAAATCTGTTGAGTATGAGGCAATAAGTAATGTTATAAATAGCAATGAAGGCCCATTAAATAGATTCGGTTGACTATTTTAAATCAGCATCTGCAAATAAAAAATTGTAATGTCTTCTTCTGAGGCGGTATTGGGAGTGATATTTTCTCCACTTATTGTGCTTGCTACATTAATAGTGCTTGTAGCTATTGGAGCGCGTTATGCAGGAATAGGAAAGCTGGTGAAGAAATAAAGGAATGGACGATTGAAGTAGCGAAAATGATGAAAAGTTCACTTAGAGATTTTATCGACTAATTACCTATGGTCCAAGTAAGAGAGAGTAATTTCGGTAGGTTATATAGGGAGTTGCTTAAATCTGTTATAGATGCTGGTGACTCAAAGAAAGGAGGTGCAGCAAAGAATGCCTTGTGATTAGGTAAAGGTAATAGAAATACTTTAAAATAAGAGACAACGGCATGTTATAAAAGAATTAATATGGGGATGGAATCATTGATTTTTCAAAGGAAGGGGAAAACATTATAGACAAACTTGTGAAAGAAGCTCATGGTATCCATGAGAAAAATGATATGGTAGCACTTAGAGAGATTATGAAGAAGTTTCTACTTGCAGTTATGGTCGTTGGTAACAACATGAAAGAGGTAAAAGAGAAAGTTAATGGAAAAATTAAAACGGAGCTACCTTTTACAATAGAGAGTCCAAGTTCTGGTAAATACAGAAGGACAATTCAAGTACTAATGGCTTTGTTGCATGCTTATTAGCACCGAAAAAAGTTGCTCTACTTTCTGCTTAGCATATCTATTAAATCAGATTCTTTGAATTTGCTGTGGTCAATTTTGCTGAACTTGTTAATCATTGCGCTCATTTGATCGTATTGCTTAATTAAAAGATTGACATCCGATACACTTGTACCAGAGCCCTTTGCGATTCTAAGCTTTCTTTTGCTATTTAAAATAGCTGGATCTTGCCTTTCTTTTTTAGTCATCGAATTTATGATAGCTATATATTTTTTCACTTTGCTATCATCTGGTACTCCGCTGCTTAGCTTTTTTGTAAATGAGCTTGGAATGAATTTCATTATATTGGTGATACCATCCATTTTTTTTAGGGTTTTTAACATTCCCACCAAGTCGTTTAAGTCAAATTTGCCTTTTTTTACTTTCTTTTGTAATTTGTCAATTTCTTCCTGACCAACGATCTCGGCAGCTCTTTCAACCAATGAGACAACATCACCCATGTCAAGTATCCTTTTTGCAATTCTATCGGGGTAAAAAACATCAAGGTCACTTAGCTTCTCACCACAAGCAATGAACTTAATTGGGCAGTTAGTCACCATTTTCATAGAAAGGGCAGTACCACCACGTGCATCGCCATCAACACGAGTGAGAATAATACCGGTTACACCTATTGTTTCGTTAAATGATTTGGCTATGTTTACTGCATCCTGACCAATCATCGCATCTGCTACTAAAATAACTTCTACAGGTGAAGCTATTTTCTTCACAGCTTTTAATTCATTCATCATGTTATCGTCTATGTGAAGCCTACCCGCAGTATCTAGTATCAATACATCATAATTGTCTTTTTTTGCTGCCGCTAGTGCCCTTTTTGTAATTGCAATAGGCTTCTCATCTGTTACTGTAGATAAAGTTTGCACGTCTATTTGTTTCC
Source organism: Wolbachia endosymbiont of Litomosoides brasiliensis (assembly GCF_013366805.1). Lineage (GTDB taxonomy): Bacteria > Pseudomonadota > Alphaproteobacteria > Rickettsiales > Anaplasmataceae > Wolbachia. The sequence continues at coordinate 13,592 of NZ_WQMO01000017.1, forward strand.
CAAGCACTTCAAGTTGTTTCTGAGCAGCAGGCCTATAAATGTCTAAAGAGGCAAGCATCACTTTTTTCTTTTGTTTTTTTAGCTTTAAAGCAAGTTTTCCTGAGGTGGTTGTTTTGCCTGCACCTTGCAAGCCTACCATCATAATTACAGCAGGAGGGTTGGCTGCCAGATTTAGATCACTTTTCTCTGATCCAAGAATCGCAATTAAATTATCTTGTACAACTTTAATTATCATTTGTGCTGGAGAAACACTTTTTATGACTTTTTCTCCTATTACTTTATCTTTAATGTTGTTGATAAATTTTTTTGCGACTTCAAGAGAAACATCAGCTTCAATTAAAGCTATGCGTATTTCACGTATGACAAGGTTGAAATCATCTTCAGAAATGATAGACTTTCCCTTGAGCTTCTTAAATGCAGAATTTAAACTTTCAGTTAACGATCTAAACATAACAGCACTAACAGAATGCTTATCAAAAAAAGAGAAGAAGCTGAAACAAAACTCACTGAATTATAACTTAGCGCTTCTTTAAGTTTAGCAGTATCATTAAAGTATAAATTAGTGAGTGAATTGGTCAAGTTCTGCAGTGCAACAGTAGATATTTTTCTTATTTTGAAAATCAATTTGTTGAACAGTGAAACAACATAGGGTATGAGGGCTCTGAAGACCCAATCGATATCCATTTTAGAGTTTATTCTTGGTAAAAATAACTTACGTAAAGGAATAAATAGCAAAGTGGTACATAGTAGTAAATTAAGTTGCGACCAGATGTTTCTTGCGTTATATACAAGATTAAAAATTAATGGCCTGTTATAAATAGGCAAGTAAGGATTGCCGACGATCACGCATATAAATGTTAAAATAATCATAGATGCCCTTCCCCCTTTGTCTACTGAAAGTTTTGACCTACTTTTGGCGATAAATATGTAATAAAGAAACTTGAGCCCCACACTTAAGTAAAGTAATAAACTCAAAATCTTGTGCAAGTTTTTATACAATTCTAAATCAGTACCATTCATTTTAATTTCAGCTGCAATGTATGATTTGCTGATAAATCCAGCAGTTCCAGGAAATGCAGACATTGTAAGTATTGCAGTCAGGGTATACATTCCTTCTGCTGACATGAATTTACCCACTCTATTAAAATTCACTGCTTTTGTCCGCAAAATAATCGAGTGAGCAATAGTAGTAAGTAATAGTTGGTAGGCAATGGAGAAGATTATGTTAAGCACAAGTAGTGATACAGCATTTTCTGAGCGGCTAAGCAAACTCCCTTCTATAATTAGCATGCCCATTTGTCCTACAACGTTGTAGGCTAAAAATCTACGAATGTTTTGTTCAAGGGAAGTAAATATAATACCATAAATTGCAGTGATAGTGCCTAAGAATGCTAATATTTCAGCGTGATCTTGCCAAAGGTTGTAGGTATGAAAAAGTGCTACTAAAAAGGAAATCTTAGTAGTAAATATGGAAAGGTATGATGCACCGTGTAATGACGTGGCAGGGTATGCATCAACAACCCAGAATGAAAAAGGAAAACAAGCGCAATTTATTAATAAGCCTGTGATTATTAGATTGGGATTTTGAATCGCTAGCCCTGCTGTTAGTATAATCCCGGCAAAGAAGTGTACACAAGCGTATCTCATTGCAGGTCCGTTATCTTTGCAGCTGGCTGCGATAATAAAAGATGCGCTGATGGCCATTAATTCACAGAATATTATAACCAATATTATTTGCTTAGATAATATTGCACACAGTGAACTAAGAGTATAAGCAAAAAAGGATAGCACTTCTGAAAAGCTAAAATTTTTTGCCGGCAAGACAATTAAAAATGCGGCTGATAAAAAAGATATTGATATGATGCGGAAAGATAAGTCAAAATTTAGGACTGGGTAAGACCAATTTACTGTGACTTCAGGTAGTTTTAGAACTATAACCATTAATATAGTCAGCAGAAGTAACAGTGAAGATTTATAGAGTTGCACGATGATTTAAACTAATGTAGCCTATACTACCTTAATGTATGAGTAAAATCAATTCTCTTATAATTGCTCTTATGTAATTGCTCTTAACTACTAGTTAAACTAATTATCATATAGTTATATCAGGGTCAGGGATGAGGAAATCGGTCAGGTTAGGTTTTTAATCTAATCTGACCGATAGCTTTAATAGTGAGGTAAGCTTTAATATAACATCCTCAATTTATAGTGCTACACTCGTACATAATTTATTTTAAATTTGTGCACGAGTGTTAGTAGATTATTTACGTTTTAAAATAAAATTTAGCACTAATTTTTTATGGCTAGCATAGAATCTTTGCTGTTTTTTGTGTTGCATATATTAAAATGCTTATTATAGCATGAGATTACTAATAATATATATTTTAACCTAACAGATACAGAAAAGAGTACTGATACCAATTCTCGTTATTAGTGGGTCAAATAAGTGACGTTGCAGAGTTGTTTAATTGCAGAGTGAGAAAGAAAGGTAATAAATTTGCATAAAACGCTCTCAAGCAAAGCAATTATGTTATAGACTTTATTACGCGAAATGCTCTGCTTTATATGTGACTAAAGTCACTCAATAGGATTGAACTCGGGTGAGTATGGTGATAGGTATATAATCTTGGTATTTTTAGGTACATTTAAATTTTTGACTTATGCCAACTGGCATAATTCGTAACAAGAAAGGCTTTTCGTATTCTTAAATATTGCAACATTTGTTCAAGAAATATATTCATGTAATTAGTGTTGACATTCGATACAAATAAACTAGAGCTCTTTCCATTTCTGGAATTAACTGTATTGTGGAAATAAAAATTTTGTCTACTTAATTTTGCTTTAGCCTATGCTCTAATGCCCTTTTTAAATTACCCGTGTTTAACTTTCGAATGTGTGCCAAACCGAGATTCATCAAAGGTGAATAATTCTTATTCATGGGCTTATCAATAGTCTCATTAAGTTTTTTTGACTCTTCCCGTCTACCTTTATCTTGTTCATTGTAAATTAGTCTTGGCGCAACATATGAAAACTTCATTTTTGCATATTACGGTGTACTGTAAATTTTCTGACATTCAAGCAAAATTTTTTCTGAGTTCTTATCCTCACTTCTTTAAGTGATAATGTTAGAGTTTTCTTATATCTATGCTTCAACTTATTTCAAATTAACTTTGACCAATCTCATTCTTTTACGACGTTGAAGGAGAGTAAACAATTTTTCTATTTTAGCGCTTTATCCATGCAGTTAGTGTTGTTTCTAAAATGCAACGTGTTCTTGCTAAGCTGTTATATTGTGCTTTTTTGGTACAATTACAGCATTTAGTTTTTTTACACATATGCATTATTTCACACTTTCTTCAGCATTTCTTTTGCTAATTTCACTACTTTTTCATCCAATAATTTTGATTTTAACTCCATTTAAACCTCGCTATTTTGCTTACTTCAGTGTGGCTTCTTCTCTATTATTGTCTATCCTTTTCTTGTACAGTAGGAATTATTATAAGAACATAAGAAGTCTTTCTTATCATGTATTGTTATAGTTAGCATAAGTCAAAAAATTTAAAGTGCATAAAAATGTCGAGATTATATACCTGCCACAGTACTCCTGAGCCAATCCTATTGAGAGGCTTTGGTTGTATATAAAACAGAACATTTGCGTAGTAAAGTCCATAATGCAATTGCTTTGCTTGAGAGCGCTTTATGCAAATTTATTATCTCTCTTTCTCACTCTGCAATGTTGCTTATTTGACTTACTAACAGTGAGAATTGGTATTACATAATTGGAACAAAGAAATGTATTCCTTGGATGGATAGTTTCATTGTGCTTAGCATGGAAACAAAAGGAGCTAAACCCTTTCAACAATCTCCTACCTATCGTCTTTCACACTGCTTAGCTGAGTGGAGATATATTTTCCACTTCTCTTTAAATTTTTTTAAGTGCGTTTTTTTTTCACATTCCAAAAGTAGCTCCTCTACATTTTTGTTGTAGCTTTGAGTAGTAATTCTTCCCTGATGATGCATAAATCTCAAATAAATCAAATAAGTGTTAACTACGTCTGTTTCACAATAATCTCGAATTTCTTGTATTTTGCCACTATCATACAAATCTACAACTTGCGACCCATCAACTCCAATTTTACCAGGAAAATTAAATGCTGCACAAACCTCATTCATTTTTACTCTAGCAGAGGCTCCAAAATCAGAGAGAGATTCAAGTAAATCACAGTGCCAATCACTACTATATCTTTGATTATAGCTGTTCCACTTATCGCCGGCTTTATGAAAATATTCCGCTTGAATGCCATGGACCATAGCACGATATTTCAGTACCGGTATGTCAAAGGTGCGTCCATTGAAAGAAATTAGCCTTGGTTTTTTCTCCGATATGTAGTCAAAAAATTCTTTTACCAGCTCCTTTTCACTGGAGTCTAGTGTGCCTCCAGATCTAATTTCCTGAAGGGTGAATATTTCATAACCACTTTGGTAAGCCACACTGCAAAGTAAAAAACTGATAACTACGACTTGGTGGAAGGGCTGACGCAGAAAAGGGTTTTGTCCGTTTGTTATTTCAAGGTGATATTTTGTTAACGCGTCTCTCTTCTCTTTTACGCTACTGTTATCACTAATATCGAGTAAATTCCTGCAGGAATTTATGTCTGGTATAGTTTCAATATCAAAAACCAACAAAGAATTAAACATCACCTATATATTCCTCAGGGCGGTCAGTCCAAGGCCGCACTTTCACGAACAAGAACAGATGAACTTTACGCTCAAACAATTTTTCTAATTCAATACGTGCTTCAATGCCAATTTTCTTAATATTATTTCCACTCTTCCCTAACACTATTTTTTTATGACTATCTTTCAGTACGAATATCACTTGTTTTATGATTAAACTTTCATCTTTTTTCTCTTCAAATTGTTCAGTTCTGATAGCTGCAGAATATGGCAATTCTTTACGCAAATTCAAGAACAACTTTTCCCTTGTAATTTCCGCTGACAAAAACCCCGTTGAGGAATCGGTCACCTGGTCTTCTCTATAAAACCAAGGACTTACCGGTGCAACTTCAGATAAGTAATTCATCAGGTCAGAAAGTCCATCACTCTTTAATGCTGATGTTATAAAAGTTTTTTCAAATTTGTAAAGCAAATTCAGATGTTCGTACGCCATCTTTAGCTCGGGTTTTTTTACCAGATCAATTTTATTGACGACCAAAATGCACTTCGTTTTTGTGTGCTGCAGCTGTGCGAATATGGTTTTGATTTTTTCTATGTTTTTCAAATAATTACTCACATCGACAAGCAACAAAGTAACGTCATCACTCTTGATTGCCGACCATGCAGATTTGATTAGAGCTTTCTCAAGTTTTGTTTCCGCTGGAAATATCCCTGGAGAGTCAGTAAAGATAGTTTGTGTTTCATTGCATATTACAATACCCCTTATTTGTGTTCTCGTTGTTTGCACTTTGGGGGTAACGATCGCAATTTTCTTACCGGTGATGCTGTTAATTAGCGTAGACTTCCCTGCATTTGGTAAACCGGCTATGGTGACAAATAAGCATTTTTGTTTTTTCACAAAGGAGATTGTAAAGAAAACTAGATTTTAGTGTCAAGCATGACAGTGAGGAGAATTCTAAAACAATAAGCTTCAAAAGGATCTTATGCAAGATCTGATATTTAGGGAAATTATACTTTATTTATCATCTTTGAGTTTTATAATTGACAGAGAATGACATGGCAGATAATTCTCATTCTTATGAGAAACAGTAAAAGCCAAAGAAATGACATTACATCTAAATGGAGCTAAAACTATAGTTTATGAAGATGGTGGAGATGACAAATATACCGATACTTCAGGTATTTTTACTCCAACTAACATTGATGATGTCAAGCTATGTGACCTGCTGAAAAGGAAGGTAAAATTTGTGTATCAGAAAAAAGATGGCAACACAATTCAAATAAAAGACCTTGGTAACATTATAAGTACATTGCTTGCTATACAAAAAGCTATAGATGGTGAATCAATTCTTGCAGAAGAAGTGTTAAAAAGCCTATTGTAGATGCTATACTTAAAGCAATAGATCTAGGTAATTCGAATAAAAACATTGTTGAAACTAAGCTAGAAGACAAATTTGCTAAAAAAATGCTTCCAATCTGACGGGTGCAGCAAATTAAAAAGCTTTTGCAGAGAAAGTGCTTCCTGCAAGAGATGTCCAAAAATTAATCCTAGTGGAAAAACTTGGTAGATTTTTTGATACCACTGGTATAAAGTATAGCGGTCAAATAGCAAAGATCTTCTTAGGCGAAAAAGAAATGGAATTGACAACTAAGGGATTAGTTACTAAGCTATTTCCTAATGACAAAAAAGATTTAACTGATGAAGTTGCACAGAATCCAGATTTTTGCACTGCTGTAATAAGTGACTCAGGGTTGCGAGGCATAGTGATAGATAACTTGAAAGGCAATACAGATTTTATAACTGGTATTATAGTCCAGGTTAACGCTAAAGATCTAGTATTTCAAGACTCTGTAAAAGAAATAATGTCGCAACTGTCTTTTAGGATCTCAACAAGTGATGATGCTATGCTTTCTTGAGATTGGTAATCTACTGGGTAACGTTCCACCATGTTATTTCTGTACTTTCCTTATCATTCTAACGTGTGACACTGTAATCTGGTCGACTTTACCCTTGTATTCGATATAGATTCCGGGATGATAAAAGCAAACCCTCGTTAGTTATAAATCCTAGTGTCATGCAGTAGGGTTTACGCTCTTAGTAGGCTAAAATCGCAATGCTCTACAGCTCAGCCATTTTCATGATACCTCAACCCTTGCCTTTTCAATGCCACTGAGATCATATCTTCTTTTCTGATCGTGGGCTGAAATGACGCCTTAATTTTTCTGTTATACTAATACTCCTTTCCCTCCGTCATCCCAATGTATGACATTGGGACCTCGATTTTATTTTATAATTTCCTCACATAAATCAGCCCAATATAGATTTCTTTTCACAATCAAATTAATTTTCCATTCTCTTTTTTAGCTTTTTATATCAATTTTCTTTGTTAGCAAGTCAAATAGAGTGACATTGCAGAGTGAGAAAGAGAGAATAAATTTGCAAAAAGCGCTCTTAAGCAAAGCAATTTTATTATAGACTTTAATTACGCAAAATGTTCTGTTTATAT
>NZ_WQMO01000019.1 GCF_013366805.1 Wolbachia endosymbiont of Litomosoides brasiliensis
GTGCATTTAAATTTTTTGACTTATATTAACTAGAACAATCCATGACAAGAAAGACTCTCCATGTTCCTAAATATTGTAACATTTGTTCAAGAAACATATTCATACAATCAGTGTTAACATTAGTGCAAATAAGCTAGAATTCTCTCCGTTTCTAGGGTTAACTGCACTGTAGAGATAAAAATTTTGTCTACCTAATTTTACTTTAACCTGCGTTCTAACGCCCTTTTTAAAACACCTGCGTTCAACTTTCGAATGTGTGCCAAATCGCAATTCATCAAAGATGAGTAACTTTTTTTCAGGATACTTGCTAATAGCCTCATTGAGTCTTTTAAACTCTTCCTGTCTACCTTATATTCTATTCAGTGTAAATTGGTGTTGCGTAATATATGAAAACTTCATTTTTTGCATATTACGATGTACTGTAGACTTGCTGACATCAAGCCAAATCTTTCCTGATTGTTCCCATTTCTTTAATGGTAATATTATGGGTTTCTTGTATCCATACTTCAACCTGTTCAAATTGACTCTGATTCAATCTAGTCTTTTTACGGCTTTGAGGAGTAAATAATTTTTCTTCTTTTCTAAATTTTAGGTGCTTTGTCCATGCAGTTGATGCTATCTTGAAATGCAGCATATTTTTGCTACAGCTGTTATACTGTGCTTTTTGCTGCAATTACATCATTTAGTTTTTTTGCAATATACGCGTTATTTTACACTTTCTTCAGCATTTCTTTTGCTGATTTTATGACGTTTTTATCCGGTAATTTTGATTTTAACGCCATTTAAACCTTTGTTATTTTACTTGCTTCAGCATGACTTCTTTTCCATTATTATCTATCCGTTCCTTCTATAGTGGAATTGGTATTAATAGTTACCATCTATTGATTGATGGTAACTATTAATATAAATATTGGTAATAAGTAAACCACGTTTACTATTTATGTATGTGGAGATGAAAAGTATTTGCATGTTACTAAAAAGGTAGTAACTTATTATCAAGTGAATTCACTGAATTTGAGTAATTTAAATGTCAATTGACCTTAGTTTACCAGAGCTGCCTATATTACGCCCAAGAATTACCGTTGTAGGGGTGGGCGGTGCTGGTGGGAATGCTGTGAACAATATGATCCAATCTGGTTTGCAAGGAGTGAATTTTGTTGTAGCAAATACTGATGCTCAAGCACTAGAAAAATCGTTATGTGATAAGAAAATTCAGTTGGGTATTAATTTAACTAAGGGTCTTGGTGCTGGTGCTTTGCCTAATGTTGGCAAAGGTGCCGCAGAAGAGTCAATCAGTGAGATTATGGAACATATAAAAGATAGTCATATGCTTTTCATTACGGCAGGGATGGGTGGTGGCACTGGAACAGGTGCAGCACCAGTAATTGCAAAAGCAGCAAGAGAGACAAGTGCTGCAGTTAAGGATAAAGCGTCAAAAAAAAAGATATTAACTGTTGGAGTTGTAACCAAGCCATTTGACTTTGAAGGTGTGCGCCGTATGCGTATTGCGGAGCTTGGGCTTGAAGAATTACAAAAATGCGTAGATACGCTTATTGTCATTCCAAACCAAAACTTATTTAGGATTGCCAATGAGAAAACTACATTCTCTGATGCGTTTAAACTTGCTGACAATGTGCTGCATATTGGCATTAGGGGGGTAACTGACTTAATGGTTATGCCAGGGCTCATTAATCTTGATTTTGCTGATATAGAAACAGTAATGAGTGAAATGGGTAAAGCAATGATTGGTACTGGGGAAGCAGAGGGAGAAGGTAGAGCAATCAGTGCTGCAGAAGCTGCAATATCTAATCCATTGCTTGATAATGTGTCAATGAAAGGGGCGCAAGGAATATTGATTAATATTACCGGCGGTACAGATATGACTCTGTTTGAAGTTGATGCTGCGGCGAATAGGGTGCGTGAAGAAGTAGATGAAAATGCAAATATAATATTTGGTGCTACCTTTGATCAAGCAATGGAAGGAAGAGTTAGGGTCTCTGTTCTTGCAACTGGCATTGATTATAGCGTTACTTGCAATGACAAGCCAGAAACTTCATCTGTAAATCAAGACGGGACTTCAGAGGAGGAAAAGTTCGAGTGGTCTTATAGCCAAACTCCATTTCCAGAGGCAAAACAAGCTGAACAAGTAGGTGAAGGAGTTAAGTGGAGTAGCAATATCTATGACATACCAGCTTATTTAAGAAGAAAGAAGTAATGCAGTTTTGGCTACTTAAGTCAGAGCTAAGTGAATATTCATGGCAAAGAATGGAAAGAGAGCAGGAGGTTAGATAAGATGGTGTATACAACTATCAAGCTCAAAATTATATAAAAACTATGAAATTAGGTGATTTTGCGTTTTTGTATCATACAAGTAAAGAGAAAGCGACTGAAGTATTTAAAGAGTACCCGCATGTTAGTGGTTCTAGGTTTGGGTTGGTGGATGTAAAATTTTCTAAGCCTTTACTTAGTCAAGTAACGTTAAGCGATGTAAAAAGAAGTCTGCTTTTAGAAAACATAGTCATCTTAAAACAAGCGCGCTTATCAATTTTTCCAGTTTCAGAAATCAAATGGAATGAAATAGTAAAAATGAGTGATGTGTAATACTTGTCATTTTAATTCACAAATGATGTCATTTCAGTGTGTAACGCCCTTCTTGGTGTGTCACTCATGTTAGAAGTAAATATTTTTGATAGGAAGTGGTACAGCATTATAGAAGATCCAGAGGGCTTTACATTGAATGTTATAAATGCCTTTCTCAAAGAGTTGAAAATAGGCCAATATAAACCGAATATATCGATTGCTCTTGCTGATGATGATTTACTGCATCAACTTAATTTAAGATTTAGGCAGATGGATAAGCCAACTAACGTGCTATCGTTCCCGTGTGAGCAATTATCTAGTGAATGCGACTTAGGAGACATAGCGATTTCAATAGACACAGTGAGAAAAGAATCAGATAAGTATCATATACCCATTCTAGCTCATGTTGCACATATGTTAGTGCATGGATTATTGCATTTAGTTGGCTATGATCACCAAAAAAAAGGTGAGGAAGTTGTAATGAAAAGTCTGGAAGGTAGGATTTTAACTTCGCTTGGCTACAATATGTGTGCAATTTAAAAAGAATTTAATAAAAATATAGCGGATGATGCCAAAATATGTTATCTGAAGAGTAAAGGGGTTTTTAGCTATAGACGATAAAAGGTAAGCAATATGGTCCAGTTTTCTTTGCCAAAAAATTCTAAAGTTAATGAAAAAGGCAAGATTTACCCTGCTCCTACTAGAGCAAAAAATGTTAGAAGATTTCAAATTTACCGTTGGTCTGCTGATGGTGAGAAAAATCCTAGAGTAGATATGTTTTTCATTGATATGGATAATTGTGGCTCTATGGTGCTTGATGCGTTGATAAAAATAAAGGATGAAATAGATCCCACCTTAACTTTTAGACGCTCTTGCAGAGAAGGAATATGTGGATCTTGTGCTATGAATATTGATGGAACCAATACTCTTGCATGTACTAAATCTATATACGATATAAAGGGTGATATAAAAATATATCCATTACCTCATATGTATGTAATAAAAGATCTAGTTTCAGACTTGAGCCAATTTTATGAGCAATATAAATCAGTTAGTCCTTGGTTGCAGGTAGATAAGCCCAATCTGCTAAATCAAGAATATTTACAATCTCCTGAAGATAGAAAAAAACTGGATGGCCTTTCTGATTGTATATTGTGTGCTTGCTGCTCAACTGGTTGTCCAAGCTATTGGTGGAACAATAATAAATTTTTGGGACCAGCGATACTATTACAAGCTTATAGATGGATTGCTGATAGTCGTGATAATAAAACAGATGAAAGACTTAATGCCTTAAATGACCCATTTAAGTTGTATCGTTGTCATACAATAATGAATTGCACAAAAACCTGCCCTAAAGGGCTTAATCCAGCAAGAGCAATAGCAAGAATAAAACAGCTTATGATAGAAAGAGAAGGATTTTAAGCTCTATCTTTTGTACTCCTTGTATGCAAAAAGCAAGCCTTCTGAAGCATAGGGTATCGTTAGTATTCTGAATACTTTTCCGTTTGTGAGATGGATTGTATCATTATGTGGCCCGAATAATTTTTTAAACAACTCATGCCTTTGGTTACTAATGGTTTGAAAATCTTCTTTTTCTAGAAGCTTTTTAGATTCAAATAGATAAAGCATGACTTCATGGTAAGTTGGATAAGATATCAAAAATTTTGTATCAAATTGAAAGGTTTTTACAAAAGCGTTATTGTAAAACTTTAGTTTTTGATTCTTACTATATATTGCGATAGCAATTGGTAACTCCTCAAGTAAATTTTTTTGTGTAGTCAGGTAACTATCTAATTCAGCACGTAACCCCTCTGCATCACTAATATCTTTTCCATACATCACCATACTGCCGGAACTTCGTATTGGAATTTTAATAAAATCAAAAACCTTGCGTTCGTTTTTACAAGTGATTACATGTTTTCCTGATTTTGCGTTGTAGACGCTACTAGCGACAGCCAATCTCTGAGAGCTATTTATATATTTATCATAAAATAAGTTACAGAACTTTACTTTTTTATTCTCATTATATTTTAGTATTGGAAATGGCAAAGAGTTGAAGATATTTCTATAGTGCTCTATTTCTTGTGTGAGCTTGTTGTTTTCTAATTCAAGTGCGTTGGCTTTTATCTTATAGTCTGAGATATTTCTTATCCACAACAGCACACCAATAACTTTGTTGGAATTGTCTATTATGCTTCTGCCATAACACATACAATAAACTTCACCGTCTTTTGACTTTAAATCCAAAGTGAAAGATTTATTTATTTCCTTTGCCTCAGTGAAATTTTTAATTAAGCTTTCTGATTGCTCAAAAAAGTTTGCAAACTCATTGAATGAGTAAAAGACAGTGTTAAGTAAGATCAATAAGTTGGGAGAAAATTTTTCTATACGTTTTTTTGAATCCCAAATATAAAACCCATCATCCACAGTATCGATTAAATTATTTATTATAATATTTTGATGTTGTAGACTCTTAATTTTATTATCCACTTTTAACTTAGAATAAGAAAGAAAGAATAATATTAAAATTAACAATAAAACTACTTCGTACAGAAAAAACATAGTACCTTTAAAACAGACGTAAAAATTTATAACCTCTTGGTAAGGGTATGTTAAGTTACGCTGAAGAAGTGTACAAGTAAAGATTGCCTAATATCTGAAAACCCAGTCTCTTATAAAGGTTGATAGAAGGTTTCATGCAATGTGCTACTACATATTTGCATTCAAGCTGCTGAATTATTTTGATTCTCTCTAAAACCATTTGTGTACCTATCCCACGGTTTCTATAAATTGGCAAAACTCCATCACTATAAAAACCTGCTATGCCGTCTTGAGTATAAAAGCCGCATGTTCCAATAATTTCATTGTCTAGTGTTACAAGAAAAAATCTTAATCCTGAATTTTTATCATCATAACTTGATAACCCGCGAAAAAATGTGCTAACAATTCCAGTGCTGTGGTGAAAAATCTTAGAAGTATATGAATCTAGCTGTTCTAAGAGGTTGCTACTAGTTACAGCGTTCAACTTTAAGCCTGGAACGACATCAGCAGGCAAGAAGTAATTTTTCATGTTAAGTAAAACTTTTTTTGGTGTGCTAACGTGTTTTATCCCACACTTTTCTAAAATGCCCTGTGTCTTTGTATGCGAATTCATCACCCATGTTGCTTCTATATCTCTTGCTTTGAGATAAGCTAGAGTTTTTTGTACAGAAAGCTCAGTACGTTGATCTTCACAAAACACAAAATTAAATAATGACTCTCTAGTGCCATTTATTGTAAATGTAACATTATCGAATTTATCATGTACTTCCCACTTAGATAAGTCAGCTGTATAAAGTATATAATCCTTTAGATTTTGAGTAACTAAGCTTGAATAATAAATTTTCTTATCCCGCATACACAGACAGTAAAAAGCCCCTATAAGAATACAGGCTGAAATTGCAGCTATAATGTCGTCTAGCATAACGCCTAGAGGACCTTTGATATTTTTATCGATCAAGTTTATAGGCCACGTTTTTATTATATCAAAAAACCTAAAGAGAAGAAAGCACAACAGCAATAAAGAGCAATTCACCTCTTGGTTTAGTGATTCTGAAATTAGAAATATTGTCAGCAATTGACCAACTACTTCGTCAATTACTACCTCTTTTGGATCATGTGAAGTCTGGTAATGTTTTATGTAATTGCCCGTGGACCATAATCCAATTAAGAATAAGAAAAGGATAACTGCCACGCCTAAAATTTTGTCACCTAGTACTAGGGGAACAATTGGATAAGCAGCTAAGCTGCCTACAGTGCCTGGCATTTTTTTTACTGTACCAGATAGCCACCATGTTGATATCAATTTATATAAAAATTTCACAGCGCACCGGACTACAAAATTAACCTACAAAAACGAAAATGGCATCCTCTATAGATGCACTTTCATACAATAATCTATATACTGCTTCACATATAGGCATTTTTATATTTAGTTTCTCTGCTAAATTAAATGCAGATTGAGCGGTGCTAAAACCTTCAATCACTGACTTATCTTCTGACAGAGTCTGCTGAACGTCAAAGATATTGTTACAACTACCTATTTTAAGCCCAAAGGACAGGTTTCTTGAATTCAAGGATGTACATGTCATAATTAGGTCTCCCAGACATGCTGGTCCAAGTAGAGTGTCTATGTCTATGCTAAAGCTGTCTGTTTTTGCTAGATATAAGGTCTTTACTTCATTCATGCTTTTTGTTATCAGTGCTGCGTGGGCATTAAATCCAAGTTTTTTACCCAGAACAATTCCACATGCTATAGCAAAAACGTTCTTTAGTGCTGCGCAGATCTGTACTCCTATAACATCGCTACTGAAGTGCAATTTTGTGTTTTCCTGTTGTAGTTCTGATATTAGCTTTGAACCTAATGTGTCATCTTGACATGCAAGAACCATTGAATAGGGTAATTTTTTCGCAACTTCTATAGCGAAACTGGGGCCTGAGAAAATGGCAACCGGGTTGTTGGGTAAGACTTCATTTACTATTTCACTTGGTAGTTTTAATGTAGATTTTTCTATCCCTTTACAGGCTAAAATTATTGCTACATCTTTTTTTAAGTTACAATCGTGTAATTGCTGACATACTTTTCTCAGAGATTGAGTGGGAATAGCAAAGATCATTGCTGAAGCGTTAACTGTTTCTTCAATAGCCAATTTTACTGATACATTGTCAGGAATTTGACAGCCTAGTAATTTGTCGCTTTCTCTTGTTTTGCTAATTGATTCAAATGTGGTTTTATTGCGAGTCCATAGAATTACATCTTGCTTATCACTCAGTGAATTTGCAATTGCTGTACCCCATGCACCAGCACCTAAAATTGATATTGTCACACAGTGTTCCTGAAAAGTATTACTTATACTTTAGAATAACAGAATAAGTAAATTAAAAATATAATATAGGTTATAAGATAGTTAAATATTTATTAACCTAAGTGTTCTTTATAATGGTAACAACTTTAGTTCAATGTTTACTAAAAACAGTGTTACTCTTATGATATATATTATATCTATTATATTTTTAGATCTGTTGATATAGTTTTGGAATGATATGTTTACTGTTAGTAATTTTGGCCGTTTGTTAATAAAAGTTTGATTTGTTACTTTCCTTAGTTATATATATTACTAAAATTATAAATTATTTACGAGGTGTAAAATATGCGTATATTACTAATTGAAGATGATCAAGTGAGTGCAAAGACTGTAGTTAACGCTTTGACTTCTGATGGGCACTTTTGTGATGTTGTAACTTCTGCGCAAGACTACAACAACAATATGGTTTCTTCAAATGGAGATCACTATGACTTAGTTATTTTAGATATACACTTGCCTGGCGATATTGATGGGTATGATATATTGTTGAGATTAAGAAGTGCAAAAATTAAAGTTCCCGTCTTAATACTTTCGTGTATATCTGCTGTTAATCATAAAGCTAAGGGGCTTGGGTACGGTGCTGATGACTACTTAACTAAGCCATTTCATAAAAGTGAACTACTTGCTCGAATAAAAGCAATAGTGCGTCGTACTAAAGGTCATCCTGAATCAGTGATAAAGATTGGTAATATAAATATTAATTTTGATCATAGGGTTGTTGAGGTAAAAGGTAAAACAGTTCACCTTACTAACAAAGAATATTCTATGATAGAATTGCTGGCGTTACGCAAGGGAACAGTACTAACAAAAGAAATGTTTTTAAATCATCTTTATAATGGCTTAGATGAACCTTCAGATAATAAGATAGTTGATGTCTTTATGTGCAAATTGCGTAAGAAACTTGAAAATGCGAATGATGGAAAAAGCCACATAGAAACTGTTTGGGGCAGAGGGTATGTCCTGAAAGAGTATGTTGATGAGGAAGAGTATTCCAATGTCAATGTGGGGGAAAATAATAGCGACTATCAAGCAGAACAGGTTAAGGACAATGCATAAAATGCTTATATATTTTAAAGTATAGCGTAACCTATGTTTATGTGAATGTCTAGGTGAAATATAAGCCGAGTTCTGTTTATGTAGCTATTTATCTGAAGTAAATGTTACCATTTACTGCATGCGATTTACCCGAGTAGATATGAGGAAAACATAAAGTCTACCCTTAATTTAATCTTGCTCCTAATGTTGGTTACTCGACTACCAATGTTGCCATTGCTATGGTGTGCTCTTACCACACCTTTTCACCCTTACCTAAAGATATTTAGGCGGTAATTTTCTGTAGCCCTATAACTGGAGTTACCTCCGGCGGGTATTACCCGTCATTATTTTCCCTTGGAGCCCGGACTTTCCTCTGCTGTGTTTATCACACAACAGCAGCTACTTATTTCACCTAGAAATTATATTTTAACACGAAAATCATAAAAATGAAATAATTCCCACGAGTCAATGGTATGCTATTAAACATCAGGCGATAGCTAGAGATGATGTCCTAATATATCATTGCTATCATAGGGTAATCTTTTTTAGATCATAAACTTTTCTGCTTCCAGGTAATGAACTACCTAATTGACTACTGCTTTTCTACTGGTTTACTATTTAGCACTATTTTAGGACTGCTTGTCTGCTATTACACTGATAAAAAGTTCCTCATTGCTGTTCGAATGTGATTGACTTTTATAATCCAAATCAGCTAATTCTAGCACAGGGATGGCATTAAGATGGGGTATTCTTTACCCTGCTGCTCCAGGTACAGATCCAGCTATTATTCTTGCCTCGTTAGGTTTGCCTGCTATAGCAACGTCGAGCCGGTTATGTAGAATGAGTGATTGAAGAAGTAAAGTCGTGGTAGATATTAGGAGTTGTTGATTCTTTTATTTCTCTAGTACTTGGTATAGTAAATATTGTTTGTGTATTTTTCTCTGAATTTGTTATTAGAACGTGAGTTGACATTATTACTCGTTCAGTTGCTGTTGTTGTTTGTGAGGTAACAGCTACTGTTATGGGTTCCATTATTGTAAACTTTTCAGTACTTGTTTGAGCTGTTGACTTGTTGAAGGTTTGCTCATCGAGTGCTGCTTACTATAGAAGTAGGTGAAACAGTGACTATTGTAGGCTTTTCAGTGCTTGTGTTAACATTTGAAGTATGTTGGTACGTTGGTTGGCGTTATAATAGCTGTAGTTGCTTGCAAAGTGGCGGTTGTTTCGACTATTGTTGATTCAGTTGTTGTAGATTTTACAGTGCTTGTTCCAACTTTTGTAGCAATCGTAGTTGCTTGCAACATCAATTCCCACTATATAGGGAACGGATAGACAATAATGGAAAAGGAGTCATCTGAAGTAAGCAAAATAGCGAGATTTAAATGGCGTTGAAATCAAAATTATTGGATGAAAAAGTTGTGGAATCAGCAAAAGAAATGCTGAAGAAAGTACAAAATAACACATATGTTATAAAAAAACTAGATGCTGTAATTGCAGCAAAAAAGCGCAGTATAACAGCCATAGTAAAAACATGTTGTATTTCAAGAACAGCACTAACTGCATGGATAAAGTGCCTAAAATTTGGAAGAGAAGAAAGGTTGTTTGCTCCACATCAATGTCGTAGAAAAACTGATTGAATAGAGTTAATTTGAATAAATTGAAGTATGGATACAAAAAAACCTAATATTACTATTAGAGAAATGAGATAAAAATCCAGGAGAAATTTGGCTTGAATGTCAGTAAGTCTAGTATACCGTAATATGCAAAAAGTGAAGTTTTCGTATATTACACCAAGACCAATTCATAATGAACAAGAGAAAAGTAGATAGAAAGAGTTTAAAAAAACTTAATGAGACTATTGGTAAGATACTGAACAAGAGTTATCTTTTTTGATGAATCACGATTTGGCAGATATTTGAAAATTGGCACAGGTGGTTTAAAAAGGACGTTAAAGCGCATGGTAAAGTAAAATTAGATGAACAAAATTTTATCTCTACAGTACAATTAATCCCAGAAATAAAGGGAGTTCTAGCTTATTTGCACCAAATGTTAACACTGATTGTGTGAATATATTTCTTGAATGAATGTCACAATATTTAGGAACACAAGAAGCCTTTCTTATCATGAATTGTACTAGTTAGCATAAGTCAAAAAGTTTAAAGGTACCTAAAAGTATCGAGACTATGTACCTACCACCATATTCACCTGAGCTCAATCCTATTGAGAGACTTGGTTGTATATAAAATAGAACATTTTGTGTAGTAAAGTCTATAATACAATTGCTTTGCTTGAGGGCGCTTTGCGCAGGTTTATTAGTTTCTCTTTCTCGCTCTGAGGCATCACTTATTTGACTCATTTGACTCATTAGCAATAAGAATTAGTATTAATTGTGCAGCGGAGCTATTTTATATAATAACACAGAAACGTGTGCTGCTATTCCTTCATTTCTCCCAATAGAACCTAATTTTTCTGCAGTGGTTGCTTTAACATTTACAAATTCATTATCAATCTCTAATATTTTTGATATGAACTTTTTCATTGCCATTTTGTAAGGCGATATTTTAGGCTCCTCGCAAACTATAGTAATATCTAAGTTGGATACATTGTATCCTTTTTTTTTTGCTTTCTTAGCAGCAAAATCGAGAAAGTAAGATGAATTATAATCTCTCCACTCAGGGAAATTCGAAGGAAAATATGCTCCTATGTCGCCATATCCCAGTGCTCCCAATATTGCATCAACAACTGCATGTATTGCAACATCACCATCAGAATGTGCTTCTATTTCCATGTCATGCTTGATTTCTACGCCGCAAACCTTTATAAAACTCTTAGTCTTATCTTGAGCTTTAATAAACTTATGTATGTCATAGCCGATTCCAACGCGATATTTTGGTTCTTCAAGAAGAAGCCTTGCCATATTAATATCCTCTTTTGTGGTTAACTTAAAATTGCTTTTCTCACCTTTGGTAATTACAACATGTTTTTTGTGTTCTACCATTAGTGATGAATCATCAGTAAATTCTTTATTTGATCGATGGTATAATAATAATTCTTTGAAATTGAAAATTTGAGGGGTTTGTATGGCTCTAAGTCTTTCTCTTGAGATTGTGGATTCAATGGAATCATTATTTATTAATGACATAGTATCTTCTACTCCTATTGCTGGTACTATTCCTGTATATTGGTTATTAATCATAGATCGAGCTAAGTTATCTATCAAAGTATTTGACACAAAAGGCCTACAAGCATCGTGTATAACTACAAAGTCTGGGTTAATTTTTTGCAAGCTTTCAAGTCCCAGTTTGACTGAGTTTTGCCTGCTTTTTCCTCCATATACTGGACTTAGTAATTTAGTATCTATGCTTCCTATCATTCCGGTGTTTGACACTGGAATCCATTCTTCTTTTTTTCTAGATTCGAGCGTTGCATGCTGGAAGGGGTGTACCGCTTCACTTAAGTGATAGTTATGTAGAGAATCTATCGTTTCGCTATAAAGATCTTCATGATTTTTGTTAATTACAACTCTTACGTGATCTATATATTGGCTAGTTAAAAGTTTTTTGACTGTATACGATAAGACAGGTTTACCTGCTAGTGTCATGTACTGCTTAGGAATTGTATTACTACATCGGCTTCCTACTCCCGCTGCAACTATTAATGCTGCTATTTTGTATTTCTTAGGTCTGTTAATGTATATATCTATCACAGGGTTCTTTAATTACTGATTTCAGAATTGATAAGCTTTTTCAACTTGCTGTACAATCTTATAAAAGCAATCAAAATCTAAGCTTGCACTGCCAATTAAAACTCCTGATAAATTTAAGATATTCAACAAATTTTCTATATTTTCTGAGTTGACTGAGCCGCCATATATAACGTGTTTTTTACTAGTATAGAATTGTATTACTTCTATTATCTCAGCAATTGCATTATTGCTTGGCACGTGTCCTGTACCTATTGCCCATACTGGTTCATATGCCACGGTATATTCACCATGTATTGGCAAACGGTTTTTGCATTGATACTCTATTGCTTCCTTTGTTTTGCTACCTTCATGGTCTTCTAAGCTTTCACCTACACAAATAATTGGGTGTAAGCCGGATTCTATTGCTGTTTCTGATTTAAGCTTTATTTCACCATTTGTTTCGTGCATTCTTTCAGAATGCCCAAGTATGACGTAAGTACATCTTAACTCTTTTAGCATCTCTGCACTAATTTCACCTGTATAAGAACCAGATTTTTTATGATGGCAATTCTGTGCTCCTATATTAATATTATTGCTTAGCTCTATATTACCTGAAAGTGATGTAAAAGGTGGGCAAATCACAAGCTTAGAAGTAATTTCATTGTTCTTGTTGTTGAGTTTGCCTATAAAGTTAACGAATGAGGAACGTGTTCCATTCATCTTCCAATTTGCTACTATTAAAAAGGACATCAACTTTACTTATATGGATAAAAATACTACAAACAGTACTAAAACGAACTCCTCTCACTCTTACTTATTAGTTTAACAAGATTAGCTATCGTTTTACCAACCTTTAATTTACATAAAAGTGTGTATCTAGCTGAGAGTTAATAAAAAGATAAATTAAGTCTATGGGATAAATAGAATTGAGTCAATAAAAAATTTTTTACCATTACTCACCTACCAAATTTTCTCTTTTATAGCTTTCTTGAATTTTACTTACTCAACATAAGTTCTTCAACTTCCTTCTGGCTTTGCTGCATTACCAGCTATGATGAATTAAAGACAAAAAAGTGGAGAATATTAGTAATTTGTCATTCTCTTATTTAAGAATGGTCAGTAATACCAATTATCATTGTTAATAGGTCAAATAGGTGATATTGCAGAGTTGTGTAATTGCAAGTGAGAAAGAGAGGTAGTAAATTTGCATAAAGCACTCTCAAGCAAAGCAGTTGTATTATAGACTTTATTATGCAAGATGTCTGTTTTATATACAACCGAGTCTCTCAATAGGATTGAGCTCAGGTGAATATGGTGGTAGATATATAATCTTGATATTTTTAGGTGCCTTTAAATTTTTTGGCTTATGCTAACTAGCATAGTCCATGATAAGAAAAGCCTCTTATATTCTTAAATGTTGTAATATTTGCTCAAGAAATATGTTCATACGATCAGTATTGACATTCGGTGCAAATGAGCTGGGACTCTCTTCATTTCTAGAATTAACTGCACTGTAGAGGTAAAAATTTTGTCCACCTAATTTTACTTTGCCATGTGTTTTAACGTCCTTTTTAAACTACCCGTGTCTAATTTTCAAATATCTGCCAAATCGTGATTCGTCAAAAAAGATAACTCTTGTTCAGTATCTTACCAATAGTCTCATTAAGTTTTTTTAAACTCTTCCTGTCTACTTTTATCTTGTTCATTATGAATTGGCCTTGGTATAATATATGAAAACTTCATTTTTTGCA
Organism: Wolbachia endosymbiont of Litomosoides brasiliensis; assembly: GCF_013366805.1. Classification (GTDB taxonomy): domain Bacteria; phylum Pseudomonadota; class Alphaproteobacteria; order Rickettsiales; family Anaplasmataceae; genus Wolbachia. Next base: position 13,956 of record NZ_WQMO01000019.1, read on the forward strand.
TATTAAGGTACACTAGACTTACTGACATTCAAGCCAAATTTTTCCTGGATTTTTATCTCATTTCTCTAATAGTAATATTAGTTTTTTTTGTATCCATGCTTTAATTTATTCAAATCAACTCTGATTCAATCAGTTTTTCTACGACATTGATGTGGAGCAAACAACTTTTCTTCTCTTCCAAATTTTAGGTGCTTTATCTACGTAGTTAGAGCTGTTCTTGAAATGCAACATATTTTTACTGCGGCTGTTATACTATGCTTTTTTGTTGCAATTACAGCATCTAGTTTTTTTATAACATATGTGTTATTTTGTACTTTCTTCAGCATTTCTTTTACTAACTCGACGACTTTTTCATCAATAATTTTATTTCAATGCCATTTAAACCTTGCTATTTTACTTGCTTCAGTATGGCTTCTTTTCCATTATTGTCTATCTGTTTCCTATACAATGGGGAATTGGTATAAGTTACCCATTTTCTTAAACGAATGCTAAAAGGTGCTACTTTTTCCTTCTACCCCATTGTTATCCATCTAAACACCTACTCTATCTTCTTTGAATTCTCCAAAGATATTAAAGTGCTTTAAAACATTTATTATCCAATTACCAAGGTCTCTAATATACAGTTTTATATCACATTTATTTCTTTTTTAAGATTAAGCATTAGATGTATAATACGTTGCCCTGGCCCATGATATGTGTATTTGCCACCCTACATGTTTTATATACAGGAAATGGATTTTTCAACAACGTTTCATCTGTTATGCTGATTTCTTGCTTGTGTATAGTGGGGGGTACTGGAGTAGCCATACTAATTCATTAGATGAATTATTGTGGATTTGTTGAATTTTTTTTCATGAATTTTATGGTGTAGTTATAATCAATAAGTTGATCAGACATTGGTTGCTCTATCATATTCAATTTCTTCTCTTTTTGGTTTATATGATAAACTAAGGCTAGTTGGAAATATGTATTACTACAACTTTAAGGACGTTTTTAACTTGATTCACTGAGATGGGCACTACTCAAGTAAATGACACTTACATCCAGAAATTTTTTTGCTTCTAGTAATGATAGAAGTGGTTTGTGTTTGACTATATGATTACAATGATAGGTTTTTAAAATCATTTACAGCTCTCTTCATGTTCTTAGCTCTAAATATTGCTGATCCAGCGACTAAGATGTCTGCACCTGCTTTTATTATATCAGCTGCGTTTGAAAGACTCACTCCACCATCTACTGAGATTTGCGTCTTGAGACTACGCTCTCGTATCATTTTCTTCACAATAGATATTTTGCTCAGTTGTGAATAAATAAACTCCTGTCCTCCAAATCCAGGATTGACTGTCATAATTAACACAACGTCCAACTCGTGTATTATATACTCAAGCACACCTGGGGAAGTTGAAGGAACAATTGACACTCCAACTTGAACCTTTTTTTTTGCATCGTTTACATTTTTATATGACTTTATCTTTCTTATTAGCCTTTCAAGGTGTACCTCTGCTTCTGCGTGTATAGTGATAATATTAGCGCCAGCATTTATAAAGCTTTCAATATGGTTGCCGGGAGACTGGATCATTAAGTGTATATCAAAAAGAAGATTAGTATATTTACGTATTGCGGAGATAACGTCTGGACCAATTGTAATGTTTGGGACAAAATTTCCATCCATAACGTCTATGTGTATGTAATCTACACCTAAGTTGTTAATTCTTTTTACTTCTTCTCCTAATTTTGCAAAATTTGCTGAAAGTATAGAAGGTGCAATTTTGATACCCATGGGCTACCTTTTTACTAAAAAAAAAAAATAACTTATTTTTAAAACTCTGTCATCTTATACTAATTCCTACTGCGCAAGGAATGAATAGACAACAATGGAAAAAAAGCCATGCTGAAGTGATAACAATTCTCATTGTTAGTGGATCAGATAAGTAACATTGCAGAGTTGTTTAATTGCAGAATGAGAAAGAGAAATAATAAATTTGCATAAAGCACTCTCAAGCAAAGCAATTGTATTATAGACTTTATTATGTAA
>NZ_WQMO01000021.1 GCF_013366805.1 Wolbachia endosymbiont of Litomosoides brasiliensis
TGGAAAGTATTTCTGCCAGTATCCGTGCTTTGGGTAATACTCATTTCAGGAGTACTCCTCTTTACTGGAAATTTGCCTTGTTGAAGGTTGTAAATATATATGCTGATTACTATATCAAAAAATTTTTGATAAATTTTGTATTATAGTATATGATATTAAAGTTTTAAAGATTTTTGTGCCATGCCTTTATCGAAATTTCTCAATCCGAAATTGGACCTAACATTTAAGAAAATCTTTGGCACTGAAAAGAATAAGAAGGTTATTATTCACTTTCTCAACGATATTTTAGGGTCCGCTGAGATAAATGCTATAGAGGTAGAATTCTTAAGCCCTGTAATGGGTCCTAGAATTGCCTCTGATAAACAAAGCATAGTTGGTGTTCTCTGCGATGATGCGTACTGGAGCTGGGTATATAATTAAGATGCAGATTGCTAGAGATAAAGGCTTTGAAAAACTTGCTCAACTTTATGCTGCTAAATCTTACTCAAGGCAATTAGATAAATCTGGTAATTACATTGATTTAAAGAAATTTTTCTTTATTGCTATTTTCAATTTTAACTTTCTTCCTGAAGAAGTTGATTATATCTCTACTCATAGTATGCGTGATATAAAAACCAATGGGCATTGCTTGGAAGGTTTTCGGTTCGTCTTTATTGAACCACCCAAATTTTCTAAAAATAAAGTCAGACAATTAATAAATATAGTAGAGTTTTGGTGCTTCTTTTTTAAGTGTGCAGAGGATATCGCTGAAACAGATCTAAAAAGGATTGCCGAAAAAGTACTAATAATAAAGCTAGTATATAATGAGTTGGGTAAGTTTTATTGAGATGAAAGGGTCTAATAGCGTATGAAGAGAGAGTAATGGATCTACAGGAAGAAAAAGCTATCCTTGAATGTAGGCTTAATCTTGCTGCTGCGAAAGGCAGAGAAGAAGGTATTAAAATTGGTGAAGAGAGAGGCATCAAACTTGGAGCAGAGAAGAGTAGGGAGGAAGATGAGAGTAAGGCTAAAATAGCAGTAGTGAAAATTCACTTAAGACAGGTATGTCTATAGGTGTTATAGCTGAGGCCTTTCTGTGATAAAATAGAAGAGTTGCATGAAATAGAAGATGAATCTCTTGATAAAAAAGACAAGCTATATGTTTTTCTTCATAAAAGTGGAATTTGAGGAGAAATTGTAGAAATGCCATTGATGTTTGCTTCTGTTAGAATAATTTGAGGAGAGGTATGATATTTAATTTCCCAAACACACGGTTAAGACGCAGGCGCTCAAGCAAATGGGTTCGCACTTTAACAAGTGAAAGCACTTTATCAGTAAATGATTTAATTCTTCCTCTGTTTGTTCATGACGGGGAAGAAACGACTGAGCCAATTTCCAGCTTACCTGACATAAAATGTTACTCAATAGGTGGATTGATTTCCATAGCTCAGGAAGCTGAGGATTTAGGAATTAATGCTGTTGCAATTTTTCCTGTAGTTGATAGTAAATTAAAATCTGAAAATGCTGAGGAAGCATACAATGCTGACAACTTAATCTGCAAGGCAATTCGTGCTATAAAATTAAAGGTACCGAGCATTGGCATTATCGCAGATGTTGCGCTGGATCCGTACACTACTCATGGCCATGATGGTATTTTAAAAAGCAATCGAATAGATGTGAAGAACGATGAAACGGTGTCAATATTGTGCAGGCAAGCGCTTGCTTTAGCAAAAGCAGGGTGCAGTATAGTTGCGCCTTCTGATATGATGGATGGTAGGGTAGAGAAGATAAGAAAAGCGTTAGATGATAATAGCTTTCAGGATGTTTTAATATTGTCTTATGCAGTGAAGTATTGTTCCAGCTTTTATGCACCGTTCAGGCAAATTGTTGGTTCATGCGTGTCGTCAAATTCTATTGATAAAAGTGGCTATCAAATGGATTACAGAAACGCAAGAGAGGCAATTTGTGAAATTGAAATGGATATAAATGAAGGTGCGGATTTTATTATGATAAAGCCAGGTATGCCATATTTAGATATAATAAGAATGGCAAGTGATAAGTTTAATTTTCCGATTTTTGCTTATCAAGTAAGTGGTGAGTATGCTATGATAAAAGCTGCAACGAGCAATGGTTGGCTGGATTATGACAAAGTAATTTATGAGTCTTTAATTGGCTTTAAACGTGCAGGTGCAAGTGCAATATTCACTTATGCAGCACTTGATATTGCAAGAAATTTGGGGTGAATATGCCCTGTAAGAAGTTTTCCTGCGTAACAAACTATTTGGTAGTGTCTCAACTGTGAGATAAAAAAACTACTTGACGGATTCTGCTGACCCCTTTATTGTAGTACTAAAGCTATTGTTTATACTAGTTCTTGTTGTTAGTTGGTCAAATAAATAACATTGTAGAGTTATTCAATTGTGGAGTGAAAAAGAGAGGTAATAAATTTGTATAAAGTGCTCTTAAACAAAGTAATTATATTACAAACTTTATTATGCAAAATGTTTTGTACATGACCAAAGTTTCTCAATAGGATTGAGCTCAGGTGAGTATGTGGTAGGTGTATAATCTCAATGTTTTTAGGTACCTTTAAACTTTTTGACTTATACCAATTAATGCAGTTCATGCTAAAAAATGCTTTCCGTGTTCTTAAACATTGCAACATTTGTTTAAGAAATATATTCATACAACTAGTGTTGATATTTGCTGCAAGTAAGCTAAGGCTCTCTTGATTTCTAGGATTAACTACACTGTAGAGATAAAAATTTCTCTACCTAATTTTGCTTTAACCTGTCTTCTAAACCCTTTTTAAACCATACGTGTCCAATTTTTGAATGTGTTTCAAGCTACGATTCATCAAAGGAAAATGACTCTTCTGCAGGATGCTTACCAATTCTCATTAAGTTTTTTTTAAACTCTTCCTGTTTACCTTTATCTTGTTTATTGTGAATTGGTCTTGGCACAATATATTAAAACTTCATTTTTTGTATACTACGGTGTACTATGACTTGCTTACATTTAAGCTAAATTTTCCCTGAATTCTTATTCTCATTTCTTTAGTGGTAATATTAGGGTTTTCTTGCATCCATACTTCAATTTGTTCAAATTGACTCCGCGATTTAATCGGTTTTTCTGCGACGTTGAGGAGAAGTAAGCAATTTTTCTTCTCTTCTAAATTTTAGGTGCTTTATCTGTGTAGTTAGTGCTGTTCTTAAAATGCAATATGTTTTTGCTGCGGATGTTATACTGTGCTTTTTTGCTGCAATTGCAGCATTTAGTTTTTTGTGCAATATGTGCATTGTTTCACACTTCCTTTAACATTTCTTTTGCTGATTCCACGACTTTTTTATCCAATAATTTTGATTTCAATGCCATTGAAACCTCGCTATTCTACTTGCTTCAGCATGGCTTCTTTTTCATTGTTGTCTATCCGTTTCTTGTACAGTGGGAATTAGTATTAGTTTGTCTAAAGTATTTTTGATTGCATATTTAACAAGAGTTTTTTTGACTAATGGGCTAGATATGCTCCTTTTCTATTTTCTTAATGTCTCCAAATAATTTAACATGGTCTATTTGTTAAGCATATGAACTATAAGCAAATAAGGATAAAATAATAACAATAATAATCTTCATAAGGAGAGTTTAATCCATGATTCATAAGAGAATCAATGAAAACGTCTTTTTTAAAAGTTATGGTTATGCTTTGCATTTTATGATAGAAAATAAGCTAAAAGTAAGTATAGTGTTTTACAAGAATGATATTACGTAATTTGCTGTTTTTGCTGCCACCTGAAGTTGTCCACTCTTTAGCGATCATGGCGTTGAAAAGGATGCCTTGCAGAAAGCCTATAGAACTACCAGGATCTTTAAGTGTGAACTGCTTTAGTAATAAATTTAAAAGTCCTGTGGGTCTTGCTGCAGGCTTTGACAAAAATGCGGAAGTTATTAGGCCCATGCTTTCATTTGGTTTTGGATTTATTGAAGCCGGTACTGTCACTAAGTATCCTCAATATGGAAACGCAAAACCTAGAATTTTTCGGTTAGTTAAAGATCAAGGAGTAATAAATAAATTAGGATTCAATAACAAGGGAGTAGGCTATTTTCTTAAGCAAATAAGTGAAACCAAGCTTGATGACTGTATTTTAGGTATAAATATAGGAAAAAATAGTGCATCAAAGGACCAAGTCAATGATTATGTTGACTTAATAAAGATGGTATATGGGAAAAGTAGTTATATAGTGCTAAACATCTCGTCTCCAAACACACCTAATTTACGCAATTTGCATAGTAGACAAGAATTATCAGAGTTGTTAAAATCCATAACTCTAACCAGAAAATTGATTGATAGTTCCGAATCTGTTCCAATAATGTTAAAAATTTCTCCAGACATAAATCAGCAGACAAAGGAAGATATTGCTGAGCTTGCGTTAGAGTATAAAATTGATGGCTTGACAATAAGCAACACTACAGTCAGTCGAGATAACTTACATTCTCACCATGATGAAAGTGGTGGATTAAGTGGCAGACCATTGTTCAAGCTTTCAACAGAATTGTTGAATGACATGTACAAACTCACTCGAGGTAAAATATTATTGATAGGATGCGGAGGCATTTCAAGTGGTGCTGATGCATATAAAAAAATAAAGGCAGGGGCATCTTTAGTGCAACTATACACTGCTCTCATATACCACGGGCCTCGAGTTGTGAATAAAATTAATCTGGAACTTGCAGAGCTAGTGAGGAGAGATGGACTAAGTAACGTTGGTGAGGCAGTGGGTTGTGATTGCAACTTCTAGAAGCTTATTTTGGTAGAATAAAACTAATTTTTTTTGATAAAAGCATGATGGGGATGCTTCTTTTTAAAACGACGAGCATAGAAGGTTTGGATGACGCTATATCTAAGATCATTAACTATAGATTTAAAAATGATGCGATATTGGAGGAAGTATTAACTCATCTAAGCTTAAATAAAAAAAATAGCGAAAATCAAGTTAGAGATTACAAAAGGCTAGAATTTTTGGGCAATAGCATTTTGAATATAATTATATCTGCTATGCTAGTTAAGCTATTTCCTGAAGAAGGGGAAGGGACGTTGGCAAGAAGAAAACCAGATTTAGTTTTTGGCAATACCATTACTAATGGTGCTAAAGAAATAAAATTGGGTAACTTTATCATTATGAATAATAGTGAATGTTGCAGTGGAGGAAGATGTAACCTAGAAAATTCAGAAAATGCACTTAAAGTACTAATGGTACAATTTATATTAATGGCTGGTTTGCAGATATCGAAAAGTTTGTTGTTACCCAACGTTGGGAGGAGCAAGCTAAAGGCATGCTTAGCCCCCTTAAGATCCTAAAACCTTACTGCCCAAAGTGGACTCAGAAAAATAGGTTACTCTTGCCAGAGTATGAGCTTTTGAAGTAAACTGGGACAGCACACAGTCCTGAGTTTACTATATCAATTTGTATAAAAAATTATAGTGAAGTTTTTGCATGTATTTCTAGTAAAAAGGTTGCTGAATAAAAAACTCTGAATTAATACTAGAAGAGATTAACAATAGTGAAAAGGCAACTTGGCTTGAACAAAAACAGGCAAGTTTTAAGAAAATTAAGGCCTTTAGTATTCAGCATTGCTGCTGCCTCGTGAAAATAAAATTAAATATATTTTTATAGAAATTTATTGGAATGGTTTTGTATGCTTTTCTAATGGCTATTTTAAAATTCTTGATGCTTCTCTTATTATTTTTGTGTATGCTTACCTACTTAAGGATCTGATAAAAGCCTTACTGAAATAGAAGTGAAAATCATCATGATATGAGTGAACATGACTGTTCATTACAGCGATGTAAAAGTGAAATCTTCCTTTCAGAGGACAACGAACTGGCAATACCGAAGTTGTGCCTTTGCCTGTAGAATTTCCTGACCTTATAGCCAAGCAGTCAACTTATTTCTGTTAATGTTAGTGAAGAAGTGCAGTAGAGGATTTACTGGTGCATAAAATTATTACGTAGACTTCGTTATACCAATTCTCATTGTCAATGAGTCAAATAAGTGACATTGCAGAGTTGTTTGATTGCGGAATGAGAAAGAGAGGCAATAAATTTACACAAAGCGCTCTCAAGTAAAGCAATCGTATTATAACTTTATTACGCAAAATGTTCTGTTTTATGTGTAACCAAAGTTTCTCAATATGGTTGAAACTTGGTGAGTATGGTGGTAGGTGCGTAATCTTGATATTTTTAGGTACCTTTAAATTTTTTTATTTACTCTAATTAGCATAGTACATGATAAAAAAGGCTTCATTGCAACATTTATTCAAGAAATATATTCATATAATCAATATTAACATTCGGTGCAAATGAGCTGAACATCTCCATTTTTATGATTAACTGCACTGTAAAGATGAAAATTTTGTTTACCTAATTTTACTTTAATCTGTGTTTTAACGTCCTTTTTAACCCACCTATGTCTAATTTTGAATGTGTGAACCGCGGTTCATCAAGGATGAATAACTCTTGTTCGGGATACTTACCAATGTCTCATTAAGTTTTTTTTGCTCTTCCTGTTTGCTGCCTTATCCATTGCGAATTAGTCTTAGCTAGTATGTGAAAACTTCATTTTTTGTCTATTACTGTAGACTTGCTGACATTAGCAAATTTTTTCTGAATTCTTATTCTTGTTTCTTTAGTAGTAATATTAGGGTTTTTTGTATCCATAGTCAACTTGTTCAAATTGAATCTGATTCAGTCTAGTTTTTCTATGATGTTGGTGGAGTAAACGGCTTTTCTTCTCTTCAAAATTTTAGTGCTTTATCCATGCAGTTAGTGCTGTTCTTGAATGCAACATATTTTTGCTACGGCTATTATACTGTGCTTTTTTGCTGCAGTTACAGCATTTAGTTTTTTACAGCATATGCGTTGTTCCACACTTTCTTCAGCGTTTCTTTTGCTGATTCCATAGCTTCTTTATCCAATAGTTTTAATTTTAACGCAATTTAAGCCTTGCTATTTTACTTACTTCAGTAAGGCTTCTTTTCCATTATTGTTTATCCATTTCTTGTACAGTAGGAATTGGTATTAGAACACAGATTGAAGTAAAATTAGGTGGATAAAGTTTTTATCTCTGTAGTGCAGTTAATCCTAGAAATGGAGCGACTTCTAGCTTATTTGCATCTAATGTCAATACTGATTGTATAAATATATTTCTTGAACAGATGTCACAATTTAAGAACACGATAATCCTTTCTTATTATAGATTATGCTAGTTGGCATGAGTCAAAAAATTCAAAGGTACCTAAAAATATCAAGATTATATACCTACTGCCATACTCGCCTGAGCTCAATCCCTGTTGAGAAACTTTTGTCGTACATAAAACAGAACGTTTTGCGTAATAAAGTTATAATACGATTGCTTTACTTGAGAACACTTTGTGTAAATTTATTGCCTCTCTTTCTCATTCCGCAACAAACAACTCTGCAATGTCACTTATTTGACTCACTAACAATGAGAATTGGCATGATACACAAAAAATATTAAAAATTCAAGTCAGGTCTTAATAACCAAAATGAATAGTATGCCGATAGGTATCGTATTAATAATTCATCCGAGCATTAATATTGATATTAGTAAAATATTTATAGATATACACCCAACTTTATCAAGAATTAACAACTACACTGAAGATCTAAATATAGAGTGCATTGCACAGCAGAGTCAAATGAAATTGAATAGTGATATTCCAATTATTGAAATGAGAGAAATGAACCCTATGGTTAAAGATTAAGAGTGGTGGAGTTATGGTAATTGGCGGGTTTATAGAGCATAGAAAAAGATAAGCAAAGCTTTGAAGCCCGCCTGGGGGTAAATCAGAAGTAAAAGAGATTGGCAAACAACATGAAAGCAGTAGAAACTGTCATCTTTTTAAAAGTAACAATTGTGCCAACATTTGGTTTATTGGGTAAAGAAGATAAGAATTTGTATATATACTGAATTGTTGCTAAAAGTTAAATATCAAGCCAATTCCAATATTATGGATCGATATATTATCTGCAATAGGTATTGGAATGCTGAAGTAACGGTAGCCAAGGAAGGTTTTGATTTCTGGGGTTATCGAGTAATTGACACCAAGCCTTACTTGGTAAGCAAACCAGGGAACGTTCAGTGGCATCGAGTTTTGAGGTGACTCGTTGATCTTTTTTAATCTAAAAACTGTTGGTCCTATGCCAAGGCTGACGTACGGAGCGAATTGTGTGTCTTGAATGCTGGGATTATAGTAAAAGTTTAATAAGAATGAAAATATACTAGCCGATCTATCAAGTACCGGAGGAGAATTGCCATTTTTAATGTTAACCTTAGAATACATGGTTTCGAAGTCAATACGGCCGTTTTCTCCAGCATAATAACCTAAAGATATACTGTTAAGCCACTGAAAATCAATTTTACCATCAAATTTTTTTACGCTTTCAATTTCATCTGCTACTATATTTTTTATTATAGTGCCATAACGGCTCTCGACTAAGATAGAAGCTCTTTCTCCGATTGCTTTTATACCGTTTATAAATATTTCTGAGTTATCAGAGTATGTCTTGCCGCTATTGGCGCTAACATAGAAATTAAGTTTTTTATCTTTTACTGGCGTAACCCCTTTTTCATTGCATTTTCTAGATTTATAGCATATAGATTCGCCTGCAAGCATTAAATTTTCCGCAAACTGTTCCTCATTTGAACAACTTTCATTGGCGTGAACAGAAAAAAAACTAATACATAAGATTAGCAATACGTCAAAAAAAATAAATTTTTTTATCATAAGCAAGTTTACACTTTACAGTGCTTTTCTCATATCAAAAAATTAGGAAAGAATACTTTCAATTAATTAACTACTTTCCATTATTATAAGCTTTTACAATACTTTTAGCTTGAGTCTTTGGTGTAAGCTTTGCTAATGCGAGATTTTCTGCTCTACCAATGTTATTTGGCTTAACTAGAACACTTTGTTTAGTGCCTGTTAAAGACTGATAAAAGCTACTCATCATTGCTTTGTTTACTTTCTTAAGTTTTTTACTCTTCTTTTGCGCACATCCTTTGGCACTCCTATAGCATTTGTGCAGCAGGTGTCTTTTTTTGCTTTGAATATGGAAAAGCGTGTAGATAAACTGTATTTGCCTCTTTGATGCAGATTAACTGTACCCTGAAATATCTCATCAGTTTCCATGGGAAATTCAGTAATAATGTCAGCGCTGTATATTATATCAGGTCTTAAATTTTTCACTTTATGACAAAATTTTATCACTTCTTCCTTCTGTGACGATATTTTATCCTTTTTAGAATTAAATAATTACTAGATTGTAAACTTAAGTGCAAATACAGTGTAAACCTTGATTTATTAACTATTAAATCCATTAATTCATCATCAACTTCAGCAACATCAATAGGAGAAAGCTTTGGGCCTCTTTAGTTCTGGCATATCTTTAAAAACTCTTCTGGCCATTGAGCCAAGTGAAGTTTGCTGGATAGATCTGTATCAAAATCAGTAATATTAACCCTGTAAACACTACTTCTTGATGGCCATTTGCTACGAAAATCTTGTGGTTTGCTCAATAGCATTGTTTATTAGCATGGATCAGGTTGTTTCCTCTTGCTTCAGTAATCGAGCAAAATGTGCACTATGATTATAACCATTTTGAATTTCGATGAATGTTCTTGACTCATCTTTGAATTTATCAATTAGAGCAGGTTCTGACTTACTTGCCTGGTTATCGTTGACTAATATTTTATTGTTACTTAATAAGTGATTTTCAGTCTTTAGCTTATCTTAATGACTTAACGCTTTACTTGCACCAAGAATATTACTATAAGATTCATGGTCTAATTAGGCGACACAACTAACTACGATAATTTCTTTATTTAGGTCGTTTTTAATAAACCTTGCATATTTTTTGTTTCACCTTGCATTCTCTTCATTTGTCACTGCACAGCTGTATACCACTATAACATTTTCTCTTTCTACTTTTCTTAATGCTTCTTTAATTAACTCGCTTCCATAAAAATTTAGGCGGCAACCAAATGTTGCTACTTCATTCATGCTAGACTTCAATAGACTTTACAATTTAATTATTGTATCAGACACATGGATAAAGTCATTAAACCTCTTAACCATAACAAGTGGCAACCCTATGTTTTTGTAGACCTGTTCTTCTATACAAACCATGAACCTGTATCAACTCACTCTATCTAAATCTTTCTTTGAAAAACAAGCTTTATTTTAATCATTTATAACCTTTGGCACTACGAAATATCCATATTCAGGTTTTGTATTGGATAGTATTTCCTCTTTTTTAATGCTCTGGGAATTGATAACGTCGTCGCGTACGTGAATGTTCTTATCTACACTGCCATAGCGCATGGGGAAAACTCCTTTAGTATTAACTTGTAATAAAATGTTGTGTATCCAATCCAATATTGTCAGTTCTTTGGAGTAATGCTCGATTTCGTCATTTGATAACTTAATTCTTACAAGCTGTGCGATTTTAAGCATTTCTTCCTTAGTGATTGTTACTTTTCTCTTGTCTACAAATTCTATTAGCGAAGTGATGACATCTCCTGCTGACCTAGTTTGCATCTTTACCTCCTTGAATGAAGTGAGTCAAAATATTTACAATGGAAATAATTTTTATTTTATAAGTTTTTTCAAGTTTGTGAAATATGGTATCTGTAATCACTAACTTATCTAGAAAAGAGAGAGAGATTTTTTCAATTGCATTTCCTGAAAGTACGCCATGTGTTATGCATGAAATTACAGATCTTGCTCCATGATTTTTTAAAGTAAAAGCTGCGTTACATAATGTTCCACCAGAATCGACTATATCATCAACAATGACACAATTTTTATTTGTAGCTTCTCCTATTACGTTCATTACCTGAGATGCACCTGCTTTCTCTCTGTATTTATCTATTACGATAATCTTATCACTCAATTTTACCTCGCACTTTTTTTCTAAAGTTTTTGCAAAAGCGCGTGCTCTGCCGATTGCTCCAATATCGGGTGCAACTATTGCCAAGTTCTCTGTATGTATAGAGTCAGCAAATGCTCCAAAACAACTCAAATTAGTCAGCGGCACATCAAAAAAACCTTCAATTTGACTTGAGTGCAAGTCAATAACTGCAACACTGTTTACACCTGCAGTTTGAATAAGATTTGCAACTAATTTGGCATTCAAGGCGGATTGCATGTTGTTGTTTTTAATGGTTCTATCCTGCCTACTATATCCGTAATAGGGAATAATTGTTGTGATTCTTTTAGCTCCTGATCGCTTTACTGCATCAATTGTGAACAGGAGCTCCATAAGGTTGTCGTTCATAGGGGGAGAAATGGATTGTATTATGTATACCTCTTTACTGCAGAGGTTACTTTCCACTTCTACATTTATCGCACCATCGGCAAATTTTAACACCTGAGTAAGGGATAACTGAACATTCAGCTTGTTAGCTATTAATTTTCCTAGTTCTTTACTAGCATTACCTGTTATTATCTTCATGATGTACAATTAAACTTGTAAGATTATACAGGAATTACTCATAATAGAAATGAGTTTCTTTGTTTTTAACGTTCTTGTCAGAGGATTAGTTGCACGCTACTGGTCATTCAATAACTCACAGGAGTGTGAAAACTATTTGATAAATCTCGCCAGCTCTCTTACCGCAGCACTGAAGGTGTTCAGTTATCTTCAAGCTGTGCAGATTAAACGACGAGGTATCGCGTAGTTAGCATGTTATGTTTAATTTTTTGCAACATGTGGCCTTATGTCTTCGCAAACATTTCTGGGTTTTTGCCTATATAAGCTGAAATGTGCTTGTAAAGTGTTTAAAGCAGTATAAAATGCCAATCTGTAGATTAGAGAGTGAATGCTATCTAACAAGGGTTTCCTTTTGCCTTTTTTCTGCTTGGTAAATTTCTTAATGTTTGCAGCTACCGTCATTCCGCAGCTTATTAGCTGGACCTAGGAATACCGTGAATGAGTTGTAGTATGATTCACTTCACCCCGCGTCAAGCGTTGAAATGACACTTTATATTGTGTGAGTTATCTCGCAAAGTAAATGTTTGTACAGCTGTAGTTGGGATGTGTAATGCTAATTGTCATTGTTAGTAGGTCAAATAGGTGACATTGTAGTTGTTTAATTGCAGAGTGAAAAAGAGGGTAATAAATTTGCACAAAGCGCTCTCAAGCAAAGCAACTGTATTATAGACTTTACTACGTAAAATGTTCTATTTTATATACAACCAAAGTCTCTTAATAGGGAACTAAGCTCAGGTGAGTATTGTGGTAGGTGTATAATCTTGATATTTTTAGATATCTTTAAATTTTTTAATTTATTCTAACTAGAATAATCCATGATAAGAAAGGCTTTTCGTGTTCTTAAATATTGCAACATTTGTTCAAGAAATATATTCATACAATCAGCGTTAACATTCGGCGTAAATAAGTTAGAACTCTTTCT
>NZ_WQMO01000022.1 GCF_013366805.1 Wolbachia endosymbiont of Litomosoides brasiliensis
CCATTGATTGTGCTAGTTGACGTAAGTCAAAAAGTTTAAAGGTACTTAAGGATATCAAAACTATATTCCTATTACCATGTTCACCCGAGTTCAATCCCATTAAAAGACTTTGGTTGTATATAAAACAAAGCATCTTGCGTAATAAAGCCTATAATACGATTGCTTTGCTTGAGAGCGCTTTGTGTTAATTTATTAGCCCTCTTTCTTGCTCTGCAATTAAACAACTCTGCGATGTCACTTATTTAACCCACTAACATGATAATTGGTATAAACTCTCTGTTTATTGAAACAAGAACCTTTGTCACTATCACTGGCTTCTACCTGATCCTACAATTCTTTAATTTTAATAATTGACAAACTCTGTTAACCTAGCAATGATAGTGATATCCATGTTGTCAACAAGCATTGCCTTTACTGCTTCAACTTTTCTTTCTTCTATATCTTTCTCTATACCTTCCTCAAGTTTCCGTTCAAGGATGGCTCTTTCTCTGTACAGATCATTATCCTTTCTTCACATGCTGTTAGACCCTTTTCATTCCAGCAAGACTCGTTTAATTCATCATATACTAATTTTATTATTGAAGCTTTTTCTGCTATCTTCTTTAAATCTTCATCTGTTGTTTCCTCTGCATACTTTAAAAAGAACACCAGCGTCTTACTATGCTTGTTAATCGGTCTACTTTATCTTTAAGAAATTTAGGTAACTCAATAAACACAAATCGAAAAATCTTGTAAGCCACATTCACTAATTTCATCATCTCTTATGGTATGGTTAGATATATAATTAGACTTATCAGGAAATAAAGTACAATTTGATATTGCAGTAAAGAAAATCTTCTTATACAATTAGCGTATCTATCAGCTTACCTTGAGTAAGCTTTGGCAGCGTAATACTAAGAGCACGTTTTTCAAAGCCCTTTTCATGAATAAACTGCATTTCGATCACAAATCCATTACCAACAGAATCCTTGCAGAGAACATCAACTATACTTTATATCTCAGAGGTAATTTCAGAATTCATAATAGTGCTAATGAAATTCTATCTCTTATATGGTATTAACTTCAGTACACCTAAGATATCGTTCAAAAAATAGTAAGAATATTCTTATTTTTTCTGTAGCAAAGATCTTCTTAAAGGTAAGGTCCAATTTTGGATCAAGAAATTTAGAAAAATCACAACAAATTAGTTTAAAAGGTATTAATAATAATGCAATATTTTTTACAAATATTCAATCTTATTTGCAGCAAATTTCAAGCTGAAAGCAGTTTTCCTTTTAATTTAAAACAAATTTTGTTTTATTAATAGATTAATAGAGAACTTAAGAAAGATAGAGCCAATTTTTGATGTCTCAAAAACTATAGAATGTAGTCGTTTGTTTAAATAAAAACTAGTCAAAGGTTTTACCTAGCAAACCCTGCTACTTGGCAGCCAGAGCTAAGAAATACTGATTTCCTTCCCGTTTAGGTGCTAATTCTATTTTAGCAATATCCTTAGTATCCCTAATTAGCCGTTCTAATTTTTCCAGCCCAACTTCGGTATTTACCAACTCTCTACCTTTAAATTTCATTGTAACTTTGATTTTATGCCCATGTATAAGAAAATCCCTCGCGTGACGCAATTTTGTTTCATAGTCATGATCACCAATATTGGGGCCTAGTTTAATCTCTTTTACAGCTAATGTTTTTTGTTTCTTTTTTGCTTCACTCGCCTTCTTTTTTGCATCGTACTTTTGCTTACTATAATTCAGTATTTTACATACTGGAGGAGTTGAATCAGGTGCAACTTCTACCAAGTCTAAACCTACATTTCGCGCAAATGTCAAAGCTCTTTCTATTGATACAACTCCAACCATTTCGCCATTATGGTCAACTAAACGCACCTCCTTGGCTGCAATGAACTCATTAATTCTGTTTTTTTTAACTTGCAAGTTTTAACTCCCTTAATTTAAATTAATACTCTTTAGTAGCAGTTTAGCAGCTTTTTCATAAGAAGAAGACTCCTGTTTGTCTGATCCTAAATTTCTCACTGACACGGTTTTGCTTGCAACTTCATTTTTACCTACAATCCATAATATAGGAACCTTGCTTAAACTATGCAAGCGTATCTTATAACTAATTTTCTCATTGGTTAAATCGGTCTTAACCCTAACACCTTGTTCTTTTAAAACGTTACTAATTTCTATGGCATAGTTGTTAGCTTCATTTGTAACAGTTAAAATAACAAGTTGTGTTGGGGCAAGCCACAGCGGAAATTTTCCCGCATAGTGCTCTATTAAAATTCCAATAAAACGTTCAAAAGTTCCAAGGATTGCCCTGTGTAACATAACAGGGTGATGCTTTTGTCCGTCTGCCCCTACATAAAAGGCTCCCAGACGTTTTGGTAAAATGAAATCAACCTGTAGCGTTCCACATTGCCAACTTCTACCTATCGCGTCTTTCAAAATAAACTCTAACTTTGGACCATAAAATGCACCTTCGCCCGGATTAAGTTCATAACTGAGCCCCGTTTTTCTAACGGCCTCAAGCAGTGCTTTTTCAGCTCTATCCCACACTTCATTATCTCCTGCTCTAATACTCGGACGATCAGAAAATTTCAAGGAAATTTTATTGAACCCAAGCTCTGAATATACTTCTTTTAAAAGATCACAAAATTTTACAGTCTCAGAATTAACTTGTTCTTCCATACAAAAAATGTGTGCATCATCTTGCGTAAAACCACACACCCGCATCAGTCCATGTAATGAACCTGAGCTTTCATTCCTATGGCACATGCCGAGTTCTGCCATACGTATCGGTAAATCACGATAGCTTCTTGTATAAGAGTTAAAAATTTGTACATGACAGGGGCAATTCATAGGTTTTATTGCTAGTTTTTTACTCTCAGGTTCGTCAATAATAAACATGTTTTCACGAAACTTATTCCAATGCCCAGATTTTTTCCATAACTCCTTGCTTACCAAGACAGGAGTTTTTACTTCAGTATAGCCATTGTTTATTAATTTTTTCCTTATGTAAGATTCGAGAACGTTATATAAAGTATATCCCTGTTCATGCCAAAAAACTTGCCCAACAGCTTCTTCCTGAATGTGAAACAAGTCCATATCCTTAGCGATTTTGCGATGGTCACGTTTTTCTGCCTCTTCTAGACGTTTAAGATAAGTGTTTAGTTCACCTTTATTTCGCCATACGGTACCATATATTCGCTGCAACATCGGACCTTTTGCATCGCCACGCCAATATGCTCCTGCGACTTTCATAAGTTTAAACGCTTTAACTCTGCCAGTTGAAGGAGAGTGTGGACCGCGACATAAGTCAACAAAATCACCTTGCCTATAAACAGTTAGACCCTCGCTCTCTGGTATGGAAGAGATGATATCAACCTTATATTTTTCACCTATACTACTAAAAAAATCAATTGCTTGCTTGCGAGTCCAAACTTCTCGAATAAATCTATGATTACTTTTTATAATTTCTTTCATTTTCTTCTCTATTGCAGCAAGATCTTCCGTAGTAAAAGCACGATCTGCAGCAAAATCGTAGTAGAACCCATCCTGAATTGTTGGACCAATAGTAACCTGAGCATTAGGAAAGAGCTCTTTTACTGCCTGAGCCATTATGTGAGCAGCATCGTGCCTTATTATATTCAAACCCTCTTCATCATTAAGTTGTATGACATCTATCTCTGTATCAGATTTAATTTCACGCGAGAGGTCATATAGTTCACCGTTTACCTTTAAGGCAATTGCTTCCTTTGAAATGTCTGGTTGTAGTATATCAAAACCAGTAACTCCACTGCTATATTCTTCTACTTTTTGTTTTGCTAAAAAAGTAATTCTAATCATGAGTGAAACTTTTACACAACAAGTGGAAATTAATATTTTCCAGCATGTGAACACATTTTTTCCCGTATCTAAGTAACAAGCACTGGAACGACATAATAGGATACCGGAATAATAGAGGTCTAATATTGTAAACTTCTAACATTAGTGATACGACATATCCTTTTTTAGTCTGAGAGCTATTGCTTCTTCCCAAATTTCACCATTACGCAATAGCTTTTCTTTATTGTACATTAGCTCCTCTCTTGTTTCTGTTGCAAACTCAAAATTAGGACCCTCGACAATTGCATCAACAGGACATGCCTCCTGGCAAAGCCCACAATATATGCACTTTGTCATATCAATATCATAACGAGTAGTACGGCGGCTACCATCTTCTCTTTCTTCTGCTTCAATAACTATTGCTTGGGCAGGGCAGATAACTTCACATAATTTACAAGCTATGCACAATTCTTCACCGTTTGAGTATCTACGCAATGCATGCTCGCCACGAAACCTTGGGCTTAGGGAACCTTTTTCCATAGGATACTTAAGCGTAACTTTCGGTTTAAACGCATATCTGAGCGTAATAATAAATCCTTTGATTAACTCTACGAATGAGCAATACCAAGCTAGTTTCTTGAGCATAAAGTACTTAAAGTTGATAACAGTAATTATAAATCATGTTACCAACTTTTAAAAGGCTTTTTTTCCATGCTAGATTTTCAATTTTGGCAGCTATTAATCATATTTGAATCAGTTACCCTCATCCCTACAACATTATACCCCGAATCAACATGTAAAATTTCTCCGGTGGTACCACTACTTAGGTCACTTAATAAATATAGCGCTGCTTTTCCAACATCCTCAAGAGTAGTGTTGCGTCTAAGAGGAGAGTTATTCTTGTTCCATTCTGATATGAAGTGAAAATCACTTATTCCAGAAGACGCTAAAGTTCTGATTGGACCAGCAGAAATGGCATTTACCCTGATGTTTTGTGGACCTAAGTCACATGCTAGATACTTTACACTTGCTTCAAGTGCCGCTTTACATAAGCCCATGACGTTGTAATTTGGCATGACTTTTTCAGCACCGTAATAAGATAAAGTAAGTAAACTGCCACCATTTGGCATCATTTTTTCAGCCCTCTGTGCTAAGGCAGTGAAAGAATAGCATGATATATTCATTGCATTTTGGAAATTGTTCAGTGAAGTATTAACATACTTACCGCTCAATTCGTTTTTGTCGGAGAATGCAATCGCATGTACTAAAAAATCAAGGGTACCCCATTTTTTTTCTATTAACTTAAAAACATTATCTATAGTTCCTTCATTTACAACATCACAATTCAGTACTGACTCCACATTTAATTCAGCTGCTATTGATGATAACCTCTCTTTTACTATTTCGTTCTGGTAAGTGACTGCAAATTCTGCGCCATGCTCTGAGAGAGCTCTTGCTATACCATACGCTATAGATCTCTTATTTGTTATTCCAGTTATTAATCCTTTTTTGCCTTGTAATAGACTTATTGCCATAGAACTATCTGTTTTTTACAATTTGGAATATTAACTAGGTAAAGTCAACTGTGTTTAAAAGTAATGTTCGGAGTCAAATTGAGTATACATCGACCTTACATTGGATATGAGTTTTGGTAAATAGAATAGCAAAAATCTTGCGGGGCCTCTTTATTCTCTTCAGGGTTATTGAAAGTAACAAACTCCTTTATTTTAAGCCAAAGTTTTGCTATCCTCACATTTTAATAACTTAAAATTAATGAATATAAACAAAAACGAATTTTTATTTCTTTCACTTGGAGGGGTAGGCAAGATTGGGATGAATGTTAGCCTGTATCACTACCAAGGTAAGTGGATTATGATTGATCTTGGTATTGGTTTTGCCGATGAAACTATGCCAGGTATTGAGTTATTAATTGCTGATGTAAGTTTTATTACTGAAAGGAAGAAAGACCTGCTTGGAATGATAATTACGCATGCACATGAAGACCACTGCGGTGCAGTGCCTTACCTATGGGAAAAGTTACAATGTCCCATATATACAACAAAGTTCACGGTTAATTTTCTTAAAGAGAAACTAAAGGAATTTCGATTAGAAGGTATGATATCTGTGAAGGAAGTGGATATAAACGGCAGTATAAATTTAAGTCCTTTTACCGTTGAATTTATAAATGTAACTCACTCAATTCCTGAAGCACATTCAATATTAGTTAGCACTGATGTAGGCAGCGCGCTTCATACTGGTGATTGGAAATTTGATCCAAAACCTATTGTTGGCTTAACCTCTAACATAAGTCGTTTAAAAGAAATTGGCGATAAAGGTAATCTGCTTGCAGCAATTTGTGATTCAACAAATGTGTTAAGCAAGCATAATCCTGAATCAGAAGGTGAAGTTTATAACAATATTTATAAGATAATAAGGCGATCTAAAAAGCTAGTTGCTGTGTCATTATTTGCTTCAAACGTGGCACGGATTGAAATGATAGGCCAAGCTGCAAGGGTGCTAGGTAGAAAAGTAGTTTTGCTTGGCAGGTCCTTATGGAGAATAGTAAGAGTTGCACAAAATAGTGGGTATTTAACTGATTCCGTTGAATTTTATGAAGCAAAAGATGTAGCAGATTTGCCAAGGGAGAGGTTATTATTAATCTGCACTGGCTGCCAAGGCGAACCAATGGCATCAACCTCAAAACTTGCTAATAAGAGTCATCATGCATTTAAAATGCAACAAGGTGATACAGTGATTTTCTCGTCAAAGATTATTCCCGGCAATGAAACTCGTGCACACGGCATATTTAATGCTTTCATTGAGATGGGAGTGGAGGTTATTACTGAAAAAACAGAACATGTTCATGCCTCTGGGCACCCAGTTAAAACAGAGCTAAGAGAAATGTATTCTTTGATAAAGCCTAAAATATCTATTCCAGTCCATGGCGAATATATTCACACACATGCACATGTAAAATTTGCTAAAGAGTGTGGTGTGGAAAAAGCAATAATGATTGCACCAGGTGATATTGTTAACTTGGAGAGCGGAGAAAAAGTTGATTCAATTGATGTTGACTATTTTGGTGTTGATGGTATGTTGCTACGGCATCCAGAGAGTAACGTTATAAGAATGCGTAGGAAGATGAGGGATGCTGGAGCTATTGTAGTAACAGCAATTGTAAACAAGAAAAATAAATTGCTGGCTAAACCAAAAGTATTTGCGCCCGGTGTTTTGGAAGTGGTAGAAGATGTAGATATCATACAAAGGATCATAAAGGCAGTTGAGTCAGCATTTAATTTGCAGTCAACAAAAAAAGTAAGAAGTAAGATTGAAAGCTCAATATTTAGTATCTTAAAGGAATATTTACTAAAAAGACCTATAATTGAGGTTCAAATAGAACAGGTGTGAAATAGACTTCTTTTATTAACCACCACTTGAGTAAGAGGTTAACAATATACTGATGTCATTTCAACATGTGAACTAGAATTCAGAAACAAAGAATTTGTGTCAAGCACACAGCTGTACACACATTGTGATTTGAGTTTGCCAGGAGTATATCATTCCAGTGTTCCTTCCTTTGTACGAACATTGTAATTTGCGGATAATTTATGTGTTAAATGGTGTCATTCTAGCACTCTCTTCTTGTCATCCCAATGCGTAGCACAGTGGAATCCAGAAAAAAGAACGATATCATCTCAGCATCCCGACACATAACCGTACGAACATTGCGATTTGCAGGTGACTTGCATGTTAGACTATATCATTCCAGTGCGTGATACCGGGATTTAGAGAGATTGACTGTAAACAAGCGCACTGCGCAACATTTTCAATAAAATTATCAAAAACTGGATTTCAGTGCTATGCACTGGAATAACACCAGAGGCTGATACGTGCTACAACACAAGAAATTCAAACAGCCGTATATCAGCCACTCTTATGACGTTATCTGTATGCAATTTACCTTCAAAAATAAACTCTCGCCGAATGATAGAGAGGAAGTCTAATGAAGTACTCATTCAGCTAATGTTACTTCTTCCGCTATTTATTCCTTATCTCACTGAAGCTGCCTTATACGTTGACGTAAGAAAGGCAGTGTTGGTAATATTAGTCTTATTGTGTCCAAATGTACATGCAAAACAAAACTGGAAAGTGAATTAAGCAAAAGTATTATAAAAATCATTGAGAAAAACTTATCAAATTGCAGTTTATTTAATGTAAAACAAGGCGTGGAAGCTGAAACCATGCCATTCAAACTTTAGGAAAACGATATATTAGTTACAGTAAGTTTAAACGAAGTATCTTGGTAATGCTTTAGAGCTAGCATTTCATTTATTTGATACTTTTACAAAAAAAGAGTTGTTCGCTAAGTCAGTTATTTTTCCTGCAAAAGGTTGGAGAAAAACTGCCCATTTTATTTCGGATACAATATATTATAGATTAGTTGGTAAAAAGGGACATTTTGACACAAAATAGCACACATTGCAGAAGAAAAAGATAGTAATTACAAGTCCATACACAAAATTGCCGTTATGAATCAAAATGGAAGCGATATAAAATACTTAACAAACGGAGATAAATTCGTGTCAATACCTATGTTTTCACCAAATGGAGAGAATATTATTTATATCTCACATTTAGATGGTAGAAGCTACATAACATTAAAGAATTTAAAAAACAATACTGAATCAATAGTTAGCATATTTGAAGGCGTTATTTCTGTTCCTAGGTCTTTTCCTAATGGCAAATCTCTTCTCATTTCTCATTCATCTGATAGTAAGACAAATATATTATCTTTAGATTTAAGCAGTAAACGTACAAAAAAAATTACTAAAAGTTCAGCTATAAGCACTTCTCCCTCTTTTTCTCCAGATCAAAAATACATGGTTCTTAGTTCTGATGTAAGTGGAAATTAGCAACTTTACATTATTGATTTTATCAAAAAAAACAAAAAACCTAAAAGAACTAGTTTTGGAAGGGAAGATACGCCACACCTAATTTGGTCGCCAAAGGGAGATTTCATAGCTAAAGGTTCAATGAGAAAAATTTTACATAGTAGTTATGAAGTCAGATGGCAAAGAAGAACATTTACTTTCTGAGGGATATAAAATCGAATCTCCAGCATGGCTGCTGAATGGCAGAGGAATTATCTTTACAAAAACAGAATCATAGAACAGTTCCAAACTGGATTTAGTAGATCTCAGAAAGAAAAACCACAAAATAATTTCCCCCCTACAAATGCCTATTTACCAGATTGGTCTTACTTTTGAACTACTGAGTTGCATACTTCCAACTACTAAGCATTAATTTATTGCTACATCAACAAGATATCCCGCTATAGCACTAGCAATTCCTGATAACACAGCTGTTGCAACTGCTCAACAATAGCAGCAATTTCAGATATAATTCCCATGACAGCCAGCGTGGCTCCTATAGCACCAAACACGGAACTATAATTATCCATCTTCTCCCTAAAAACCGTTTTTGTGGAGGGTTATGCTAACCATCATTGTTAATGAGTCAAATAAGTAACATTGCAGAGTCGTTTAATTGCGGAGTGAGAAAGAAAGGTAATAAATTTGCACAAAGTGCTCTCAAGCAAGACAATTGTATTATAGACTTTATTACGCAAAATGTTCTGTTTTATATACAACCAAAGTCTCTCAATAGGATTGAGCTCAGGTAAGTATTGTGGTAGGTATATAATCTAGATACTTTCAGATACCTTTAAATTTTTTAACTCATGTCAACTAGCACAATCTATGATAAGAAAGGCTTGTCTTGCTCTTAAATATTATGACATTTGTCCAAGAAATATATCCATACAATCAGTGTTAACATTCGGTACAAATAAGCTAGAACTTTTTCCATTTCTAGAATTAACTCACTGTAGAGATAAAAATTTTATCTACCTAATTTTACTCTAACCTATGTTCTAATACCTCTTTAAACCATTGTGTCCAACTTTCGAATGTATATTAAATTGCAATTCATCAAAGATGAATAACTCTTGTTTAGGCGCTTACCAATAGTCTAATTAAGTTTTTTTTAAACTCTTCCTGCCTACCTTTGTCTTGTTCATTGTGAATTAGGCTTGATGCAATATATGAAAACTTCATTTTTTGCATATTAAAGTGTGCTGTAGACTTACTGACATTCAAGTCAAATTTTTCCTGTATTTTTATCTTATTTCTTTAATGGTAATATTAGTTTTTGTATCCATACTTCAACTTGTTCAAGTTGGCTCTAATTCAATCTAGCTTTTCTACGACGTTAAGAAGAAGCAAACAACTTTTCTTCTCTTCCAAATTTTAAGTGTTTTATCCATGCATGCAACACATTTTTGCCATGGCTATTATACTGTACTTCTTTGCTACAATCACAGCATTTAGTTTTTCTAAATGTATGCGCTATTTCGCACTTCCTTTAGCACTTATTTTGCTAATTCCACAACTTTTCTATTCAATAGTTTTGATTTCAACACCATTTTCCCCTCGCCACTTTATTTACTTCAGCATAGCTTCTTTTCCACTATTGTCCATCCGTTCCTCGCACATTGGGAATTAATATTAGAAGATAATATAGAAGAATTTTCTACTAAATTAGTATTTGCAGTAAATCAACTTAATGAAATAGAACTAGCAGAGCTCATTAAAAATAAGCTAGGTGAAGAACTTAATAACATTAATAGGCGGAACGTTTACACTCGTTTCAAGGAAGAAACTCTAAACTAAAGAAACAAGGGAAACGTTTCCTAATACGCAAAGGTAGAGGAGAGTTTTTTAAAAAAGTAAAACAAGAAATTGCAAATCCTGATATCTTATCTACTACATATGAAATGGCTGTACTACTCAATTTCCAGGGAAAATATAAAGATCATCAAAACACTTTGAAGAGTGTGGTTGCATAAAAAACTCGGAAGATAGTTTTGCTTCTTATCACGTTCTCAACCCAATATATAGGATGGCCATAGCATTAAGTTGCTGAGAAAAGTATGAGGAAGTGTTAGCAAAGTTTAAAAGGCGCTAAAAGAAAGAAAAAAACCCTGGGAAAGTGACCACCATGACACTTCATCTACTATGTATGAAATTGCTGTGGCATTTAGCTATCAGGGAAAATGTGAAGAGGTATTAAAATACTCTAAAGAGAGATCATATAAGAAAAAACACTCAAATAACAATTTGATTTTCCTCCGTTGTATCACAAATACGACTTACAGTATGGCTGTCACATTAAGTCATTAAGGAAAGTATAAGAAGGCACTAAAAAAATTTCAAGGGCGCTGAAGGTAAAAGAAGGAATCTTAGGCAATGATCATTGTGACAATGTAGAGATAAAGCGCATGATAGTTAAGATCAAAGCTAAACTGCTGTGCAACTTATAGATATTATTCTAATGACAGAATATGTTAAAATACACACATGAATAAATCAGAAAAGCCTATTTGGACTAGTATAACTATACACAACTGTAATGTAGATTTTGTTCAAAAAACATTGAAATAAGCGCCCAGACGTTATCTTTCATATCAAACAATTATTTCACTGAATTATGATTGAGTGATTGATTCTTTTTAAGAACACTAAAAAAATGTGCTTTAACTTTCTCATTAATGCTAAAATTATGACTTTCTGAAACTTTTCCTTACTAGCGGAAGTTGATAAAATTTTTAAAAGTGAAGATTATGTCTTTTACTCACTATAGCTAGCATGCAAAGAGCTTTTTGAACAAGCTTAGATTCTGTTGAAATACTCAGCCCTTGTACCTGCCTAGCGCAGAATGAATATACTCTTATAACAGGTGGGACTGGTAGGTCTCGAACCTACGACCAATTCGTTATGAGCGAACTGCTCTAACCAACTGAGCTACAATCCCCTTCATTAACATTTATAATATACGCGAAAACAGAGTTGTCTATCAGTTTATTTTATCATCAACCCAACTTGACAAATCATTTATAGTACCAACTTTGCGTGCAACTTCTTTACCGTCTTGAAATATGATTAATGTAGGTATAGATTGAATCCCACATTTACCTGGCACCTCAGTTCCTTCATCTATATTGAACTTGCAGACTTTGATCTTATCTTCTTTATCTTTAGCCAACTGCTCAACACGCGGCATTAAACTTTTACACGGTCTACACCACTCTGCCCAAAAGTCTACCAGTACGAATCCTTTATAATCAGTAACCTCAGACTTAAAATTTTGATCATTTACTGATGTAATACCGTCACTCATAAAACACTCCATCTAATTCACAAAATATAGCATATAAATCAGCAATTAATCAACTAAATTCTTATACCAATTCCCACCACACAAGAACCGGATAGGCAATAATGGAAAAGAAGCCATACCGAAGTAAGTAAAATAGCGAGGTTTAAATAGAGTTGAAATCAA
>NZ_WQMO01000023.1 GCF_013366805.1 Wolbachia endosymbiont of Litomosoides brasiliensis
TTACATAATAAAGTCTATAATACAATTGCTTTGCTTGAGAGTGCTTTATGCAAATTTATTATTTCTCTTTCTCATTCTGCAATTAAACAACTCTGCAATGTCACTTTTATTTAACCCGCTAACAATAAGAACTGGTGTCAGCACTGTCAATATCAGAAAGCTTGTTACATATTTTTGGATCTTTAACTGCATAGTGTTGTGTAAACTTGCATTCACTGCCGTCGTCTTTACAAAAAGAAAATTTTCCTTTTTGACACTATCTATGATAATGATAAATCTGTTGCCTTCTTCGTCTTTTGCTATAAATTCATTACCGCTATTATTTATAGAATATTGTTTCTTTGGGAAGGTAAGTGTTAAGTGATATGTCATAATACTACCTTAATAAAAAGGGCTGTTATAGTGTGGATTTGTTAATGAATGCTATCACAATCAGTCTGGAAAAACTTAATAAACCTCAGTAGGCTTGCCAGTTGGACCCATAAGAATAATTTGCTCATCTTCTCTTAAGTATCTACATAAATTAGTAGAGCCTCCGATTTCTAGCACAATAGTGGAAATAAGTCCTTTTTTTTTATCTACTTCAGTGCCGGTTACAGCTATACCTTCCATAGCAAAAGTTGTATTATTGATTTTTCTACTATTGGTTTCGAAATTTTGCAACCTAAAGAATTGCCCAGGCTGAAAATTTTTTGCAGCAAGTGGTGCTTTAATTACTACTTCTACAACTTTGTCTGTTAAATATTGGACTTTTACTACTTTCGCAGTGAATTGTTCTTTTATCCTATTAAAGAATTCTTCATTGGCCCGTTGAACTGGTGTCATCCCAGCACGTGGCACTGAGATCCAGTTCTTTGGTAATTTTACAGAAAATGTTGTATGGTGTGCTTGCTTATAATCGATTTTGCTGGATCTCAGTGCCACGCGCTGGGATGATAAGAAAGAAGCACTGGGGTGGCACTCTTTCTGGTGGAGGTTGCTCTTAAGCCATGGTGTTCGTACGGCTGTGTATTTAGGTACTGGGATGACATCCTTTGTGGTGAAAGTTACTCTTATGTCGCAACATTCATATAGTTGTGTATGTAGCGCTGAGATTCCAGTATTAAGTGCCAGAGTGGTAGGAGAAGATATTGGAATGACAGTAGCGGTGTTAACTCTACTCAGAAGCTGAGAAATAATAGGGTAACCGTTCTTGGCGCTTGCCATAGCTTTCACGACACTACCCCTATACGAAGGGTGAAGGTCACCAAAAAAACTAATTGTTCTATCACCTTGTTTATATACTAATATTCTATCTTTATTTTGCATTTTAGGAGAGAATATTGGATCTACTTCCTCTCCTAATGAGTTTAGGTGAGTAAAATATCCGTTGCTTAATTTAAAATGCTTTTTATCTTCTGTTGCAATAACTGTGTTTGGCTCAGTGCCTGCTGCTATAAGGATAGAGCGTGCTTTTATACACTTAATTTCGCGAGATTTTGTGTTGATCAGTTTTATCGACTCAGTATGGCTATATTTATCCGTCACGATTTCAACTGGCTCTAAGTTTTCGATAAAGTGGATTCCTTCTGATAATGCATTTTTCACCTCTTCGCTATTTAATCGGTAACTTGGTGAATCTTTTAGCTCTTTTCTGTATACAACTTTTACTCCCCCTAAGCTCTGCATTAGCTCCGATATTCTTGCTTCTCTATTCCCTTTTTTTGCTAATTCTTTCTCTTTGCGGATCAGCTGCGCGTGCGATATAAACTCATCCGCAATTTCGTGTTCTTCTTCTGTCCAATCTTTTTCAACATAGTCTTTTCCATATTTATCGACTAATACTTCGTAACGGAGAAGAAATTTTTCTGCTTGAATTGGATAATACGCTAAAGCTTCAGTTGCAGTGTCAATTGCAGTGAGTCCCGCACCTATGACAACTATCGGCATACGGATTTGCAGGTTTGCTACAGAATTAAATTTGAGGACACCGGTAAGTTGTAATGACATCAGAAAATCAGAGGCTATACGCACTCCACGAGCTAGTATATTTTTTATTTTTATCATTCGTGGTTTGCCAGAACCAAGTGCTAGGGCTATGTGATCAAAACCCAAATTGAATGCATCATCAACAGTTACTGTACTACAGAAGCGAATGCCTCCGTAGATTGCAAAATTCTCACGTCTTTCCAGTAATAATCTAATGATCTTTAAATAGTTTTTATCCCACCTAGAAGTGATGCCGTATTCTGCCACTCCACCGAATCCACTGGCTATGCGTTCACTCAATTTTTCATGTTTAAAATCTTTAATCAGCTGGAAATCATCGGTTAAAGGCTCTATTTTTAACCCATCAATGGCGATAACATTGTGTCCATCGTTTAATAAATGATGAGCTAAGTTAAAGCCTGCAGGACCAAGCCCAACAACCAGGACATTTTTTCCAGTATTTTCTTTTGGCAATGGCCGCTGAAAATTTAAAGGGTTCCAACGACTAAGTAAAGAATATATTTCAAATCCATATGGCAAACTAAGCACATCATCCAAAATTCTTGTTTCAATCATTGGCACATTCACAGGCTCTTGTTTTTGATATATGCATGAATTCATGCAGTCATTACATATTCTATGTCCGGTAGCTGCACACAACGGATTATCTATCATCACAATTGCAAGGCTTGCTATGTCGTACCCTTCGCTTTTTACCAGATTCATTTCTGATATTTTCTGTTCCAGTGGACAACCGTGCAGTTCAAGTTCTAGTGGGGATCTTTTAAAAGTATTGTAGTTATTTAGTGGACTTTTTATGCACCCCTCTGACATCTGAGTGTATTCCCCTGTCATCCTAGTGCTTGGTACTGAGGTCGACTCTTCTTTTTTTTTGGATTCCTGCATCACGCGCCAGAATGATACCGGAGTTTCCAATAACCCCTTTGAACAGCTATCCTTATTTTGCTTATGACAGAATATGCAATAGTGAGCATTATCTAATGCTTTATCTAAACTTGCCTTTTCACTCGTTAGGTCAAAGCCATATCGTCTTTTTATTTTGTTTGAATACAGCACTTCAACTTTATCCACTTCTTTTTTAGAAAATGGTATGAGGTTTTCGTGGTCAATTTTTTTGTAAATGCTAAAGAGTGTGCTTTGTTTATTTTTCACTCTCCATACTGCATATTGTGCTGCAAGTTCTATTTCATCTTTATGGTTTTCTCTATCTTCAAACCAGTTCATCACCTGCTCAGCAAATTTTTTTTCTGTTGTTGGTAATGTGAGGAAGTGATTTAGTTCACTAGTGACATGATCAATGTCTATATTGGTTGTATCGGCGTATTTCTTCAATGCGTAGCGTTGAACAAATAACCTTTTGCATTTGTATATTACAGCAAAGTCGTTGTGCTTTTTTTTGAACTCTTCTATTTCTTTTTCAACGTTGAAGAGTTTTGCAATAAACTCATTGAGTAAGTATGCAAGATCTATAATCAACTGGCTATCTGTCATTTGACTGGTTAATGTTGAGTATTTTCTGGATTTCAGTATCGCGCACTGGGATGACTCCGACGGAAAAGCTGTTTTTTCGCCTAACACTAGTTCTTTTTTTCTAGATTTCGATGTCCAGTGCTGAGATGACCCTGAAGAGTGGGCTGTTTCTTTTCTTGCTTCAATCAATGAGCAAAATAAATCTTCATCGCATGATTTGATATAATTTAAAAATGCCTCGTCTAACTTTATCAATCCATTGCGAGTGTATAAATTTGAAAATGAGGTGTTAAAATCCAGTGGCATTGCTATATTATACAGCACATACACTGTTTTTTACAGATAAAGGTTTTGTATGTTTTGCAGCATAGCTAAAATTGTTGCTTCTGCAACTTTTTCTTTGCCAACATATGCAAAACACTCAAATTTACATACACTTAAACACGCATTTTTAAAGTTAGCTTGAAGGATTAATGTATCTCCTGGAGTAACTGGCTTCCTGAATCTTGCATTTTCAATGGATATAAGGTAAGCAACTTTATTTTCCGTTATACTTTTACTGCCTCTCCCAAGAACACATATTGCAGATGCCTGAGCCAAGGATTCAACTATTAAAACTCCTGGCATTATTGGATGACCGGGAAAGTGGCCAATAAAAAATGGCTCATTGAAAGTCACATTTTTAATTGCTTTTATACTTTTACCTGGATCACATTCTATCACTCTATCTACTAAGAGGAGTGGATAAGAATGTGGTAGTATTTTTATAATATCACTAATATTACACTGCATGATACCCTTGAATTAAGCCTAATTAACACCTTTTAAAGTAAATTCTGGTATTTCCTTATTTATATTTTTTAATACCGCGCCTGATAAATCAATTTCATCCATAGAGTATAAAACTTGATTTTTCTTTGAAATAAATAATACCAAGTCTATATTGTTTTTTTCTGCCGTTTTTTTAGCAACTTCTTTTACCTTGTTAAACACACTATCTACTGCGTCCTTATAACTTTCTTCTAAGTATGACATTTTTTCATTGTAATTATCTCTAGCACTTAAAGCTAGCTTATTAAATTGCTCAGCCCTTTCTTTTTTTGCTTCTTCTGATAAAAGTTCAAGCTCTTCTTTGGAAGGCTTAAGTTTGTCTAGCTCATTTTCGAACTCATGCTGCAGCTTAGAGTTTTGCTCTTTTATTTGCTGTTGTATATTGTGCAAAGCAAGAGATTCATTGATAACTTTGTCACTATCAATAATTGCGACCTTTATGTTGAGCGCACCCTGAGGTTGGTGTTTTACAACCTTATAACCTGTAAGCAAGGAAATAACCAAGGCAACAACTGATATAAATAATTGTGTATATTTCATTTAAATCCCGACTTCAATAGAAAATTTAATATTTGATGGTGGCATTATATCATAGGGCTCCTTAGCTAAAGGAAATCCAAAATCTAATCTAAATCTACCACCAAAAGGAGAAGGCATTGAAAAACCAAAGCCTGGCGAAACTCTTACAAGCTTACTATTGTGATATTTCCCCTCATACTCCTTTTTAATATCTAAGCCGAAAAGCGTTGCATAGTCAACAAATAATGAGCCTTTGATACCAATGTAATTGTATAATTTTGGTAGCGGAAAATCCACTTGTTGTGTTAGGTTAAAATAAGTTTTGCCTCCTAACGAGCTTTTATTTTTATCTTTTGCTCTTGGCCCAATACCAGAAAGGTCAAACCCCCTAATTTCATTGCCGCCTTTAAAAAAGAGCTGGCCAATGTTTAGCTCTTTATCAGTATAGGAAAAGATGTAACCTGCTGCCATTTTAAAACGCAGTATTATATCATTGTCGATTTTCCTTAATATAGGATGCACATAAAAAGATAAGAATTCAGATTTTAGAAAATTCATATTTCCTCCAAGCCCAGAGATATCCTGGCTTAAGCGTAATAAATACCCCTCTTTTGGAGCATGAAAATTGTCCAGTTTATTATATGTTAATGTGTATCCTACTGATGAAATTTGGTATTCACCTTGTTGACTTCGTATTATTTCAGAGATATCTTCATCTTTTCCACCCTTATTGTTCATGTGTATATGGTTATACTTGTAAGAATAACGAATAGAATTAGTTAAGTTTTCTATAATTTTATGTAATAACTGTGCTGTTCCTCCCAAATCATAGCTATCAAAAGTAGTGTTTGGTTTATCTTGCCTTTCATAAAATACATCTACACCTAGTGATGTATCAGAATCATTAAGATTGTTTTCAACAACTTCCACATTGGTAGAAAATACATATTGACTCTTCTCAAGGGCAAATGAGAGCTCTTTTCCAGTACCAAATAAATTACGATCTTTGAAATCAGTTTTTATAAATGCTCCACCAGGAAAAGACACACCTCCTCCTAAATACAACAAGGTAGTACTTCTTTCTTTAACATTTAAGTTGAGATTTACTGCATTATCATTAATCACGTGACTATTTATTTTTACTGTTTCGAAGAAATCACTACCAATTAATCTTCTACGTGACTTTTGAATTTCAGATGTATTGTACGCGTCACCTTCTGCTACACTGAGCTTGCTTCTGATTACTTTATCTAAAGTACGATCATTACCGTCGATTGTAATTTGATTTATATAAATCTTTTTACCTGGCAACACTCTATAAGTTACATCTACAACATTATCGTGTTGTACGTATTCTGGATTAACTTTTGCAAATATATATCCTACCTCATTTAAATGCTTATTTATCTTTTCCGCCGTATTTTTCACTTCAACCATATCGAATACTTTATTGTCTTTTTTAACTATCAGTTCCAATACTCTCTCTTTTAGGTCTGGATCTTGAATTTCAGCTTCAATATTAACTTCATTGCTTCCAAACAAATATTGTTGTCCTTCATCAATCAAAAAAGTTAACTCTATTTGATTATTATTATCAATCTCAACAATTGGCTGAATACTGTTGTTGATATAACCCTTAGATGAGTAAAAGCGATCAAGCAATTCTTCATTAATTAACAAATACTGTGACGAATAATGATTTCCACCTTTAAAAATGGCCCTAAACAACTTATTAAATATATCATTACTTTGCATTTTAATAGCTTGCTCTAGCTCATTTTCAGAAAAGTTTTTACTGCCTATAAATCTCACGCTCTTGACTCTAGAGGTTTTACCTTCCTTTACTTTAAAGATTAAATTAACCCTATTACCATCAAGCTTATCCAGCTCATGTTCAATTTTAACACCAATCTTACCTCTATGCCTGTAGAGGGTGACTAAATTCACTAAATCACTTTGCAATTTTGTCTCAGTGAAAATAGTTAAAGGTTTTGATTGGACTACGTTATTTAGTAGTTCTTTGCTTTTAAATTGCTTATTACCTTTTAATATTACCTTGTTAATCAGTGGATTTTCTTGGACTTTTACTACCAGTTTTTTTTCGTTATCGATATAGGCATGAACACTGGCAAATAACTTTGTTTTATATAAGCTTTTTATAATCGAATCTATGTCGTTATCGTTTACATAACTATTGGGCTCTAATTTGATGTAAAACTTTATTGTTTGATCGCCAACTCGTTTGTTGCCAATGCATTGGATATCCTTTATCTGCGTTTTTTCATTATTTTCTGAAGCGGCAAGTAGGGTGGAAAAAGAGATAAAAATTACTATTAGTATATAAAATAGTTTTCTCATATTTATCTTAAAAAAAATGCCTTATATCGTTTGAGATTGCGATTGCCATTAGCAAGAGCAGAACGAAGGCACCAAAAGTAGCTGCGTATTTTTGATATTTCAAACTCAAATCTCTACGTATGACCGCTTCTATAACGTAGTGAAATAAGTGTCCACCATCGAGTAGTGGGATTGGTAGCAAATTAATCGCAGCTAAATTAGCTGAGATAATTGCCATAAAATATAAAACTATAATAAATCCTTTTTTGGCTGATTGTCCTGAATATTTTGCGATTTTTATCGGGCCACCTATTTCATTTACACTTCTCTTACCAATGATAATTTGAAAGAGAGATTTGATTGTTAAGCACATGGTATGATAAGTTTCGCTCAATGACAAGCTCACAGCTCCAAGAAAAGATGACTGCTTTAACTCCTTCATATTAATTGAAGTAATTCCTATAGTTTTTCTTTTTATTATATTGCCAAAAATATCCTTATCTTCAATTGTTGATGGAGTAAGACTAGCGCTAAGCTTCTCATTATTTCTACTATATCTAATTTCTATTCTCGTCTCAGGGTTTGACATCATTACACGTGAAATATCTTCAAAGTATTTTATTTTATATTCATTGATCTGTGTAATAGTATCGCCTGGTAATAGGCCAGCATGTTTTGCTGCACTGCCTTCAATTACCTTTCCAATTACCGGTGGAGTGTGGTAATAACCTACTGTGCTAAAAAATATCGTTAAGGCTATAACGGAAAATATCATATTTGCAAATGGTCCTGCAAAAACTATCACTGCTCTTTGATATCGAGGTTTTGTATGGAGTGAATATGGTTTTTCCTCTTTGGTTAATTCTTGTTGATCAATTGGGACGCTTGTTGCGTTGCTGTCTCCTAGCATTTTAACATAGCCGCCAAGTGGAACAGT
The DNA here is from genome assembly GCF_013366805.1 of Wolbachia endosymbiont of Litomosoides brasiliensis. GTDB lineage: Bacteria > Pseudomonadota > Alphaproteobacteria > Rickettsiales > Anaplasmataceae > Wolbachia. The sequence goes on from NZ_WQMO01000023.1 coordinate 8,084, forward strand.
GCTTAATTTCCATCTGGTTCCAGACTTATCATGAAAACCAAAAATTTCAGGACCAAAGCCTATAGAAAAAGACTCGACTTTAACTTTGTATGCTTTGGCGATGATATAATGTCCATATTCATGCACAAATACTACGACAGAGATGGTTAAAGAAAATGACAAAAGATTGTATACTCCATCACCAAATTGATGAATAAGATTAGAAACTATTTCCACCTGTATTTTTTTAGATCTTAACCAAGCGTTAAGTATATTAAAACATGCCTCGCTTGACAAGTGCTTAATTTAATCTTTTAATTAAAAAAACTCAATGACAATGACAGATACCTCTTTATTAAGAAAAAAATTGACATATAGAAGCTGGCATAGAGGCTGCAAAGAAACCGATATTCTTTTAGGGCACTTTGTACTGAAGTATCTTGACAAGTTTTCCTTGGATGAACTAATTGAGTATGAGAAAATAGTTGATCTTGATGACTATGAGTTATATTGCTACATAACTTGCAAGGTAAATCTTCCTTCTAACTTAAGTAGTGAGATGGTCAATTTGATTGCTCATTTTATTAAAGCTAACCCTTTATGCACTCGGTGATCTTATTTATCCTATCTAACACTTCAGTATATTCTGTTCTTTTTTTATTTCTATAGTTTTCACGTTTTTGATTTACTTCATCCAGTTTTTTGTTAGCTCTAAAGCTTTGTCCTCAAGGATCAATGCTGCAAGTGGGAAATTTAATGCATTTGGAGCCCTTACTTCCAGTTTTGTAAGATATGAAACTAACTAGCTTGTTAAAGCTATTAGCAAGATGTAATGATTAACCTTTCTTTCCACTTTCACAAGATATTTTATATGTACTATTGCATATAACTATTTCCACTACTTGCATATAATGCTGAAAGTGTTTATTGTACAGTGTTAACTTAAACCTCTACTTTCATCTTATTTACAGTATAAACTTTTATTCATTTATTAAATCGGATAATTTTTTACTGCTACGAAAATATGTTTTAAAGTATTGATTTTTTGCGAACTTCTGTAATATCGAATGACTTGTTTCTTTTAGGTTATAACTCCTAATTGAAAAGGAACCAAACCCCCTAATTTCAACTCTGTTATGACGCTCCAATGTACTTGAAAGTATCTCAAAAAATCTGTTGACTATAGCTGCTATGACTACCCTCTCTAAAAGAGGATACCTTTTTGCTACTTTCGTTATTATATTAGATTTCGTTGCCATTTACACAAAGCTAAAGTTACATGTTATTTAGCGGATAGTACTACATTGTATTCTTCAATACCTAATACTTCAACTTCTATTTTGTCTGATATAGAAAACTTTTTACTTTCTGGTAGATATTCTTGATCTATTAAGAGAGCTACATCATTTTCAACTTCAACAATTAGTCCACTATCTTCTCTTCTACCTACAGTAACCTGCATTTTATCGCCTACCTTGACTTTCTTTATCAGCTCTACAAGCGGATCGTACTCTATTTGTTTTATGCCAAGATAAATTCTTGTTCGATTCACGTTAGCTCTGATTACTTTTGCTTCTATTGTGTCACCCACATTATACTTTTTTATCTCATCTGAACCATTTTTAGACCAGCTTAGATCTTGTGCATAAATTATTCCTTCCACGTTTTCATCTATTTCATCATCATCAAAAGTAACGGACATGTATAAGCCGGTATTATTTTTAACTTTACCGGAAATAATAGAACCAGGAGAATATTTATTGACAAATACTTGCCAAGGATTATCTACACATCTTTTCATGCTCAAACTCATCCTGTTTTTAGTGATGTCAACATTGAGAATTTTAACAGATACCTCTTGTCCCCTAGTTACAAGACTGCTAATTGGCAAATTACTTTTAACCCAAGTTATTTCCGATGAGTGTACTAAACCTTCAATTCCAGGTTTAAGTTCAACAAATAATCCATAGTCTTCTATACTTGTTATATGGCCTTTGTGTATGCTATCGGCCTGGTATTTTGACTCTATATCTTGCCAAGGGTTATCCTCTAGCTGCTTTATGCCTAGAGAAACTTTCGCATTTTCCTTGTCTATTTTTATAATTTTAACTTTTATGACCTGACCATAAGTAAAAACTGCAGATGGATGGCTTACTCTGCTCCAAGAGATGTCTGTGATATGTAGTAGTCCATCTATCACTCCCACTGCATCTGATTCATGAATACCGACGAATACACCGTAATGAGTGATACTCTTTATTTTCCCTTCTATTATATCGCCCTCATTTAAAGATTCTAAGAACTTAGCTTTTTCACCAGCATGCAATTTTTCTAATACCAGCTTCCTCGATACCACAATGTTACCCTGTTTCTTATCCATTTTAAGCACGATAAACTTTTGTTCAGTTTCAATAAGGTGCTTAGCATCTTTTACTTGCTTTAAATCTACATGGCTTAGCGGTAAAAAGGCGCTTATTCCATCACCAAGGTCAACAATAAAGCCACATTTAATTGAACGTTTAATCACTCCACTTACTTCAGCTTTTGTAACTGCGTCTTCTTCTAGCTTATTCCATTTTTCATCCCTAATTGCTTTTTCGCGACTAAGAACTACGTTACCATGATAATCTTCAATTCTTTCTACATAAACTCTGACTTTGGAACCAATAACAATTTCATCATTATAACCGAATTCCTTGATTGGAATCCTTCCATCAGACTTTAGCCCAATGTCAACTACGATATCGTTAGGGTTCACTCTCGTAATTACACCTTCTACTGCATCTCCTTCCTTGATTTTATTAATGAAAGAATCTTCAAATAAAACATTATCTTGATCTTCAAATTGGTCTTGGTACATCTCCTCTATAAACTTGTTTGATGATAGTTTTCTGATATTGACAGGTAGACTTACAGTTGGATCATTATCATTCATGCGATGGACCTTTAATTTAAACTTTATTAGAAATCATATATTATATAACGTTAGCAGCTATTTACAAGCAGTTTTTCTATAGGGCCTTTCCAAAGCTTGTTTGGGCTATATAGTACAGCTGATTAAAATAGGGTTGCTACAGCAGGCTTTATGGCATATCAGAACCAGTATCTGTGAAGGCAAGGAGGTGGCATAATTTATAGAGGTTTGCTTGTAAATCTTGTGCGGCTTGTTAATATCATATTAAGCAGTTGACAGTTACTGAAATGCTAGCCATAGTATTTCCATAATATATTAAATTGGAGGGTAAAGTGGATTTTATACTAATCTCCACTGTATTAAGGAATGAAAGGAATAAGTGGATAATAATGGAAAGGAAGCAATGCTTGAAGTAAGTAAAATAGCGAGATTTAAATAGCATTAAAATCAAAATTATTGAATGAAAAAGTCGTGGAATTGGCAAAAGAAATACTGAAGAAAGTGCGAAATAGCGTATGTATTGTAAAAAAAAATTTAAATGCTGTAATTGCAGTAAAAAGCATAGTATAAGTAGCACTAACTGCATGGATAAAGCACTAAAACTTGGAAGAGAGGTAAAATTATTTACTCCCCCTCAACGTTGTGAAAGAACTAGATTGGATCAGAGTCAATTTGAATAAGTTGAAGCATAGATATAAGAAAACTCTAACATTATCATTTAAAGAAATTAGGATAAGAATCCAGGAAAAATTTGGCTTGAATGTTAGAAAATTTACAGTACACCATAATATGCAAAA
>NZ_WQMO01000024.1 GCF_013366805.1 Wolbachia endosymbiont of Litomosoides brasiliensis
AGCTTATAATACAATTGCTTTGCTTGAAAGCACTTTGTGCAAACCTATTACCCCTCTTTCTCACTCTACGATTAAACAACTCTGCAATGCCACTTATTTGACCTACTAATAGTGAGAATTGGTATTACCTCAGTATGGCTTCTTCTCCATTGTTGTCTATCTATTTCTTGCACATAGGAATTGTCATTGATAGACGAACTTACTGATTTCCCTTAAGCCTAAATTGCACAACTCAAAGAAGAAGTCACTAGTTGATACTGTCTCTCAAACCGCTGAGCTGAATAGGCCATGGCACTAACTTAAGGAAAATACCAGTAATTGTACATAAAATTTCTCTCTAAAATTCATTATGTCTTCAGGAGAGTTCACTAAGGAAGACTCTTAAGTTGACACCATTGGTTGAACGGATACAAGCATGGCCATTCTGAAGCAAAACTTCTCTATACTTTACCTGAGTGAAGTTACTTAATTTTTACATATCTATTGTAAAGTAAAGAAACTGAATCCAGAACAAAAATGCTAGCTGAAGCTTGGGCTTTACTAATACTTACACTACTTGAAACAATACTTAGTGTAGATAACTTAATCTTTATTTCTCTAGTAATAGATAGAGCACCAAACACATTAAGGGAAAAAGTACGCATCATAGGTCTTGCACTAGCACTACTGATGCGCTTTGTAACACTATCCTTTACATCACATATATTATCAATGCAAAAACCTATATTTAATGCTGCATCGTTTAACATTTCAGTAAAAGATCTACTCATGATGGCAGGAGGATTATTCCTAATCATTAAAAGCTTCATAGAGTTATGGAACGATATTTTCTCACGCAAGCAAATCAAAAAAAAAACAGGCACTAAATTACAACTTTTTTCAGCTGTACTGCAAATTATATTAATAGATTTAGTTTTTTCAGTTGATTCTTTACTAACCACTATAGCATTAACTCATAGCATGGTAATAATTGCTATAGCATACGTATTTTCCACACTAGCAATGATATTTCTATCAAATTATACCGCTCAGTTAATTAAACCTAGCCTGAGTTTAAAAACAATCGCCATCTCATTCATTATACTTGTTGGTGCGCACCTAATGCTTGATGGACTTCACATAGAATTACCAAAAGAATACTTGTATTCCTCATTAATGTTTGCCTTCTTCGTAGAAGGTATAAGTAGTATAAAGAAAAAAGTGCGGTGCATGAAGAAAAAAAACAGCCCCAAATTATTCCCACTCAATAGTCGCCGGTGGTTTTGAAGTTAAGTCATACACAACTCTATTTACTTTGGAAACATTATTAACGATTATGCTACTGACATTTTGCAAAAAATCCCAAAATACTAATGAATGCTGGCCTTTATTCTCAAATGGAAATGCATCAGCTGTCATACCATCAAACGATGTCACAGCCCTCAAAGCACAAACATATCCGTATGTACGACCATCTCCCATGACACCCACAGTTCTTATCGGCAACAGTACAGCAAAAGCTTGCCATATTTTATCATATAGACCGTAATTTTTCATTGTATTGATATATATTTCATCTATTTCTTGCAATATTTGCACTCTTTCCTCATCAACTTCACCTATGACCCTTACTGCAAGCCCAGGTCCGGGGAACGGATGTTGAAATATTATCTCATCTGAAAGACCAATTTCTTTCCCAAGCAGCCTTACCTCATCCTTAAAGAGGTAGCGCAAAGGCTCCACTAGCTTTAGATTCATCTTCTCCGGCAACCCACCAACGTTATGATGAGATTTAATTGTACTAGTATTCCCTGAAGCATGCCCTGATTCAACCACATCAGAGTAAATAGTACCCTGCATTAAAAAATCTGCATGACCTGTTTTTTTTGCCTCCTCTTCAAGGACTTCAATGAAAGTGTTACCAATAATTTTTCGCTTTTCTTCTGGATCAGTTATACCTTTTAATCTACTTAAAAACAAATCTGACTTATCAACATAATTTACTGGAACATCTTCCAACACAGCAATGGTCTGGTTCTTGCGTAATAACCCAGTATTAATAAAAATACAGTTTAATTGTTTTCCTATAGCTTTATATGTAAGAGCCGCTGCAACGCTTGAATCGACCCCGCCACTTACCGCAGCAATTACTTTTCTTTCCCCTACCAAATTTTTGATTTTTTCCTTTTGCTTTTCAATGATTGACTTCACTGTCCAATCCCTTTTACAATTTGCAATACCCAAGAAATTAGAAAGCAACTTACTACCATTCGCTTTAGGCTTAACTTCAGGATGGAATTGAGTACAATATATCCTACGCTGTTCATTGGCCACTATTGCAATAGTTTGATTTATTACACCTGATGCAATAACAGCAAACCCTTGTGGTACAGTTTCAACACTGTCCGCGTGATTCATTACTACATCCACTTCGGAACTAACATCCCACACATTCTTTATAATAGGAGATTCCTTTAGTATCTTGATCTTAGTTTTACCAAATTCCTGTTTGAACTCTTTTTTTACTTTTGCTCCAAAATAACGACAAATAAGTTGCTGCCCGTAGCATATCCCAAGTATAGGAACATTTGTTACCTCATTGAGCTTTATAATCTCATGGGCTACTCCATTTACCTCAGAAGAACTATCATGCACAGATTGCGGTCCCCCAGAGAGAATAAATCCATTGAATTTCGATATTGTTTCAAAATTGATGTTGCTTGGGAATATCTCACAATAAACACCCACTTCTCTGACTCGTCTTGCGATAAGCTGTGTAAATTGCGAACCGAAATCAATAATGGCAATTGCTGACAACTCACTCCTCCATATTATTAAAAGCAATATTTAATAATAAAGAAAATAATAGAGCAAGTAAACTAAGACCCCCTTAAAAGCTTTAATATATGGCTTAAACGTTAGCTATAATCCATTTTGAGTTGACAAAAATTTTACAAGATGGCAGCCGCCCATGGTTCTTATACCAATCCCTACTGTGCAAGGAACAAATAGACCATAATGGAAAAGAAGCCATACTGGAGTAGTAAAATAGCAAGGTTTAAATGGCATTAAAATCAAAATTATTGGATGAAAAAGTGTTGAGTCAGTAAAAGAAATGCTGAAGAAAGTACGAAATAACACATATGTTACAAGAAAACTAGATGCTGCAATTGCAGCAAAAAAGCACAGTATAACAGCCGTAGCAAAAATATGTTGCATTTCAAGAACAGCAAACTGCATGGATAAAGCACCTAAAATTTGGAAGAAAAAATTGTTTGCTTCCCCTTAATGTCGTAGAAAAACTGATTGAATCAGAGTCAATTTGAACAAGTTGAAGTGTCGAAGTATGGATTAAGAAAACTCTAATATTACCATTAAAGAAATGGAATGAGAACTAGGAAAATTTGGCTTGAATGTCAGCAAGTCCATAGCACACCGCAATATGCAAAAAATGAAGTTTTCATATATTATACTGAGACCGATTTACAATGAACAGGATAAAGTAAACAGGAAGAGTTAAAAAAAACTTAATGAGACTATTGTGGTATCCTGAACAAGAGTTATTCATCTTGGATAAATCGCAATTTGCACACATTCGAAAGTTAGACACAGGTGGTTAAAAAAGAGTGTTAGAACACAGGTTAAAGTAAAAATTAGGTAGATAAAATTTTTATCTCTACAATGCAGTTAATTCCAGAAATGGGGAGAGTTCTAACCCATTTACACCAAATATTAACACTGATTGTATAAATATATTTCTTGAACAAATGTCGTAATGTTTAAGAACACAAGAAGCCTTTCTTATCATGAATTGTGTTAGTTGGTATAATTCAAAAAACTTAAAGGCATCTTAAAGATATCAAGATTATATGCCTACTATCATATTCACCTGAGCTCAATCCTATTAAGAGACTTTGGTTGTATATAAAACAGAACATCTTGCGTAATAAAGTCTATAATACAATTGCTTTACTTAAGAGCGCTTTGTACCAACTTATCACCTCTCTTTTTCACTCTGCAATTAAACAACCCTGCAATGCCATTTATTCGACACGCTAACAATGAGAGTCAGCATCACTTCTTTAATGGTAATATTAGGGCTTTTTTCAACTTGTTCGAACTGACTCTGATTCAATCAGTTCTTCTACGACGCCGAGGGGAAGCAAACAATTTTTTCTTCCAAATTTTAGGTGCTTTATCCATGCAGTTTGCTGTTCTTGAAATGCAACATATTTTTGCTACGGCTGTTATACTGTGCTTTTTTGCTGCAATTGCAGCATCTAGTTTTCTTGTAACATATGTGTTATTTCGTACTTTCTTCAGCATTTCTTTTACTGACTCAACACTTTTTCATCCAATAATTTTGATTTTAATGCCATTTAAACCTTGCTATTTTACTACTCCAGTACGGCTTCTTTTCCATTATGGTCTATTTGTTCCTTGTAGTGGGGGTTAGTATAAATACTCAATAACCGCAACTTATCTGCATTTTTAATGCAACTAACCTTTAATCATAAGTATTTAAGAAATTTACTATGCAGAAGAAAAGGCAAAAAATACACCTGTTAGACAGTGTGTTTACTCCCCAACCCTGCAAATTGACGTTCTATACTACCTTGAACGCTTCATAAGCGCTTTTCGGCTTATATAAACCTAGAAATGTTGTAAAGATATAAGGTGCGCACAGTGCAGAAAATTAAACATAAGAGACCACCATGCGATACTTTGTTGTTTAACCTACACAAATTGAAGATAACTAAACACCTCCACTGTTGTAATCAAGGAGGCTGTAGCAAAATTCGTCAAGTGGTTTTTGCACTTCTATGAGCCACTTGGACGACACCTCTTCACAACACCCGTACAGCTGCATAACCTTCTGCTATATTATAGATCTTGCTTTAGCCACGTATTCATATAAAATGAAACAAATCGGAGCTATAAATTAAATGTTAACAAGATTTGCCCCAAGCCCAACTGGCTATCTTCATGTAGGAAATGTCCGCACTGCGCTCGTTTGCTGGATGTACACACGCAGTCAAAATGGGAAATTTTTACTTCGTTTCGACGATACTGACCTTCAGCGTTCAGACATCAAATATATAGACAGCATAGTGCAGGACTTAAGATGGATTTGCATAGATTGGGATGCAAACTTTAAGCAATCAGAGCGCTTTAAGCGTTATAACGAAGCGTTTCTGCAGCTAATAACAAAAGGGCACATTTATGCATGCTATGAAACAAGAGAAGAATTAGATATTAAACGGAAATTGCAGCTAAAACAGGGACTCCCTCCGGTATATGATAGAAGCGCGTTACTTCTCACTGAACAAGAAAAAATTCTTTATGAGCAAGAAGGACGAAAACCATATTTCAGATTTAAGTTAGATAGGAATAAAGTTGTTAAATGGAATGATGAGGTTAAAGGTGAAATAAATATTGCAACCAGCAGCATCAGCGACCCCGTGGTAAAAAGAGAGGGTGGAATTTATACATACATGTTACCCTCTGTTATTGATGATATCGACTTTAATGTAACCCATGTTATACGCGGGGAAGATCATATAACTAACACTGCAGTTCAGATACAAATGATACAAGCATTAGAAGCAAAAGTTCCTGTATTTGCTCACCTTCCCCTGCTACATTTTAATGATAGTAAGATATCGAAGCGGAAAGGTGGACTAGACATCAAATTTATTAAAGAAAACGAAATTGAACCAATGGCACTTGTCAGTTATTTAACGAAACTTGGAACATCTGATCCAATCAAAGCTTACGCTAACATACAATCTTTAATTGACTCATTTGACATTAAAAAATTTGGCTCGGCTTCCGCTCAATTTAGCTTGAGTGAAGTGTATAAGCTAAATAGTAAAGTCCTGCAACAAATGCCATTTGAAGTGGTAAAAGAGCGTTTAAGTCAAACTGGAGTAAACTTCCCAGAGTTTTGGTATTTTATAAGGAATAATATAGAAAAATTTTCGGAAGTGGCTGAGTGGTGGCAAATATGTAAATCTAATACAGAACCTGCAGTTCTTGATAAGGAGTTTATAAAAATCGCGCTCGATGCATTACCTCAAGGCGATTGTAATGAAAACACATTGTCGGAATGGATAAAAGCTATTCAACAGGCAGTAGATATAAAGACAAAAGATTTGTTTATGCAGCTGCGTTTGGCCTTAACAGGCGCAAAAACAGGTCCAGAGCTCGCCAAGTTATTAATTTTTATCGGTAAAGAAAACATCATTGCAAGGTTAAAGAACTATTAGCCAGTCACATGCAACTATAGAGGAATCCTAAACTACTATAACCTGAAATTTCAGGCATAAGTCTTGAACAAAAGGTCGTTTTTTTGACAAGTTAAAAGACGGTGAAAATTATTTAATGGATAACCAATGACAAAAACTATAGAAAAAAATATATGAAACTTTTAAAATGGTTAAAAGATCATATTGCTACAAACCGTTATAAAGTGGCGCTTGCAGTAAGCTTATTTTACTTTACCATACTAATTCTCACTATCAGTAGGTCAAAAAAGTGAGCAGAGTTGTTTAATTGTAGAGTGAGAAAGAGAGGCAATAAATTTGCACAATAGCACCCTCAAGCAAAGCAATTGTATTATAGACTTTATCACGCAAAATGTTCTGTTTTATATACAACCAAAGTCTCTTAATAGGATTGACGCTTAGGTGAGCATGTGGTAGGTATATAATCTCGATATTTTTAGATGCCTTTAAGTTTTTTTACTTATGCCAACTAGCACAATCCATAATTCATAACAAGAAAGGCTTTTCGTGTTCTTAAATATTGTAACATTTGTTTAAGAAATATATTTATACAATCAGTATTGACATTCGGTACAAATAAGCTAGAAATCTCTTCATTTCTAGAATCTACTGCATTGTAGAGATAAAAATTTTATCTACCTAATTTTTTTAGCTTGTGCTCTAACACCCTTTTTAAACCACCTATGTCTAACTTTCGAGTGTGTGCAAATTGCAATTTATCCAAGATAAATAACTCCTGTTCAAGATATCACCAATAGTCTCATTAAGTTTTTTTTAACTCTTCCTGTTTACTTTATCCTGTTCATTGTAATCGGTCTCAGTATAATATATGAAAACTTCATTTTTTGCATATTGCAGTGTGCTGTGGACTTGCTGACATTCAAGCCAAATTTTTCCTGGGTTCTTATTCCCATTTCTTTAATGGTAATATTAGAGTTTTCTTAATCCATACTTCAACTCGTTCGAATCGACTCTGATTCAACCAGTTTTTCTATGACATTAAAGAGAAGCAAACAATTTTTCTTCTCTTCAAATTTTAGGTGGTTTATCTGTGTAGTTAGTGCTGTTCTTAAAGTGCAACATGTTTTGCTACGGATGTTATACCGTGCCTTTTGCTGCATTACAGCATTTAGCTTTTTGTAACATATGCATTATTTCACACTTCCCTCAGCATTTCTTTTACTGATTCCACAACTTTTTCGTCCAATAATTTTAATGCTATTTAAACCTCGCTATTTTACTACTCCAGTATGGCTTCTTTTCCATTATTGTCTATTTGTCCCTTGTGTAGCAGGAACTAGTATGAGGTTGTTAAAACTTATCAAGTAGTTTTTTGCTTGCGCCTTTCTGAGAATCGTAAAGATACAGTGACTAAAGGACAGTTATTAATCAAGCCTTTTTGCCAATTACTACAACATTTTCACTTGGAAAAAAATAATCAGGTATAACCATATTTTTTGGTGCAGGCCCCCCAATTACTCGACCAGATGTATCATAATACGAACCATGGCAAGGGCAAAACCAACCGTTTCCATCTTTTGTAGCGTAGTCCACTGGTACACATCCAAGGTGTGTACATACTCCAACCATAATTAGCCATTCATCTTTTCCTTTGTATACTCTTTGCTCATCTGACTGAGGGTCTCTCAAATTCTCTACATTCACAACTCTTGCAGCTTTAATTTCTTGTTTTGTACGTCTGCGAATAAACACTGGTTTACCTTGCCATTTTACTTTTACTCCGTGTCCTTCTTGAATTCCGGATAAATTAACTTCAACTGTAGACATTGCCAAAACTTCAGCGGAAGGGTTCATAGACTTAACCAGTGGCCAAAGCCCACTTGCAGTTCCTATACCCGCCATAGCGTACGTAGTTAATGCTATAAAATCTCTCCTGCTCTTATTTTTTTTAGCAAGACCTTTAACAGGGGGTATTTTTTTATCATCCCTGTCTATCAGTGGCTTTCTACTCTTAGTTAATTTCTTACTCATCGATCTCTACTCAGCTATGAGCATACATTCTAGTTCACATACTAGAGATTAATCAACAAAAACTTGCACTTTTTACTTTTAGTATGTTTTCACAATACTACAGCTAAGAGGACACAGAATCTCCAATCTCAGGCATATTCTCTTCAGCAGAACCAGGATCTTCAATTTTTGCTGCTGATACCACCCTTTCTCTACTCTCTGTTTTAAATAGAGTAACCCCCTGAGTGCTACGTCCTGCAATTCTAATTCCGTTGACTGAAATGCGAATTAACTTTCCTTTATCTGTAATGAGCATTATATTGTCATCCTGCTCAACTGGAAAGCTAGCAACAACATTACCGTTTCTATTAGTAGTGAGAATATTGGTAATGCCAACACCGCCCCTATTAGTTACTCTGTACTCATATGCAGAAGTTCTTTTACCAAATCCATTTTCAGTAATAGTTAGTATGAATTCCTCATTCGCCGCGAGTTTTAAGAACAACTCGTTATCTATTCCTAAATCATTCAAAACTTTTTCTAATTTAGAATCAATGGAGTTATTAACTATCGTTTCCAGTCTTTTTGCCAGCGGAACTTTTAGATAAAGCTCTTTTATTTCTGTTGCAACGCCTATACCATTTAGCATAGTCATAGATATCACGCTATCGTTCTTTGCAAGTTTGATACCCCTTACTCCATCTGAATTGCGACTTTTAAGTTGACGCACATCGCTTACAACAAATCTAATACTTTTTCCTAGCATTGTTGAAAGTAAAACATGATCAGTTTCGTTGCATACCTTGACCGATACTAATTTATCTCCTTCATTAAGCTTTATCGCTATCTTTCCGTTGCTCGGAATATAGTGAAAGTCAGCCAAAGAGTTACGCCTTATGTTCCCATGAGCAGTAGCAAAAACTATATTTTGGCTTTCATCGCTCTCACTTGGCAGTGGCATTATATTGGTAATTGTTTCGCTATCAGCAAGAGGGAATATGTTAACAAGCGCTCTCCCACGTGCAGTTGGCTCTGCAAGAGGTAATTTATAAACTTTTAATCTATAAACTCTACCAACATTGGAAAAGAATAAAAGGCTAGTGTGGGTATTCCCAACAAATAATTTTGCAGTTACATCCTCTTCTTTCAGCCCCTGCCCTAACTTTCCTTTTCCACCACGACGCTGAGTTCTATAGTGAGAGAGCTTTACGCGTTTAATGTAACCATTCATAGTCACTGTCACCACCATATCCTCTTGTGGGATTAGATCTTCAGCTTCAATGTCTGCATCTGATTCTTCTATTACGGTTTTGCGTGGTACGGCAAATCTGTTTTTTATTTCTTGTAAATTATCCTTTATTTCTTTCATTAATTTCTCCTCCGAGCCAAGAAAGGTGACATATTCTTTTATCAGATTAATCATTGAATTTAGCTCGGCTTCTAATTTGTCTCGTTCAAGACTAGTTAAACGTTGCAACTTCATGTCAAGAATAGCTTTCGTCTGTAGCTCAGTTAATTTATACACTCCATCTTTCAAAAAGCTCATGCTATCTGAAATCAAGCCAATAATTGCGTTTATTTCAGCTGAGGTTTTCCATTCCTTATTTAAAAGCTTTTTGTTTGCTTCTCCAGGATCTCTTGCATCTCGGACGATTTTTATCACTTCATCTATGCTCAAAACTGCAATATAAAGCCCTATATATATGTGAGCTTTTTCTCTCGTTTTTCTCAAACGAAATTCTGTTCTCCTGATCAATACTTCTTTTCTAAAACTAATAAAAGCGACTACGATTTCTTTTAAGGACATCAAAACAGGCCTGTTGTTATTGAGAACCAAAGTATTGACACTAAAGCTACTTCTTAGAGGAGTAAGTCCCAGTATTTGATTCAGTATAAAATCTGCTGCAGCGTTTTTTTTAAGGTCAATCACTACCCTAATACCAGACTTATCGGACTCATCCCTAATTTCCGTTATACCATCAATTTTCTTTTCTTTTACAAGCTCACCTATTTTCTCAATTAATTTTACCTTATTTACTTGGTAAGGTATTTCATCAATAACTATTGCTTGCCTATTTTGTGGCAGGTCTTCTATATGAGTTTTACCTTGTATAATAATTGAGCCTCGACCTGTAGCAAACGCTGATCTTATTCCAGACCTACCAAGAATCGTTCCACCGGTCGGAAAATCTGGCCCCGGCACTACTTCAAGCAATTCATCTAAGGTTACCTCAGGGTTGCCCATATATAATACGCAGGCATCAATTATTTCTCCAAGATTATGAGAAGGAATGTTAGTTGCCATACCAACTGCAACACCACTTGCGCCATTTATCAATAGATTCGGAAATTCTGCAGGCAGTACAACAGGCTCAGATTCATTTCCGTCGTAATTTGGCCTAAAGTCAACTGTATCTTCATCAATATCACTCAGCAAGAAGTGTGACACTCTTTGAAGTCTCGCTTCTGTGTATCGCATTGAAGCTGGTGGATCTCCATCTATCGAACCAAAGTTACCTTGTCCGTCAATGAGTGGCAAAAGAAGAGAAAAATCTTGAGCCATTCTGACCAAGGAATCATAAATAGCTGCATCGCCGTGTGGATGATACTTTCCCATTACATCCCCAACTATACGAGCTGCCTTTTTGTATGGCTTGCCAGCATCATATCCAGCCCTTGACATTGCATATAATATGCGCCTATGAACGGGTTTAAATCCATCTCGCACATCGGGTATAGCCCGGCTTATAATTACGCTCATTGCGTAGGAGAGATAAGAATCCTCCAGTTCTTTCACTATTGAAATTGGTACTATGTTGCCTTGCATTTCTGTACTTTGATTGAAGTAATTTCAATATTAACATTTAGTTAAGCAAATGGTCAATTAGAAATTGGGCTGCATTTGGCTCTACTTTTTGTTTACAATAATACTATTGAGTTATAGAATTGCCTTATTAAAGGGGCAATTAGCTCAGTTGGCAGAGCATCTCGTTTACACCGAGGAGGTCGGCAGTTCAAGTCTGTCATTGCCCATGGATATATAGATCTAGCATATCACAAAACTCGCAAAACAGCCTATTTAAAATCAGCCGTCATATCGCTTGTACATTTAAGTTTTCCCAGAATCTTCTGTTTTTCATAACTTTTTACTGTTTTTCTTGCAGGGTAAGTATTTTTTACACATTTTAGTCGAGTTGCAAATTAATCCCAACTCTCATTGCTAATGGGTCAAATAAGTGACATTGCAAAGTTGTTTGATTGCGGAGTAAGAAAGAGAGGCAATAAATTTGTATAAAGCGTTCTTAAGCAAAGCAATTATATTGTA
>NZ_WQMO01000025.1 GCF_013366805.1 Wolbachia endosymbiont of Litomosoides brasiliensis
CCTTTCTTGTCACGGATTATGCTAGTTAGTATAAGTTAAAAAATTTAAAGGTACCTAAAGTATCGAAGTTACAACCCACCACATACTCACCTGAGCTCAATTCTATTGAGAGACTTTAGTTGTACATAAAACAGAACATTTTATATAACAAAGCCTATAATACAATTGCTTTGCTTGAGAGTGCTTTGTGTAAACTTATTACCTCTCTTCCTCACTCACAATTAAACAACCCTGCAATGTCACTTACTTGACCTACTAACAGTGAGAACTGGCCTAACTTTACTATTTTCCGCTCTAGACTTTTGCAGAGTTCTAATCTACTGTATTATCTCACTTTTGCTCCATCATTATCTTTCTATACTACCTTGCTCTATCTTATTTTGCCATTCTGCTAAACGATACCTCTCTTCAATAACGTGGCGAAAATGTCTGATTAATCCTTGAATTGGCCAAGCTGCAGCATCACCAAGTGCACAAATCGTATGGCCTTCTATTTGAGTTGTAAGGTCAAGTAATTTATCTACTTCACCAGGCTTAATATTTCCTGTTACCATTCTTTTCATAATTCTCCACATCCATCCAGTACCCTCGCGGCACGGTGTACATTGTCCACATGATTCATGCATATAGAAGTGCGATAACCTTTCTATTGCAGCGATTATATCAGTCGATCTATCCATTACTATTACAGCAGCAGTACCAAGCCCCGACTGTGCCGCTCTTAATGAATCAAAATCCATTTCAACAATATCACATATAGATTTTGGAATTAATGGCACTGAAGACCCACCAGGTATTACAGCAAGTAGGTTGTCCCAACCTCCTCGTACTCCACCTGCACATTTTTCAATCAACTCACGCAGAGGAATTCCGAGCTCTTCTTCAACATTACACGGGTTATTTACGTGCCCTGAAATACAAAAGATCTTAGTACCAGTATTATTTGGTTTGCCAAGAGATGCAAACCACTCCCCTCCACGACGCAGAATATCTGGAACCATAGCTATAGTCTCAACGTTGTTTATCATGGTTGGGCAGCCAAAAAGTCCAACACCCGCAGGGAATGGAGGTTTCATACGGGGAAAGCCCTTTTTTCCTTCGATTGATTCAAGTTGAGCTGTTTCTTCTCCACATATGTAAGCTCCTGCACCTCTATGGATAAATACGTCAAGATCATAACCTGATTTGCATGCATTCTTTCCAATTAGGCCTTCTTTATATGCTTCTTCAAGTGCTTGTTCTAAAACTAAATATTCATTATAAAATTCACCCCTAATGTAAATATATGCAACAGACGTATTAATTGCCCTGCCAGCCAGGAGAACCCCTTCAAGTAACTTGTGCGGCTCATATCGCAATACATCTCTATCTTTACATGTACCAGGTTCTGATTCATCCGCATTTACTACTAAGTATGTTGGTTGCTCTTTTGAAGGATTCTTAGGCATAAAGCTCCACTTAAGACCAGTAGAGAATCCTGCTCCCCCTCTACCTCTTAAGCCGGATTTTTTTATTTCATCAATGATTTTTTCTGATCCCAAATCCAATAACTCTTTTGTTCTTTGCCAAGTGCCACGTTTTCTTGCACCCTTGAGTAGTGGAGCTTCTTTACCATTCAAATTAGTGAATATTTTGTCCTGTTCTTTCATCATGCTTCCCGAGACTTAGTGATCCCGGCGCGAATCGAACGCGCGACCCACTGATTAAAAGTCAGTTGCTCTACCGGCTGAGCTACGGGATCGTTCATTTTTCAGCCATATTCCATATTCAACAGTAATACAAACTTTATCCATTTTAATCAAACTAAAATTTTCATATGTGATTAAATAAATTATACAATAGACTTTTTGCACATCAAATCAGTCTTTATACTAATTCCCATCATTAACGGGTCAAATAAGCAACATCGCAGAGTTGTTTAATTGTGGAGCAAGAAAGAGAGGAAATAAATTTGCATAAAGCACTCTTAAATAAAGCAATTATACTACAGATTTTATTACGCAAAATATTCTGTTAGAATTATAAACTTAGAGATATTAATTTTATAACAACAATGCTGACCAGGCTAAATATTTACTCTAGCTTCAACAAGCATTGCCAGAGGATTTTCTATATAATGTTTAAAGGTATTTAAAAATTTTGCTCCTAACGCTCCGTCAACTGTTCTGTGATCAACAGAGAGTGTTACTGTTATTATCTCTGCTATCTCTATTTTTCCATTAACAACAATAGGCTGTTTTTTAGATGTACCAACAGCCATAATGCAAGATTGTGGTGGATTAATTATAGCGCTAAAAGCCTTTATATCGAACATCCCCAAGTTGGAGATAGTAAATCCGCCCCCTTGAAATTCTTCAGGTCCCAATTTTCCAGATCTTGCTCTGATTACTAAATCTTTCACTTCTTTTGATATAGACAAAATACCTTTTTCATCGGCATTTCTTACTATAGGAGTGATTAGCCCATCTTCAAGTGCTACAGCGATTGAAATATCTATATTTACATATCTCAGTATCTTATTATCCATCCACGAAGAATTTATATCAGGAAATTTTTTCATGCTAGAAGCTACAGCTTTTATAATTAAGTCGTTAATCGTTACTTTATTGTTTGTATCTGCTAAGTTAATCTCATTTTTGAGCGATATTAGCTTATCAACTTGGCAGTCCACAGTTAAGTAAAAATGTGGAATATTCTGTTTGGACTCAATGAGGCGTTGTGCTATTACTTGGCGCATGTTGCTTACTTCAATTATAGTGTCTTCATCCGATCTTTCACGATTTTTAATTTGCATACCACCATTTAAAAACTCCAACACATCAGCTTTAATGATACGACCATATGGCCCAGTACCCTTTAACTGTCTAATATTAACCCCTTCATTCTGAGCTATTTTTTTAGCTAATGGGCTTACTTTTATTCTGCTTTCTGTTGTCTTAGCACCCTCTTCCTTCTTGTACCCCAGTGTCAAGCACTGAGACGGTATCAAAGAGTTGGATAATACTGAAGAACTAAATGATACGAAAGGGTTAGATGATATTGAAGAGGTGCTTGCAACCTTTTCCTCAACCTCAATATTGGTAGCAGAAATTGAAACATAGTTATCAGCTGCACTTTTGTCTTCTCCTTCTTCCAGCATTAGAGCTATCAGCTGATTCACAGGCACACCACTTGTTCCTTCCGACACTAAAATTTTCACTAAAACCCCTTCATCCACAGATTCAAGCTCCATTATAGCTTTATCAGTTTCTATTTCAGCAATTACATCACCTACTTCAACCCTATCTTGCTCTTTCTTACACCACTTCACAATCTTCCCCCCAGTTTTGCTCATCGTTGGAGAAAGAGCAGGCATTAATATTTCTATAGGCATTTATTATAAGTTTAAAATCTATTCAATTTTTAATTTACTCTTTATCTTGTGTCAATCTAATCATGAACCATGATAAACAAATTTACCATGTTGTTATTTTTATTATTTGGTTTCAATTTACTTGTTCACGACTTTGTCTCAACAAAATCAAACAAAGCCAACATGATAACAGAGCCAGGGTTTCACTATCCCGCAACATGGATATACATTTGCAAAAATCTGCCCCTAACCCTAAAAGTAACAGAAGAGTTTGAAAACTAGCAAAAGGCCTGTGACATCAATGAAGACCGTGAATGGATAAAAAGTAGCCTACTTAGCGACAAGCGCTACGCGATGATAAAAGAAGACACTCATGGATATTAAAAACAGAGTACAGACAGTAAGATTACTATAAAAATAGACGAGTCCGTTATAATGAGAATAGAAAAGTGCAATAAAGAATGTGCTTGCTATCCCCCTCAAAACATAAAGCTTGGGTACAAAAAAAGCACACACACTGGATTGATTAGGTTGAAAAAGGATCTCGACTGATAGTAGTTTCTGAACCTTCTGTAGCATCCTCCTCGTGTGAAGCAGAAGGTTCTTCACGCTCCGGAGAATTACCCTCCTATACAGGACTATTACATTGTACACAGAAACTCCTTAACATCTCCCCAGCAGATAAATTTAAAATTTTTATAATAGACTTTTCACTTTATCCTTTTAGTGATTGATCCACCACAGAAATTAACCAGGAAAATTTGCCATCTTCTTTTTCAGCTTCACTTTTAATTTTACTTTTTATACTTGTAATGTCACCTTGGTCAATTCCCTCTTTTGTTATGTTGAATAAATTTGCAATACCCAAATGTTTAATCTTACAATGGCCACTACAACCACACAAAGAGTAATAGAATTAAATAGCTCACCTGCAGCACTTATGTATGGTGTAAGCCAAATAATTATCATGGCGTTCAACGTTAAATTGTTGTTCTATTAACTCAGAAATTTTGCTTTTTAGAGACACAAAACATCTCCTCTTTACATAGCCCGCACCTTTTTATAAAAATAAGCAGTTAAACCTAAACAACAAGCTTATATGTGTTTTATTTTAATTAATTATTAAAGCACAGGAGTAGAGTCTATAACTTTCAGGCAGTTTAACTATAATCCAGGATTTTTAGCTATAGCCCTAACAATTCCTTTTTGATTTCCTCCTCTATCTCCTTAGTTATACCAGAATGAAGTTTTTCAATTAAATTGCTAACACTAGCACTACTATTCTGGACTACAAGAGCATTAACTATTTCTTCCATTTCTTTATCATCAACTTGTACAGATCTAATAATAACATAACCAGGAGAACCTCTGCTATAGGTTTGATTAATGTTATCAATACAGCCACCTGCACCAGGGTTACTGCTCTTAAAACCACTGCTACACTTTACTGTTTCATGCTTAACTTTACCATCTTCTATATATGCTACTTGATTATCTTCTGTAAATTTTTTACCTGTTACTACTGTTGGATTTCCTAATATCTCTAAATTACCTAAATTATCATGGATCTTTGTTTTCTTATACTCCTTTCCACCATACATTCTATGCTTACCACCACCTGCAACAGTAATTAAATCTTTACAGTTTGCTTCTGAATGATCTTTACACATCTTTATGAAAGTTGGGCCACCATCCTTATTGGATACATGACTTGTGAGTCCACCACCCCCCTCTGTAGCTTGAGCTCTAATTATAGGATACTTAGGGTCAATTTTTAATTGAACTTTGATATAATCCCCCGGCATTCCTAGTCTACTTTCCGTAGAGTGAGCTGTATTTTTTATATGACCTGCTTCACCACCCCCCCACGCTTCTATTTCAATAGAACCATATTTCGATAAATCACCTGTATAATTATTATCACCTGAAAAGGTATAAGGTTGTGGCAAGCTTCTATTTTTTAGCCGTTTATTTACTGTATCCAGCACCTTCTTCTTCACGCTCTCCAAGTCAAGTTTACATAACTTATCAGCGTAAAAGACCTCTGTTCTATCTGCTTTAATCGGTCGATCTTTTAATTGCATGCACTTCTGCACTTTATTTTTTTCATCTCTCAACATTTTACCATCTTTGTCTTTACAATCCACTTCTTCATATCTCAAGTAAAATGGACTACCATCTTTTTTATTTAAATATTGCTCTAAATCTACCAATTTATATACTATTTTCAGCCCTTTATCAGATGCAAATGCTTTATCTATCTCATCATTCCTTTTTACACAGTAACTGCATTTTTCCTTCTCCCGTTTATTTTCGTCAGGGAAGAAAATATACCCTTGCTTGTCGAACACCATTCCATCTAACTGTTTTTGAGGTCTTTTTAACAGGTCGGCTATCTCCCCCTTTTTGCTTGGAAGATAATAGAACTGATTTGATTCCCTTGAATAAACAGCATTGTATTTAATATACCTCGCTCCTATTGATTTTAGCGATATTATCTCACCATCTCTCTCAAGAATAAACTCTTCTGGCTCTGGCTTCCAGCCAGAAAGGCAAAGCATTTTATAATTAGAATTTTCTTGGTCTCTTACTCTCATATATCTCACCTTTATTTTTGGTTGCCCCATATCATCCAATTCCCACTTAGTAGGTCCAATTCCACTATTCTTCGTGGAATTTGTTATACTGTAATCCTTGCCATCGGGAAACTGGATTCCAATATTAGGAGTAAGCCCATACTTTTCTAAAATTTCAAACTGAGGATTCTTTCTTAATATATCTTCTACAATATCAGTGATATTACCTTCATTATTACTACTATTAGTTGTTCTTTTTACTATCCTAGGTTTGACTACTTTTAAAGATAGAGGGCCAATATTTGTTGAAGAACCAGTATTAACATAGAAAGCATTTGCACTCATCTTCATCTTTACCTCCAGTGTATTTTCATCTACTATTTCTACCTTTTCAGGTTCTGGAGCAGGTGGAGTCGGAAAACAGCGAACAAACTGCAGATTTTCTTTATCTATATTTTGAGTTCCATAGTATTCAGCACAGAGCTTACCCTTTTTTCTATAGGTCTTAAAGTAATGGGTAGTACCCTTATCATCTTCAACTTCGTGCGAAGTTCTTTGAAAATCCAAGTCTTTTTTTCCTAGCTTGCCAATGATTACTCTAACTCTTGGGTTAAAGTAATCATTGTCCCTATCTGTTATAGGAACAACTTTAACCTGTGGAGGTGACATTCCAAGTTGTTCACAGAATGGAAGCGGACCAGGTGCAAGCGGTATAGGAGCACATTTTATCTTTTGCTTTCCCTGACTCCATGATGAACAAGTATCACAAGCTTTTTCCATACCCCCTGGACGGAAAATGTTTTCCCCCGAAAACACCCTAGCACCCCATGAAGAAATTCCTGACATACAAGCTCCTTTTTGACTGCAAGCGCATATTTTAGGAGAGTTAGCAAATTTTACTTTCTCTTCATCAGTAACATTGTCTGCCCACTCCCACTCAAGGCCCTTCGCAATTCCTTCTTTGATTTTCTTGCTGCCATCTGCCTGAACCGTTCCACTGGCTAACATTCTATCTCCTTCCCAATCGATAAAAACCGCAGCAGAAACTCCAGCACCTGTACTTTGTGTTCCATATATCTGGTGGCAGGATGTTCCACTAGTTAATATATAACAATTATTTTTTCCTCCGTAATCACAAACTTGAATCCTTGGGTTAAAATAACCATCAATTCCTTGATTTCTTACCTGCCTTACTGTAATGTATTGGTATAATTTTTCGTCAACTTGAAAACTTCCAGCAGTACCGAGACTAAAAATCTTTGTAAAACCCTCTAAAGCTTTTCTACCTCCAGCTTCAAACTCAGTATTACTCTCTACAAAAGGTGGGCAATCAGCATATACTTGACATGAAAGATAAAATGTTAAAAAGAGTATCAATAAAAAATTAAGTTTTACACTTTTCATAAAATACCGGTAGCCACTTATTCACCTCTTCCCCTTTTTCTTTTATTGCTTCATACATATACTTTATAGTCTCTTTGTTAGCTGAGAGCACATGTATTTCTTGCATATTCTTTAAATCTAAATTTAAAGTTACTAATCCTTTATACTGCTTTATCAAAAACAAACCTTCTTGAGTTGGTGTTTGCAAAATTATATTCAGTTCCTCTTTCGATAGGGAAAATGCTTTCATATACAATCTATTTGCATTAACATTCGGCATTAAAATTCTTGTATCAACATGTTTATCCAAATATTGAGTAAACTCGCTAGCAAATGCTAGATTTAAGTTTTCAGTACTTAGAATTACCACAACATTTAATTCTGTCATCCTTTGCATCCAATTATCAAACTCCTCTTCTGTAGAAAAAATATTACTTATCTCCCATGCTTCATCCAAAACAAGTATTGCAGGTGAGCCATCACATTGAGCTTCAAAAGAGTGTAAAAAATAGTAAAGTATCACAGACATACATTCTTTGTGTTTTGTGAGGTTTGCAGTGTTGAGAGATATAGTTTTTGTTTCCCAGTCAATATTCGATTCATCACCATCTTGAAATAAGTAAGCAAATTCACCATCACCACACCATTTACTTATCTTACCTTCCAAGAGCAAGAGCATCTCAGAAATTTGTGAAACAGAACGTGATTCTCTAGGCATAGCAAATATAGAATCTACAACTTTTTTTATCTTTTCTTCTACACCTACCGATCTAGTATCGGCTACCATTCTTTTGATCAGTTCAACCAGCACATTACGATTAGAAGCGTTATCTTCAACGTTCAATGGGTTAAATTTTAGGCTTTTGTTTTTATATCTCGGATCGATTACATAATATTTACCACCCACCGCTTTGGTAAAAATTATTGATTTTCCAGTGTTATCTAATATGACAATCCTAGGATTAAATTTTCTTGACTCCGATAACAGAAAATTAATCAATGAGGTTCTACCAGAATTTGGAGCTCCAAGTATTGTAGTGTGACCATTGTTTTTCTTTCCATGAAAATTAAAGAAGTAAGGACTCCCCTCTTTTGAAAAAAAGACCGTTACTGCTTCTTTCCACCTCCCACCTTTTAATGTACCTGATGTGAAATCATGTAGCATAGCAAAACTACAAGCGTACTTTGCTAATATATTTTTTGGTTGTGTAACAAAAGCAAAATTACCTGGAAGTTGTGCCCAAAAATGATCTTCCATATGAAGGTCAGTTCTAAACATCATCAAACCAATTAACGACATCACGGAGGACAAATTTCTAATATTTTCGGCCAATCTATTTCTACCATCCGCAAAAATTGTAAAAATAATCTTCTGTTGGCAAAAGTCTATAGCAGAAGTTTTTTCAAGCTCTATTATTTCTTTTATTTCCGAATTCCAAAGTAAAGTATTATCCTCACTAGCTTGCAGCATATTAATCTGCTTTTTAAATTCTTTTACTGCTTTGTTATTATTAGTAAATATTATTATTTCTGTAATAATAAGCTCAGAGTCAAGTTGCAAGCACTTGTCTATATTTCCCAGTGGAATTTCCCGATATTCCTTTATGCAAAAAATAGAACCAAACTTCTGTTTATTTTCAAATGTTGTTTGAAACGTGTTAAAACCGAAGGCTACTTTTAAATTTTTAACATATTGCGACAGATCCCTTTCACATATTGGATAATCTTTGTGCGTTAATGTAACAATATAATGGAGAAACTCCGTCATCTCAGAATATACTCTATCCTCATTAAACCTCAGAGCCAGTTTTTTAGCTCCGAAAAGTTCTAAGTCACTTTGAATTAAATTAGTTACCTTCTGTAATTTGCGATGATTTTCTTGTAAAGACAACTTATGCTTATTCTTTATCCCACCAAAAAAAAGTGAATTATTACTATGCTTATCAAAATCGCTAATCAATACTACAATGTATAACTCGTTTATATACTGTAATTTACTACCAGTGAGTTTATCAAGCCACGTTAAGTGTAGCTTATCAGAAAAGTCTCCAGTTTCACCCCATTTCAAACTCAGCTTATTACGCTTTCTAACAGTATGAATCCAAACAGTAAAATATAGGCTATCAATATTTTTTGATATACTTTTTCTAATCTCAGTTCTAAGATCGCTGTAATTATCAGCAGAGGAGTAATCTTCTAATTTAATTATCTTTAACAACCCCCCCTGTTTTGTCAGTATAGTTTCTTCATCGTAATGACAAGCATAAGGGATGAAATCTAAATCAACACTTTCTAGTAATGCCAAGTTGTTCTTTTTCTCAAATTTGAGATTAATTGTTGGTGTTTTTGCCTGCATACAACATCATGCGTACTCAATAAAGATACCCTACAAGTAATACTTAATTTTCATCTTTTTTTTTGCTATCTGATTGTACCTTTGCAAAGTTAAACTTTTCTTTCAAGTAATCCGTTGCCTTTTCTGTACTACCAAACATCATAATCAGCACGCCAAACATTATCATAAAAAAGATCAGTCCCCTAAACACTATTACAAGCATCACCGCAGCTATACATAGCCCTATAATTGTTGAAGGACTCATATTTTTTACAGTATCTTTCACTGAAAATGAAGAAATAAAACTTCTTACCGTTTCTTGTACATCCCTTAACTCATCGCCCATTGAACCTGCCCCGCCAGAATATGATGCAAAAATGAAGCTTAACAGGACTATAAAAACCAAAACTTTATTCAATTGAATATACATCAACTAAATACCTTCCAAACACCTTTTGATTATAATAACTTTCATATCAATAGGCAAGAGCTGAATTTACTTATTCACTATGAGTAACATATACATACATTTAATTTTTACTATCTTATAACAACTTCCACTGCACAAGAAACGGGTAGAAAATGAGAAGAAAAGCCATACTGAAGTAAGTAAAGTAGCGAGGCTTAAATGGCGTTGTTAAAATCAAAACTATTGGATAAAAAAGTCATGGAATCAGCAAAGGAAACGCTAAAGAAAGTGCAAGAATGCATATATTGCAAAAAAACTAAATGCTGTAGCAGCCGTAGCAAAAATATGTTGCATTTTGAGAATAACATTGACTACATGGATAAAGCACCTAAAACTTGGAAGAGAAGAAAAGTTGTTTACTCCCCCATCAACGCGTAGAAAAAAACAGATTGAATCAGAGTCAATTTGAATAAGTTGAAGTATGGATACAAGAAAACCCCAATATTATACTAGTTCTCATTGTTAGTAAGTCAGATGAGTGACATTGCAGAGTTGTTTAACTGCTGAATGAGAAAGAGAGTAATAAATTTGCAAAAGAGCTTTTAGGCAAAGCAATTGTGTTATAGGCTTTATTACACAAAATGTTCTGTTTTATATAGAACCAAAGTCTCTCGATAGGA
>NZ_WQMO01000027.1 GCF_013366805.1 Wolbachia endosymbiont of Litomosoides brasiliensis
ATCTCTTTTGCTGATTCTACGGCTTTTTCATTCAATAATTTTGATTTTAATGCCATTTAACCCTTGCTATTTACTTACTTCAGCATGACTTCTTTTCCATTGTTTTCTATCTATTTGTACAGTAAGAGTTGGTGTATAAATAGTAATGAAGTTGGATTTCTTGCTTTATATAAAAAGCATAACCCTAAAGGGAAGATAATTGCAGTGAATCTTATACAGCCAAAATATCTTGGAAATGATGACATATTAATGGTAGAGATGTGCAGAAAACTTTGCCTGATCTGATTAAGACTTATCTAAAATAATATAACTCAAGGATACAGCTGTTCTATTTTCCAGTTTTTTCTCTCAAAGAGAGTATACCTAAATCTAGTATGTCTTCTGTGCTTACCTTCTTGCCAGAATTCGATTATTTTGGGAATTATGCAGAATCCTACCCAAAAATCAGGACGGGGGACTTGTGTATTGTAAAATTCTTTCTCCTTTAGTTCAATAGCTTGCTCGAAATCTTGCCAATTTTTTAAAACGCTCGATTGTTTTGAACACCATGCACTAATTTGACTGTTGTGTGCTCGAGAGGAGAAATATTTGTCAGTTCTTTTACCATCTAGAGGTTTAACCTCGCCTTCAATTCGCACTTGCCTGGAAAACTCTATCCAGTGAAATACTAGTGCAGCCTTGGAATTTTCAGTCAATTCTTTTCCTTTTCTACTATTTATGTTGGTGAAGAACACAAAACCTTCTTCGCTATATTCCTTTAGCAATACTACCCTTGCGGATGGAGTGCAGCCTTTGCTACAAGTTGCTAGCGTCATTGCAGTTGGTTGTTTGCATGGAGAATTAAGTACTGCTTTATACCATTTTGAAAACAAATCAAGCGGATCTTTTTCAGGCAAAAACGTCATATTCAAAGTGAAGTCTTAATTCTGACATGCATTGCAAAAATAAGTGCTACGACCGTTTTGTCGTATAAGTGTTATAATGTTATTGCAAATTTTGCAAGGTTTTTGGACTTTACTGTATACGTAAAAACTATTTTGAAAGTGTCCACGAGATCCAGATGGCTGTGTATAATCTTTTAGCGTTGACCCGCCAGCTATGATTGCATCACTCAGAGTGTTTTTTATCTCAGTAGCAAGTTTTTTGCACTCTTTATACGTCAAATCTTGTGCTGACCTCAGTGGTGATATGCGAGCTCTAAACAAGCTCTCAGAAGCGTATATGTTTCCTATGCCAGCTATTAATTTATTATCCATTAATGCTGACTTGATATTGATCTTTTTGTTTTTTAGTAGCTTATGTAAATAACCTCCATTAAGTTCATCTGTAAGGGGCTCTATTCCAAAATCATTGAAAAAACTTACTTCTTGTTCTTTATTTAAAACAATAACTAGTCCAAATCTTCTTGGATCATTAAAGATTATTGAAGTATTGTCGGAAAATGAAAATACTACATGATCATGTTTGTTCTGTGCTTGATTGTTTTTAGCATATATGAGCTTTCCGCTCATGCCAAGGTGTATGATGACAGCCATATCATTGTCTATGTGCCAAATTATATATTTGCCTCTACGCTTGATATTATTTATGCCTTTGCCCTTTAATATGTTATCTATATTTTGTGTGATTGGTATGCGCAAATTCCAATTGTTAACTGTAACACTGCTTATTTGCTTGTTTTTGATCTCATTAAACAAAAAATTAGAGATTACTTCCACTTCTGGGAGTTCTGGCATCTTGTCTACCCTGCTGCTGTTTTTTTCTTTTTACAATATTTTGCTTTAGAGCTTTTACTAGTCTTTTTCTCTCCTCTTCTTTTTCTTTATTCTTTTTTATATTATTCATTATCATTGTATATACTGCCGTTATAGCTCAGGTGGTAGAGTGCGTTATTGGTAATGACGAGGTCCCAAGTTCGAGTCTTGGTAACGGCATGCTGTATAGTATTGCATGCCATATAAAGACTTAGTAGAGAGTTATAGAGGTAAGTTATCATGCTTTTTCCATATTCTTTCTATTTTCTTGTTTGTTAGTAGCTCTAATGCTTTGCAAAGATGATACCTTGTTTTGCTTGGCACTATTATATCGTCGATGTATCCGTGCGATGCAGCAAAAAATGGATTGGCAAATTTCTCTTTATATTCTTTAATAAATGTTTGTTGATCTTTTTTATGCCGAAATATAATCTCAACTGCGCTTTCTGGGCCCATCACAGCTATTTCGGCAGTTGGCCAAGCATAATTTATGTCACCTTTTAGGTGTTTAGAATTCATCACAATGTATGCACCACCATACGCTTTTCTGGTAATAAGGCTAATCTTTGGTACAGTTGCTTCAGCATAAGCATAAAGCAGCTTTGCTCCGTGTTGTATTATATTATTGTGTTCTTGATTTGTGCCTGGTAGAAATCCAGGAACATCAATAAGTGTGGTAATAGGAATGTTAAATGCGTCACAGAACCTTACAAATCTTGCGGCTTTTCTTGAAGAATTAATGTCCAAACATCCTGCAAGATGCATAGGTTGGTTTGCAACAATACCAATAGTATTTCCTTTAATTCTACCAAACCCAATTATGATATTGCGAGCAAAATCAGGTTTTAATTCAAAAAATTTCCTTTCGTCACAAACTTTTTCAATTAGTCCATACATATCATAGGGGGTGTTATGATTGTGAGGAATTAGGGTATTTAAAGATTCATTAATGTCATCAACATCATTGCAGATTGGTACAGATTTTGGTAGCTCTTGATTATTTGCTGGTAGAAAGGTAAAGAATTCACGTATTTTTAGTAACATTTCAATATCATTATTAAACGCAAAATCTGCCACTCCTGTTTTACTTGTGTGAATTTTTGCTCCGCCGAGATCTTCGTGATTTACGTCTTCATAGGTAACTTTCTTTACTACATCTGGTCCGGTTATAAACATATATGAACTATTTTTTACCATGAAGGTAAAATCAGTCAATGCTGGGGAATAAACTGCACCACCAGCGCATGGACCCATAATTAGGGAAATTTGTGGTATTACGCCTGATGCATTTACATTTCTTTGAAAGATTTCTCCGTAACCTGCAAGAGAATTTACTCCTTCTTGAATTCTGGCTCCACCAGAGTCATTTAATCCGATAATGGGAACTCTAGCATTAATTGCCATGTCCATAATTTTGCATATTTTTTTTGCGTGTGATGCACCAAGTGACCCGCCAAAAATAGTAAAATCCTGAGAATAAACAAAAACTTTTCTGCCATAAATGGTGCCATGGCCAATTACAACACCATCGCCTAAAAAACTAACGTTTTGCATACCAAAGTCAGTTGCGTGATGCTTCACAAATTTGTCGTATTCTTCGAACGAATTTTCGTCAAGCAATATACTAATCCTTTCTCTAGCAGTTAGTTTTCCTTTTTCATGTTGTTTGTTAATTCTATCAAGACCACCCCCTTTTTCAGCTTCTAACGTTTTGGTCTGTAAATTTTCTAGTGTTTTAAAGTCTTGCATGTGGTAAAATAACTTTCAAATTGATTGTAAACCTTATTAAGTTTACAAACTTCACTAACTATACAATACACCTTTGCTATGTGCAACAGTGTATGTATAATAATGGTTAATTTGCTGGTAACTCCTATCCACTGCTCTGAGAATGCTGCAATTTACTAACTTTTTCTAAGGTGGAGGAGGTGGACTTTACTCTTTTTTGTTTGCACAAAACCTTTGGCGGCCTCAACGACCTTGCTTATACGGGGTTCTTTTGCTAATTCTTCACAATACTTTGAGAAATTTTCACAACTTTTATCGTCCATGTGCACCGTTATTTTGCTAAGGCCTGAGGTATTTTCAAAAGATAAAATCATTTTAAATTTTTCCTTATCTACTAGGAAAGTCACCTGAGGTACACTCTGCATGTTATAATATTGCCTGTTTTGTGTTCGGGTTATATCATCTCCTTAATGCCCCATCTAAATCTTAAAATTCCGGATTGTTCAGAAACTTTACAGGGACCACAACACTTTACTTCTGGACATCTTACACAAGAGAATCTGTTGTTTCTTTCTGCTGTGACACCTTTAATTATATCTTTTCTTTGTTTTTTTTAATGCCGTCGCATGCGACCTATTTAAACTCGACAAGTAACCTTCACGCTTAGGTTCTTGTGCTTATATTATTACCTTTTAAACTAGATTAGATATTTCTAATCAAAGAGCCGTAGTTTGCTTTTTCCAGCCTCAGTAACATTTGCATCATTCCCCATAAGATGTTTGTAAGACCAGCATTTAATAATCTATTGCTGATAACTTTTCTCCTTCTTTGGATACATCAATATGACATGGCAGCTAAACATGATCTCGCTCTATTTTCTATGGTTGCATCATTAGGTAGTTTTTCAGATTTATTATATAAGATATAGAGTATATATATTTCGTGTAACGTACTTAAAATATTTTCTTCCATATGTTTTATTGACGTGCCCATAAACTGTTGTGCTTGATTGTAATTCCCACGTTTCTTTTGAATACCCTGGTTGCTCTGATTTTTCATTTACTTGCACTTTCTATTTTCTATAACCTGGCATAACTACCCCTATTGTACATAATAGAGTTAAGATAAAATTCTTAATTTTAGGATGCTGATATAATCTACAAAGTCCGTAGTTAATTGAAAAGTTTCAGTTATAATTTACTTCATATAGAACATGCTCTTGAACTATGCTAAAAATCACTATAGTAGGCCTGCCAAATGCTGGTAAATCAACCTTGTTTAATAGGCTAGTGGGAAGAAAAGCAGCAGTAGTTAGTAGTGTTCCTGGGGTAACAAGGGATAGACGGGAGGGAGTTGGAAGAATTAGTGATTTGGAGTTTAGGGTTATAGATACAGGGGGATGGAATGGTCGAACTAATTTCTCCCTTCAGGTTATTGAACAGATACGATTTTCTTTATTTAGTGCAAATGTAATTTTTTTTCTTGTTGACGCAAAAGTTCAAAATGAGCAAAACAAAGAGTTTGCAAAATGGTTAAGAAAAAAAACAAGTAAGCCTGTAATACTTATAGCTAATAAATGTGAAAGTTATAGATCTGAAAATGTTGATTACCTGCAGTTTTTTGATTTCATAGGCCCGGTATACATCTCAGCTGAACATAATCTTGGCATGATTGATCTTTACAGTACATTGGCTGGCGTTATTGATTCTTCTACAAATTACTCCTCTGTTATTCCAAAATCCTTGCCTGTTATCAAAGTAGCTGACACTGAGATCCAGAAAAAGAATGAGCAGATTCCAGCGTTGCGCGCTGGAAGTCAATCTAATAAACCTAATAGACTGAGGATTGCAATAATTGGCCGTCCAAATGTTGGAAAGTCAACTTTTTTAAATAGTTTGCTTTCAGAAGACAGACTGATAACGAGTTCGGAACCTGGCACCACACGTGACTCCGTGGATATTACGTACAATCATAATGGAAAACTTATTACTCTCATCGATACTGCAGGAATTCGTAGAAGGGCAAGTATTGTGGATGATCTAGAATTAGAGTTTGTTGGAAAAAGCATGGAATCAATAAAGCGCTCTCATGTGGTGGTTTTGATGCTAGACTCTCTACTTGGCATTGAGCAGCAGGATTTGTCAATTGGTGAAACTGCAATCAAGGGAGGGAAGGGGATTATCATTGTTTTAAACAAGTGGGACTTAATAGATAAAAGTGATAGAAGCAAGTTGGCAAAGTTTGTAAGACAACAGGAGATAACTAGGTTATTCTTGGAAGTGCCAACTATAACGATTTCTGCACTAAAAGGTATTCGTTGCAGTGATGTAATAGACAAGTGTCTTGAAGTGAACGAGTCCTTAAATAAAAAAGTCAGCACTGCAAAGGTGAATAAGTGGCTAATTGATGTTTTAGATAGGCATCCTCACCCGTTTGTAAAAGGTAGAGCAATTAAGATGAGATATATTGCTCAAATTGGTACTAAACCTCCAGCTTTTTCTTTAATATGTAATGTGCCTGAAGGTGTTGATGAGAGTTATAAACGCTATTTAACTAACAATCTTAGGAAGAATTTCTTTATAGATGGTATACCTGTTAGACTTCTTTTAAAAAAGAATAAAAATCCCTATGTAAAATGAAGACTATGTTCTATACTTTCAGAGCTATGTATAATAATACACTTAAAGTTATGTGTAGTAACTCTAGAGTTTCTACAGTCTTTTTACTATCAGGTGCTGTTGCTCTAATTTTTGCGTACGTACTGGAATATTTTTTCAATATGCTGCCATGTAAGTTATGTATATACGAGAGGATGGTTTATTATGTTGCAGGATTACTTGCAGTGGTGTGTATGCTTGAAAATAACAAAATTCTAATTTATGCAATGTTTTGCAGCTATCTTATGGGCGTGATAATATCATTTTATCATATAGGTCTTGAACTCCACTTATTTCATGATGTTTTGGGCTGCACAGAGCAAGCAAGTGGTAACGCTAGCGTAGAAGAGCTGAGAGATAATCTGTTAAACCATAGTTACTCTCCGTCTTGTGACAGGCCTCGTTATATTTTAGGTATTTCTCTAGCAACATGGAATCTTGTTTATCTTATAGCAGCTTTATTCTTATCAGGTAAAATTTATTGTGAAGAAGGAAAGAAATCTGAATAGCTTAAGGTGTAGCGACAGTAAGTTCTTGCACCAAGTAATTAGGGTAAATCATGCTGGGGAATATGGTGCTATTTGCGTTTATTCCGGTCAGAGGTTTGTTCTTAAGAAGTCTTCTATAATCAATAAAATAATTGAGATGGAAGAGCAGGAAAAGAAACATTTTCATTATTTTAACGGGAAGATTAAAGAGCAAAAAGTTCGCCCTACTGTTTTATTGCCAGTTTGGTGCGTATTAGGAGTATCACTTGGTGTTGTCACTGCAATTATGGGCAAAAAAGCGGCTATGGCTTGCACTGCTGCGGTTGAGGAGGTGATTGGAGAGCACTATAGAGAACAAGTTTCACATTTAGAAGATGGGGAATTAAAAGAAACAATAAGTAGATTTCGTGATGAGGAGCTGGAACACAGAGATATTGCAATTGAACACAACGCTGAAAGTGCACTTGGCTACAACGTTTTATCTTCATTTATAAAAACGGGCTGCAAAGCTGCTATTTATTTCTCTAAGTTAATTTAGCTAATTCTCAGGCGGCTTTTTACTCGTAAAGATATTTTATAATTTAAGATTCATCGTGGGCCAAAATCCAGAGAGGTATATCTTTTTTAATGCATTGCGCTTAATTTCCAGGTGTTTTTGCTACATCCTTATCTGAACTTTTTCTATAGCAGGGTTGCTATGCCTAATAGCGTAAATTGTGCTTATGAAGTGTTCAAGATATCAAAAAACATCAAATAGATAAGGGAGAATGTGGATAACTAGCCAACAAAGTAACTTCTTGGTAAATTTCTTAAATATTTGTAACTGAAGCAATTTAAGAGCAGCAGCGTTATAAAGAACGCCAATATTTAAAATAATTGCCTTTTTTCTAGATTGTGCAAGAAGTCTATTATATAATGCTTATTCTTAAAGCAAGGGATAATTTATGGATTTGAGTAAGATAACTATAGCATCAGATGCAGTAAATGTGGTAATTGAAATAAGTGCAAATGCTGAGCCCGTGAAATATGAATTTGATAGGGAACTCGGATTATTACGGGTTGACAGGTTTTTATCTACTGCAATGGTCTATCCTTGCAATTATGGATTTATACCAAATACCTGTGCGGGTGATGGCGATCCCGTAGATGTTTTGGTGTTGACTCAATTTCCCTTAGCGCCTGGTGTTTTAATATCGGTACGTCCGGTAGGTGCTTTGCTTACTAAGGATGAGAAGGGAGAAGATGAAAAAGTATTAGCTGTGCCTGTTTCCGGTGTTGATAGCTATTATGATCATGTAAAAAACTTTTCTGATTTGCCTAAAAGTCTACTGAATAAAATTACTCACTTCTTTTCACGCTATAAAGATCTAGAGGAAGAGAAAGCAGTGATAATTGGAGAGTGGGTTGATGCAGAGGAAGCGAAAAAAATTATTGAGAGCGCTATTAAAAGTGGAGGTTAATGCATATTAATTTTAGTTATTGTGTTATAGTAAAATCATAGTTATTAACGGTTTAAAGGTCTATTCTATTCCTAATATAAGGTACTATTATTAAAAGGTTAGACAGGTTGTAAAGCCCTGGTATTATATAGAGTATTTGTCTTGAGGCTCAAGATTTGGAAGGGTGGCCGAGCGGCTGAAGGCGGCGGTTTGCTAAACCGTTATACGATTGAAAAGTCGTATCGAGGGTTCGAATCCCTCTCCTTCCACATGTTATTAGCATAGTATGAGATTCACTATGTCAACCTATTTCTACCTTGCTTAGCATACACAACGCGCCTAACCTATTGAGTTTTTTGTGAAGCTGTGGAGTTCAGATGGGATCTTATATTTTTTTGTGGCCATACTGCTCCTCTACAAAAGTTCTTATACTGATTCTCATTGTTAATGGGTCAAATAAGTGACGTTGTGAAGTGTTTAATTGTGGGGTGAGGAAAAATTTGCACAAAGCGCTCTCAAGCAAAGCAATCAATAGAATTGAGCTCAGGTGAGTGTGATGGTAGGTATATAATCTCGATATTTTTAGGTGCCTTTAAGTTTTTTAACTTATGCTAACCAGCGCAATCCATGCAAGGAGAGTTCCTTGTGTTCTTATACTAATTTCCACTGCACAAGGAACGGATAGACAACAATGGAAAGGGCCATGCTGAAGTAAGTAAAATAGCGAGTTTAAATAGCGTTGAAATCGAAATCATTAGATGAAAAAGTCGTGGAATCAGTAAAAGA
>NZ_WQMO01000028.1 GCF_013366805.1 Wolbachia endosymbiont of Litomosoides brasiliensis
CCGAGTTCAATCCTAACTTGAGAGACTTTAGTTATATATAAAACAGAACATTTTGCGCAATAAAGTCTATAACACAATTGCTTTATTTGAGAGCGCTTTGTATAAATTTATTACCTCTCTTTCTCACTCCGCAATTAAACAACTCTGTAATGTAACTTATCTAACCAACTAACAATGAGAATTGGTATTACTTTAGCATGGCTTTTTTCATTATTATCTATCCGTTCCTTACACAGTGGTAATTGGTATTAGGTAAAATTTTTTCTTTTTTATTTGTGCTCATAAAATTTCTAATAATGTTTACTATATTCTATAATATATTAAGATTATTAATAGTTATCGGATGCTAGGGAAATAATAAAGCATAAGCCTTTGGGATGCAGTATTATATGCTCCTATACTTGCTTCCAGAAACAAGTTTTAAAAGAATTCTAGTTTATTCTCTCACCCGATACAGAAAAATGATGTTTGAAATAGATATTTTTGTGTTATGTTATTACTGAACCATACTAAAAGGATTAGCTGAATAGGAGTAATCAATGACGCAACAAGAAATGATAACAATTAATGCAGAATTACGTAATGTAACAAAAACAAAAGCAATACATTTTCTAAGAAAAAAAGGGGACATACCTGCAGTCATATATGGCAAAGGACATAATAATATGAATTTAACATTGTCTGCAAAGGAATTCACGAAACAATATAAATTAGGCTTCCTTTCCGCACATGTGATAGAACTTAATATCTCAGGCAAAAAAGAATATGCCCTCATTCGTGATATTCAATGGCATGTAGTGAAAGATACTATACAACATGTTGATTTTCAATTTGTTGACAAAGGTAGTGAAATTAAAATAGATATACCTCTATCGTTTGTGAATGAAAGCAAATGTCCAGGGATTAAACTGGGTGGAGTGCTCAATGTTTTATGCCGCTCTATCACTATTAAATGCTCTCCTGGCAAAATACCTCGGGCTATAGAAGTAGATTTATCGGGTAAAATGATTGGCCAGTCTGTACACATAAGTGACGTAAAATTGCCAGAAGGTATTAAACTTGCAGCACATGAAGAAGAAAACTTTACCGTTGTCACAATTTCAGCTGCCAACAGCGGCATTGAGGAACCTCAAGTAAAAACAACAGAGGAATAGTGCATCTAATAGTTGGGCTTGGTAATCCCGGTAACCAATATGAACTGACTTATCACAACATTGGTTTTATCGTTGTTAATGCAATTTGCAAACATTGGAATTTTCAGTCATTCTCTAAGAGAGAAGATTACCTAATAACCTCTGGCGTAATTAATGATAATAAAATTATGTTAGTGAAGCCTTATTCGTTTATGAATAATTCAGGCATTCCTGTTGCAAGGATACGAAACTTTTACAAATTTTCGCTAGGCGATGTTACTGTTATACATGATGACGTTGATCTAGAACTTGGCAGAATAAAAATAAAGAAGGGTGGCAGTTCTGCTGGACATAATGGACTTAAATCTATAGATAGCTTTATTGGTAATGATTATTGGCGCTTGAGATTTGGGATAGGCAGACCAGATGGTCAAAGAAATCTATCAGATTACGTGTTATCAAAATTTTCTAATCTTGATAATATCATTCCCTTAGTAGAAAAAATAGCGCAAAACATACACTTAACGCTGCAAAGAGACAATACAGCTTTTATCAACTCAATTATATGATATTACAAGATTGTTTTGTATAACTTAAATAACACTTTATTATATCTGGTTCGTTTCAAATATAAATACTCCCATCTAATTAAAGTCTTAATTATTATTAATATTATATTAATAAAAAACTTAATAATAACTCCCAGTAATATACAAATTAACATGTCCATAATTCTGTATGATAGAGGAAACAGAAGAGTATTTTCTTAGAAAGATGAACACAAGAAATAAAGCTAAGTTTAGGGGAATTTAGAGATCTCAACCATATGCTAGATTTTTTTTAATACTGTAAGAAGAGAGAAAGAATGAGCAAAACTAGATAAAACTACGCAATTAGAGCAACTGAAGAATTAACTAAGAGATTAGTTGGTTTAGAAGTAACCCTTGATACACATAATCAAGATGAGCGCATCCCTTTATATATTGCAATTTGGAAGGGCAATATCAAAGTTGCAGAACTACTATTGGTAAAGTACGGTACAAGCGTTAATGGTAACACCAATTCTTGCTGTTAGTAGATCAAATAAGTAACATTGCAGAGTTATTTAGTTGCAGAGTGAGAAAGAGAGGTAGTAATTTTGCATAAGGTGCTCTCAAGCAAAGTAATTTTATTATAGACTTTATTACGCAAAATGCTCTGTTTTATATATAACTAAAGCCTCCCAAATAGGATTGAGCTCGGGTGAGTATGGTGGTAGGTGTATAATCTCGATATTTTTAAGTACCTTTAAATTTTTTGATTTATGCAACTAGCATAATCCATGATAAGAAAAGCTTCCTGTGTCCTTAAATATTGTAACATTTATTCAAGAAATATATTCATACAGTCAGTGTTAACATTAATGGAAAGGAAGCCATACTGAAGTAAGCAAAATAGCAAGTTTTAAATGGAGTTGAAATCAAAATTATTTGATGAAAAAGTCTTGGAACCAGCAAAAGAAATGCTAAAGAAGGTGCAAAATAATACACATGTTGCAAAAAACTAAATGCTATAATTACAACAAAAAAGCACAGTATAACAGCCGTAGTAAAAATATATTGCATTTTAAGAACAGCACTAACTGCATGGATAAAGCACCAAAATTTGGAAGGGAAGAAAAATTGTTTACTCCACCCTAACGTCGTAGAAGAACTAGATTGAATCAGAGTCAATTTGAACAAGTTGAAGTATGGATACAAGAAAACCCTAATATTACCATTAAAGAAATGAGAACAAGAATCAAGGAAAAATTTGGTTCAAGTGTCAGCAGGCTTACAGTACACTATAATATGTAAAAGTGGTTTTAAAAGGGCATTAGAATACAGGCTAAAGTAAAATTAGGTAGACAAAAATTTTCGTCTCTAGCACAGTAATTCTAGAAATAGAGAGAGTTCTAATTTATTTGCACCGAACATCAACACTGATTGTATTAATATATTTCTTGAACAAATATTGCGATATTCAAGAACACAAGAAGCCTTTCTTGTCATGAATTGTACTATTTGATATAAATTAAGAAATTTAAAGATACTTAAAAATATCGAGATTATATACCTACTACAATACTTACCAGAGCTCAATCCTATTTGATGGACTTTAGTTATATATAAAACAGAACATTTTGTGCAATAAAGTCTATAATAAAATTACTTTGCTTGAGAGCGCCTTCTCTCTTTCTCACTCTGCACTAAACAACTCTGCAATGTTACTTATTTAACCTACTAACAGTAAAAATTGGCACTAGGTGCTTTATTTATAATGTAACATATTTTTGCCACAGCCGTTATACTGTGCTTTTAGTTTTTTGTAACATATGTGTTATTTCACATTTCCTTCAGCATTTCTTTTGCTGGTTTCAAAACTTTTTCATCAAATAATTTTGATTTTAACGCTATTTAAAACTTGTTATTTTACTTACTTCAGTATGCTTCTTTTCCATTATTGTCTATCTGTTCCTTGTACAGTGGGAATTGGTATTAGTTTGCCCAAAGTATCTTCTATTGTACATTCAACAAGAGTTTTTTGACTAATGGGCTAGACATACTCCCTTTCTATATTTCTTGATTATGCCCACGAACAATTTAATATAGTCTATTTGTTAAGCAGATGAACTATAAGCAAATAAGGGGAAATAATAACAATAATAAACTTCATGAGGAGAGTTTATTCATAATTCATAAGTAGAATCACTGAAAACGTCTTCTTTTAAAATTACGGTTATACTCTGCGTTTCGTGGTAGAAAATAAGCTTAAGGTAAGTCTTGTGTTTTACAAGAGTTATACTGCGCAATTTACTGTTTTTGCTGCTGCCTGAAATTGTCCACCTTAGCGATCATGATGTTGAAAAAGATATCCTGCAGAAAAACCATAGAACTACCAGAATCTTTAAGTGTGAACCACTTTAGCAATAAATTTAGGAGCTATGTTGGTCTTGCTACAGGCTTTAACAAGAATACGGAAGTTATCAGGTCCATGCTTTCATTTGGTTTTGGATTTATTGAAGCCGGTACTTAACTAATCATCCTCAATACGGAAACGTAAAGCCTAGAATTTTTCGGTTAATTAAAGATCAAGGAGTAATAAACAGATTGGAATTCAATAACAAAGGAGTGGTTATTTTTTAAGCAAACAAGTAAAATCAAGCTTGATGACTGCATTTTGGGCATAAATATAAGAAAAAATAGTGCATCAAAGGCCAAGTTAGTAATTATGTTAATTTAATAAAGATGGTGCATGGGAAAAGTAGTTATATAGTGCTAAACATCCCCTCTCCGAACACACCTAATTCACACAATTTGCACAATAGGCAAGAATTATTAGAGTTGTTAAAATCCATAGCTCTAACCAGAAAATCAGTTGATAATTCCGAATCTGTTCCAATAATGTTAAAAAATTTTCAGACATAGACCAGCAAACAAAGGAAGATATTGCTGAGCTTGCATTGGAGTATAAGATCGATGGCTTAACAATAAGTAACACTACAGTCAGTCAAGATAATTTACATTCTCACATAATGAAAGTGGTAGGTTAAGCGACAGACCATTGTTCAAGCTTTCAACAGAGTTGCTGAGTGACATGCACAAACTCACTCAAAGCAAGGCAAGATATTATTGATAGGACGCAGAGACATTGCAAGCAGTATTGATGCATATAAAAAATAAAGGCAGGGGCATCGCTCTCATATATCACGGGCCTCGAGTTGTGAATAAAATCGACCTGGAACTTGCAAAGCTAGCAAGGGAAAGATGGACCGAATAAAATTACAGATTCTAGAAGCTTGTTTTAATAGAATAAAACTGATTTTTTTAGTATTAAAGATATGATGGAAGATGTTTCCTTTTAAAACGACAAGCATGGAAGACTTGAACAACACTATATCTAAGATCATTAACTATAGATTTAAAAATGATGCGATATTAGCGGAAGCATTAACTCATCCAAGCTTAAATAAAAGAAATAGCAAAAATCAAATCGAAAATTACGAAAGGCTAGAATTTTTAGGCGATAGTATTTTGAATATGATTGTATCTGCTATACTATTTAGACTATTTCCCGAAGAAAAAGAAGGGGCGTTGGCAAGAAGAAAAACGGATCTAGTTTGCGGTAATACCATTGCTAATGTTGCTAAAGAAATAAAATTGGGCAACTTTATCATCATGAATAATAGTGAACGTTGTAATGGAGGAAGATGTAACTTAAAAAACTCAGAAAATGCACTTGAAGCACTAATAGGTGCGATTTATATTGATGGCGGATTTGCAAATGTTGAAAAGTTTGTTACCAAACATTGGGAAGAGCTAGCTAAAGGCATGCTCAGTCCCCCTCAAGATCCTAAAACCTCATTGCAAGAGTGGACCCAAAAAAATAAATTACCCTTACCAGAGTATGAACTTGTGAAACAAACTGGACCAGCACACAGTCCTGAATTTACTATATCAATTTGCATAGGAAATTACGGTGAGGTTTTTGCATGTGCTTCTAGCAAAAAGGTTGCTGAACAAAAAGCTGCTGAATTAATGTTAGAAAAGATTAACAATAGTGAAAAGGTAACTAACACCAATTCTCATTGTTAGTGGGTCAACAAGTGACATTGCAGAGTGCTTAATTGCGGAGTGGGAAGAGAGGAAGCAATAAATTTATAGAAAGCGCTCTCAAGTGAAGGAATTGTATCATAGACTTTATTGCACAAAATGTTCCGCTTTATATATAACTAAAGTCTCTCAAATAGGACTGAGCTCGGGTGAGCATGGTGGTAGGTATATAATCTCGATATTTTTAGGTACCTTTAAATTTTTTAAATTATATCAACTAACATAATCTATGATAAGAAAGGCTTCTAGTGTTCTTAAATATTGTGACATTTAATCGAGAAATATATTCATATAACTAGTGTTACATTCGGTGCAAATAAGCTAGAACTCTCTCCATTTCTATGATTAACCGCACTGTAGAGACAAAAATTTTGTCTACCTAATTTTACTTTAACCTATGTTCTAACGCCCTTTTTAAACCACCAGTATTCAACTTTCTAATGAAAGAAAAATAACTCTTGTTCAGATACTTATTAATATTCTCATTAAGTCTTTTTTAAACTCCCTTGTTTTTCTATGACATTAGAAAGTAAACAATTTTTCTTCTTTTCTAAATTTCAGGTGCTTTATTTATGCAGTTAATGCTGTTCTTGAAATGCAACATATTTTTGTTACGGCTGTTATACTGTGCTTTTTTGCTGCAATTACAGCATTTAGTTTTTTTGCAACATATGCGTCATTTTGCACTTCCTTCAGCATTTCCTCTGCTGATTATGCGACTTTTTTTTACCCAATAACTTTGATTTCAACGCCATTTTAATCTCGCTATTTTACTTACTTCAGTATGGCTTCCTTTCCATTAATGTTAACACTGACTGTATGAATATATTTCTTGAATAAATGTTACAATATTTAAGGACACAGGAAGCTTTTCTTATCATGGATTATGCTAGTTGCATAAATCAAAAAATTTAAAGGTACTTAAAAATATCGAGATTATACACCTACCACCATACTCACCCGAGCTCAATCCTATTGAGAGACTTTAGTTATATATAAAACAGAACATTTTGCGCAATAAAGCCTATGACACAATTCCTTTACTTAAGAGCGCTTTCTGCAAATTTATTACTTCTCTCTTTCCCACTCCGCAATTAAACAACTTTGCAATGTCACTTATTGACTTATTAACAATGAGAGCTGGTACTAGCAACGATTCAGCGTATATACAAATTCTTATCTTTTTTATCCAACAAACCAAATGTTGGCACAATTGTTGCTTTTAAAAAGATGACAGTTTCTACTGTTCTCGTGTTGTTTGCTAATCTTTTTGACTTCTTACTTAACATAGCTTTAAAGCTTTGCTTATCTTCTCTATGCTCTATAAGCCCGCCAATTACCATAATTTCACCACTCTTAACCTTTAACATAGAGTTCATTTCTCTAATTTCAATAATTGGAATATCGCTATTCAATTTTGTTTTACTCTGCTGTGCAATATACTCTATATTCGGATCTTTAGTGTAGCCGTTGATTCTTGATAAAGTTGGGTGTATATCCATGAATATTTCACTAGTATCAACATTAATGCTTGGATGAATTATTAACACGACACCTATTGGCACGCTATTCATTCTTGTCACTAAGACCTGATTTGAATTTTTAACATTTTTTTGTGTTTCAGAAGTAAAATAAACGTGATTTTTAGTGAATGAAATCATTGCCTGCTGATTATTTATGGCATGTACTCTTGGACTTGAAATTACAGTTGAAGTGCCAAATTTGTCTAAACTTTTTACTAAATTCCCTAGATCACTTGCATCAAAACCTGCCGCAAGATTAATAACAGAATTCTCTTGATTCACCACAAGCTTATTTCCATTGTGTACATCATTTAAGTTAATACCAGAAAGGTATTTGTCGTCTAACATAACCTCAACTATCTTTGCTTCTATTCTCACCTGAGAAGACGCCAATTGTCTAACCTTATTAATATATTCTTTAACAGCTTTATGAGTGTTTTTCCTAGCATTTAAAATAATAACACCTGTTTCTCTGTTGGGTGAAAGAAATTCCCCATCATCTACCCCGTTAACGTCCATTATTGCATTAAGACCTTTTTCCAATGAATTCCATAAATCACTGCTATATTGAGACTTCATAACGCTATTGTAATCTTTATCAACTTTGCTTCCATCACCGTTAGTAATATTGTTATTAACAACAAAACTACTCTGAGCAGAATGTTGAATATTAACGAAGTCTACGTAATAATTTTGTGCGTATGGTAAATCCTGCTCAATTCTAATTACACCATTACTTGTTGAATAACGCAGTTTAG
Source organism: Wolbachia endosymbiont of Litomosoides brasiliensis (assembly GCF_013366805.1). Lineage (GTDB taxonomy): Bacteria > Pseudomonadota > Alphaproteobacteria > Rickettsiales > Anaplasmataceae > Wolbachia. The sequence continues at coordinate 8,046 of NZ_WQMO01000028.1, forward strand.
CACTATCAGCTATACTCTGGATTACTTCGTTTATATTTTTATCTTTTAGCTTTAAAATGATATTACCTGATATTTTGGGGTCTATATCCAAGTTAATATCAGAGAGCTTTCCTATCTCAATCAGTAAATCCTTTACTTGCACTTCTTCACCAATATTAATGGAAATAAGTTGACTATTGTCTGTAATGTCAGGAAACTCTACAGGCAAAGGCACAATTTCTGGTACCGCTGGTTCGTCGCCTTCTGAAAGGGAGATTCCATTTTTACATCGCTGCAACGAATAGCCGTGTTCACTTATATTATAACAATCTTCACCTTCTATTTCAGCAAAGCTTTTATCATATCCTTGAGTAGGTAGGCACACACAAAAAATGATAAAAAGAAGCATCAAGTATTTTAAAATAGCCATTGGGAAAAGCATACAAAACCATCCTAATAGATTCCTATAAAAATATTAAAAATACATTTAATTTTGTTTTCAACCGGGTAGCAGTAACGCTAAATACTAAAACCGTGATCTTAGTTTTTTCGAACTTGCCTGTTTTTGTTCAAGACAATACTAATTCTCACTGTACAGGGAACGGATAGACAATAATGGAAAAGAAGCTATACTGAAGTAAGTAAAACAGTAAGATTTAAATGGCGGTAAAATCAAAATTA
>NZ_WQMO01000029.1 GCF_013366805.1 Wolbachia endosymbiont of Litomosoides brasiliensis
ACAGTGCAGTTAATCCTAAAAATATGGAAGGAGTTCTAGCTTATTTATGCCGAATGTCAACGCCGATTGTATGAATATATTTCTTGAACAAATGTTGCAATATTTAAGAACACAAGAAGCCTTTCTTGTCATGAATTGTGCTAGTTAGAATAAGTCAAAAATTTAAAGGTGTTAAAAATATCAAGATTACATACCTACTGCCATACTTACCTAAGCTCAATCTTATTGAGAGACTTTGATTGTATATAAAACAGAACATTTTACATAATAAAGCCCATGATACAATTGTCTTGTTTTAGGGCGCTCTGTACAAATTTATTACCTTCCCTTCTCACTCCGCAATTAAATAACTCTGCAATATCACTTACTTAACTCACTAACAATGAGAATTGTATTAGTGCTGCTTTAAAAATGCAACATATTTTTGCTACGGCTGTTATATCGTGCTTTTTTGCTGCAATTACAGCATTTAGTTTTTTCGCAATATATGCATTTTTTGCACTTTCTTTAGCATTCCTTTGCTGATTCTACGATTTTTTCATCAAACAATTTCGATTTCAATGTCGTTTAAATTTTTCTATTTTACTTACCTCAGAATGGTTTCTCTCCCATTATTGTCTATCCGTTCCTTGCACAGTGGTAATTAGCATGACCAAGGCAAAATAACTCTTGTCATTCCAACGTATAGTGCCTAGAATCTAGGAGCTCTTCAGAATAAAAAAGAGGCAGATTTAGCCTACCCTTTTACCCTATAAGCATTACTTCTTTCTTTGTGTATCTTAGAGCTTGCTCAACAACAACTTTTCCTAAATAAACGTTAACTTCAGCACCACGTTTATTTAATTTACCTATTATTTCACTTCCATCTGCTGAGGTGCAACATTCACTGTCTTTGTTTCTCACTCCTAGTAAAGCTATACTCAGTAATAAGGTCACTGCCTTCCTACTGTAGGAGTAGATCATTTATAGTAATATGACAACCCTTATCTTCTAAGCTGAAGTAGAAACAATATTCATTATCTATCAGCCTACCTTCTTTATCCTTGCTTTTATTACTTTCTTTTATTTCATTAAACACATCTTCTTTCACTTGACCACTACTCCACCATCATTAGTAACAACAATCTCTGGAGCTTTTAAGTCAGATACTTAATTGTTTTTGTTGATTACATACATCATAAAACTACAACCACTAAAAACAATACAATTGAAGCCACTAAAACTAGTAGAGTCACTACAGAAGCTAGTCCTATAATTTTAAGCAAGTTGGCTTAATAAACGCAACTACTGCTGTTAACATAGCTATAGAAGCTAAAGTAGCGCTTACTGTAAGAGTAGTGTGCACATTTTATGAGAAATTGGGACCACAATAGCTTTTGAAAGTTTTGAAGACTGACATAACTACTCCTTTAATAAATTATTAACATACTTAAAATTATATATATAAAACACCCCAGTCAAGAAACCTTTAACGAAAAAATTAGCTGATAGGCAACGTTTGCATAAACTATCTACCACTTGAACCAAAACCCCTCACACTCCTTTCAGTTTCTTTTGTGCAGAATCGTTCTACATCATCCCAAATTACCTGGGGCACAGGAGCAATAAGGATCTGCGCAATTCTATCTCCCCTTTTTATTTCGTATGGCTGATTACTGAGATTAATTAGACAAACCTTAACCTCACCACGATAATCAGAATCTATAGTACCAGGAGAATTCAAGACAGTGATTCCATGTCTTGCAGCAAGTCCAGAACGCGGGCGAATTTCTCCCTCAAAACCATTTGGTATTGCAATTACAATTCCAGTTGGAATAAGTAACTTTTCAAGTGGATTTAAAGTAGCAGAGTTACCCAGTGCAGCATAAAGATCCATACCAGCACTCTGCATAGTTGCATAACAAGGAAGAGGTAGATCTTTCCCATGAGATAACTTCTTTATTTCCACTTTAATTTTACTTCTTCGCATCCTACTCACCAAAGCTCAAGTTATAGTATGTAAACTACATCTGTAAAAGTAATATGCTATGGCAATTACTTTTAGCTATAAATCATTCACAATTGATACACTAGAATTACTTTCAGTAAATAAATCAATCATAATATTAGGTATTCTCCCATTAACTATATGAGCAATTCCAGCACATTCTTCCACCATTTTAGCACACGCTATAAGCTTTTCAACAAATCTTTCTCCCTTAATTTTACCACAATTAATCGATGCATTTAAATTCTTAACAGATATTTTCCTACCATCAATCTTATCCATTTCTTCACACACATCGCTAAAGATTATCATTTTAGATGCAGAAACTGCAACTGCTATTGCACCAGCAGCACCATCTGCGTCAATGTGATATGTTTCTCCATTTTTTCCATGACCAATAGGCGCAATGACCGGTATAAAATCTGATTCTTCAATGAAAAACAATATATCAGGATTAATCTCAGTTGGTATGCCAACAAAGCCCATATCTAATATCTTTTCTATATTATTCAATCCATTTTCTCTAAGTGTAGTGCTTATTTTTTCGGCTTTTATTAGGTTACCATCTTTTCCACACAACCCAATAGCTGAACCACCAGCAGAATTTATATGCTGAACAATCTTTTTATTAACTGAACCACATAACGCCATTTCAATGATTCTCATAGTATCCTCGTCTGTAAGTCTGATATTATTTATAAACTTACTATCGATACCCAAGATTTTTAGCACGGAATCAATTTCATATTCTCCGTCATGTACTATAACCGGATTTATACCAAGCTGCTTTAATAAGACAACATTATGCACAAAAGTATTGAACAGTATTTCATCCGAGATTGTTATACCGCCGCATTTGATGACAAAAGTTTCGCCTACAAAGTTTGGTATACTAGACAGCGCTTCAAGTAATATCTCTGCTTTTTGCTCAAATGACACCTCACCCTTTAAAAATTCGCTGCTCTTCATTCTCTTATTTTGCAAACTTGAAAAACTCATCTCTCATCTTGGTTATTTTACACTTAACACGGACGCTTATTTGACAAATTGACACACTTTCATTATTAACCCATTTCTGAGTACTTCCTAGAACGTCATCAAGACCTTCTTGATCTACTTTGTCTATTTTTGTTAGCACAACATCAAAGTTAATATTGTTACATGTTAACCAATAAATAAAGTCTTTGTCTATTTCTTTTAGTCCTACTTTGCTATCTATCAGTACAAACACTCTTTTCAGGCTTCTTCTATGAATCAAATAGAATTCAATTAGGCCTAAGCATTGTATTATTTTATCCTTGCTTGCACGAGAATAGCCATACCCTGGTAGGTCAACAAGCCTGAACTTATCATTGTACATAGAGTAAAAATTTATTTGTCTAGTGCATCCGGGTTTAGAAGAAACTCTGGCAACTTTTTTGCTGTTTATCAGTAAGTTAATTAAACTGGATTTTCCTACATTTGATCTACCAGCAAATGCAATCTCTGGCACTGACGCATTTGGTAATGATTTTATGTCTGAAGCTCCAAATATAAAATTGCTGTTTGATGTTATCTCTCTTACCATTATATTATACAGAAATACCTAAGGTAGTAGGTATATTATAATGTCATTACTTGACGTAAAAAACTTTTTATTTCAAGTATACATTGCTCACTTAAACAGTTAAAATATTAGATTCGAGCTGTATGGATATAGAAAACAACCTACAAGATTTAAAGAAAAAATTCAATGATATAGAAAAGAAATTAGAAAATCCCACCAATTTAAGTCAAAAAGAATTTATCAACCTTTCAAAAGAATACTCTGAACTCAAGCCAATCATTAAGATAATTGATGAATATAACACACTGAAAAAGGAAATTTCAGACTTAGAGGAAATAATAAAAGATGAAAACAGTGAATATGATATAAAAGAGCTAGCCAAAGAAGAATTCTTCGAAAAGCAAAAGGCACTGTTACCACAAGTAAAAGCTAAATTAAAATTAGCACTATTGCCAAAAGACGAAGATGATTCAAGAAATGCAATACTAGAAATTAGAGCAGGCACAGGAGGAGAAGAAGCAGCATTATTTGCAGCAATGTTATTCCGAATGTACCAAAAATATGCAGAAAGAAGAAATTGGAAGTTTGAGCCAATAAGTATTTCCAGTACAGGTATAGGTGGTTATAAAGAAGCTTCTGCACTTGTCAATGGGACGGAAGTTTTTGCAAGGCTAAAATTTGAATCAGGAGTACATAGGGTACAGCGAGTCCCAGAAACTGAATCTTCAGGAAGGTTACACACTTCTGCAGCTACCGTTGCAATATTACCTGAAGTTGAGGAGGTTGATTTTAAAATAGAAGAAAAGGATTTACGGATAGATGTTTATAGATCCAGCGGCCCTGGAGGGCAATCAGTGAACACAACTGATAGCGCAGTGAGAGTCACCCACTTACCAACAGAAATAGTTGTAATACAGCAAGACGAAAAATCGCAGCACAAAAATAAAGCTAAAGCGCTCAAAGTGTTGAGGGCAAGGCTATATGAAATTGAAAGACAAAAAAAAGAAATAGAAAGATCAACAATGAGAAAAAGTCAAATTGGCTCTGGAGATCGTTCTGAACGTATAAGAACTTATAATTTCCCACAATCAAGAGTAACAGACCACAGAATCAATCTAACTTCACACCGGCTAGAGCAGATCATAAAAGAAGGTGAACTAGATGAATTTATTGAGGCACTAATTTCACGTAACGAAGCAGGAAGATTGGCTGGGGAGAGTTAATATTCATACACCTGTATTAATACACTGTATCTCCCAAAAGTAACAAATAAACAGTCAAAATAAGTTTTAATACTACTGCAGAAAGAACAAGGAAAATACACTGATTGCCTGACCATCGTAAACGTAGTTTGTTATACTAATTCTCATTGTTAGCAGGCCAAATAAGTGACACTGCAGAGTTATTTAATCGCGAAGTGATAAAGAGAGGTAATAAATTTGCACAAAACGCTCTCAAGCAAAGCTATTTTATTATAGACATTACACAAAATGTTCTGTTTTGCATACAACCAAAACCCTTCAATAGAATTGAGCTTGGGTAAGTATGATGGTAGGCATATAATCTCGATATTTTTAGGTAACTTTAAATTTTTTGACTTATATCAACTAGCACAACCCATGCCAAGAAATGCTTCTCGTGCTCTTAAATATTGTAACATTTGTTCAAGAAATATATTAATACAATCAGTATTGACGTACCCGGTGCAAACAAGCTAGCATTCTTTCTATCCCTAGTATTAACTGCACTTTAGAGATCAAAATCTTGTCTATCTAATTTTACTTCAATCTGCATTCTAACGCCCTTTTCAAACGACCTGTGTTCAACTTTCAAAATGCGTGCCAAACTGCAATTCATCAAAGAAAAATAACTCTTGTTTGGGACACTTACCAATAGTCTCATTAAATTTTTTCTAAACTCTTCCTATCTACCTTATAAATTGGTCTTAGCGTAATATATGAAAACCTCATCTTTTGCATATTACGGCGTACTGTAGATTTATTGATATTCAAGTAAAATTTTCCTAGATCCTTATTCTTATTTCTTTAATGATATATTAGGGTTTTCTTGTATCCATACTCAACTTGTTCAAATTGACTCTGATTAAATCTAGTTTTTCTACAACGTTGAGGGAGAGCAAACAATTTTTTTTCTTTTCCAAGTTTTAGTGCTTTATCCATGCAGTTTGCTGTTCTTGAAATGCAACATATTTTTGCTAAGGCTGTTATACTGTGCTTTTTTGTTACAATTACAACATTTAATTTTTTTAACATATGCGTTTTTCGCACTTTCTTCAGCATTTTTTTCACTGATTCCACGACTTCTCTATCTAATAATTTCAACTTCAACACCACTTAAATCCCGCTATTTCACTTACCTTAGTATAGCTTCTTTTCCATTATTGTCATCTGTTCCTTAGATAGCGGGGATTAGCACCACTTTGCAATTAAACAACTCTGCAATGTCACATATTAACCCAATAACAACAAGAATCTGTATGAATATTCAGTAGAGCCTATTAAACGGATAAGCAAAAACGATCCTCTTTCTCGCGCTTAAAAAAATAGAAATGAGCTGTCTAAAAGATTTTTTGCGATAAAATGATTTTATTTTCACTATATGTTTAAAGGGATTATTACGAATATTGGGACTATAATTAATACTACCATCTGTTCCAACTCCGACCAAATCTTTCATATTAAGGCACAAAATTTATTCTCTACACATAAAGGAGATTCAATAGCTTGCTCTGGCGTGTGTCTAACCGTCGTCGACATAATTAATGATGTATTTACAATTCAAATATCTCAAGAAACTATAAAGGTTTCCAACTTAAGTGCATGGAAGGTGGGAAAAAAAATAAACCTAGAAAAAGCAATGAGATTAAGTGACAAGATTGATGGCCACCTAGTTCAGGGTCATGTGGATGAAATAGTAAGAATTTTAACAATTAATCAAAATTTTGGTTCTTATGAAATTAAGCTATTATGCCCACAGGAATTAATTAAATTCATTGCAAAAAAAGGATCTGTGACTCTAGACGGAGTCTCTCTCACAGTAAATTCAGTCATGAGTCGAGAGTTTACTGTAAATATTATTCCCTACACATGGCAAAATACAACCTTCCAATATAACAAAGTAAATGATCATCTGAATTTAGAAGTTGACATAATTTCTCGGTATTTAGACCAGCTGATGCAGTATAAATAGAATTAATTTTACAATTTTGTTGTTTGCAATTATTATATTTTGAAAATCATTATAGTATGCTTTTCGATTGTCTTATTATCTTCATTATCATTGTATGCGTAATAACCTCAATAACTAGAGGTTTTATAAAAGAACTATGTGCACTAATATTTTTGTTTTTATCAGTCTTTCTTACAGCAAATCATTATGATTTCTTCACTATAAACTATAGTAAATATTTTAACTCCAAAGCTATGCAGAACATATTCTCTACAATTTCTGTATTCATTATATTCAATCTTATATTTATGATAGTAAATAACTGGCTAATGTACGTATTATCACCTATAAGGTCTGGATTAATTGATAGAGCCACTGGAATTTTTGTTGGAGTACTCAGAGGTATATTGCTCTCCTATATACTATTCCTTGCTGTGCATTTATATTGCTACACAGTGCATGACAAAAAAGAAGAGCAATCCAAAATAGAAGTAGAAGATATACTTCCTAATTGGATAATAAATTCTTATTCCTATCAGGCTTTATTTGCGACAGTAGAAGACATAATTGACATGTATGTACCAGAGTCGTTGATACTAAAAATAAAAGAGATTGGCAAAGCAATGGCTAATCAAGAAAAGTTTAAAGATAACAAAAAAGAAGAGTAGTACCCACGTTTTAGCAAGAATTGGCAGCTTTTTGGAGATGTTCTATACCATCTACTTTCTCAAGTTTTATACTAGGCTTTATCACATTATACAATGCAGAACCCATATAAACTAATTAACAATTTCCCCAATCACTGTTATTATAGGTATTTCTAGCATAGAGTACCAATTCCCACTGTACAGAAACGGCAAATAACAATGGAAAAGAAGCCATACTGAAGTAAGTAAAATAACGAGGTTTAATGGTATTAAAATTATTGGATGAAAAAAAAGTCGTGAAATCAGTAAAAAAAATGCTGAAGAAAGTGTGAAATAACGCATATGTGCAAAAAAACTTAAATGCTGTAATTGCAGCAAGAAAGCATAGTACAACAGCCATCAAAAACATTACGCAAAATGTTTTGTTTTATATATAACCAAAGTCTCTCAATAGGGTTGAGCTCAAGTGAGTATGGTGGTTATATGATCTCGATATTTTTAGGTAACTTTAAATTTTCTGACTTATACTAACTAGCACAATCCATGCCAAGAAAGACTTCTCATGTTCTAAAATATTGCAACATTTGTTCAAGAAATATATTTATACAATCAGTGTTGACATTCGGTGCAAATAAACAACTAGAACTCTCTCCATATTCTTAGGATTAACTGTACTGTAGAGATAAAAAATTTTTCTACCCAATTTTACTTTAACCTGTGTTCTAATACCAATTTCCACTATATAAGGAACGGGTAGGCAATAGTGGAAAAGAAGTTATACTGAAGTAAGTAAAATAGCAAGGTTTAAATGGTGTTGAAATCAAAATTATTGGATAAAAAAGCCGTGGAATTGGCAAAAGAAATGCTGAAGAAAGTACGAAATAGCGCATATGTTGCAAAAAAATTAATGCTGTAATTGTAGTAAAAAGCATAGTATAACAGCCGTAGCAAAAATATGTTGTATTTCAAGAGCAGCACTAACTGCATGGATAAAACACTAAAACTTGGAAGAGAAGAGAAATTATTCACTCCCCCTCAACGTCGTGGAAGAACTAGATTGAATCAGAGTCAATTTGAACAAGTTGAAGTATGGATACAAAAAATCCTAATATTACCATTAAAGAATGGGAACAGGAATCAAGG
>NZ_WQMO01000030.1 GCF_013366805.1 Wolbachia endosymbiont of Litomosoides brasiliensis
AGTCGAGAGCTTCCCTTATTTGTTCTTGATCTTTTATAATGATGCTTTTAGGGTATTTTAGCCCTATTTTATCCATAGATTGGCGAAATAATTTTCTATCCTCCGCTTTTTTAATTGCTTCTCTATTTACGCCAATTAGCTTTACGTTATATTTATCCAATACTCTATCATCTGCAAGTTTCATTGCACAGTTCAAAGCAGTTTGCCCACCCATTGTTGGTAATATTGCATCTGGCTTCTCTTTAATTATGATTTCTTCTATGATTTCAGGCAGTATGGGTTCAATATATGTTGCATCAGAAAACTCAGGATCCGTCATTATAGTCGCAGGATTAGAATTAACCAAAATGACCTTATAATCCTCGTTCTTTAACACTTTGCAACTCTGAGTTCCGGAATAATCAAATTCGCATGCCTGACCTATAATTATCGGACCTGCCCCTATTACTAGTATAGATTCTATATCTGTGCGTTTTGGCATAATTATAATAATAATTTCTCTCTAGGTAATATTACCAATCTTTCCTATATATGTGAATTTTTATTAGTCTTATAGATCAACCACGCAGCTCATGTGAAAATGTAAAAATTGCCTAACAGGTTTTACTAGCCCTCTTATCATGGGACTGTTGGTGTTTTAAGCCTAAAATTTATCTTTGCTTAAGAGCGCTTTGTGCAAATTTGTTGCTTCTCTTTCTCACTCCATAATTAAACAATTCTGTAATATCACTTGTTTGACCCACTAACAGTGAGAATTAGTATTACCATTTGTAATTAATTACTATTCAAACTAATCGTTGGTTGTGCATCTTGCTCAGAGAGCAAGGCAACTAGTAAATTATTTATCAATTGAACTTTCTGTTTTTCATCCAATTGTATGCTTTTATGTTTTTCAAAATGAGCTATTACTTCTTCGATAATTTCTATCGTATTTTGCACTATATGTTTTCTTGCAGAGATGATAGCGCGTGCTTGTTGACGCCTTAACATTGCTTGTGCAATCTCGGATGAATATGCTAAATATGATATCCTAGCTTCTGTAATTTCAATTCCCGCAATGTCTAATCTTTGCTGTAACATTGACTGCAATTCACTTGAGATTTTATTAGAATTTTTACGTAAAGACTCCTCATCACTTTCACTGTCATATGGATAATTGCTTGCCAATTCTCTAATTACCGAGTCACTTTGTACAAAAACAAAATCATGATAATTATTAACATTGTAATGTGCTTTTGCAGGACTGCTCACTCTCCAAACAATTACTACCGAAATCTCTATTGGACTTCCATTTGCATCATTCACTTTTATTTTTTCTGTACTGATATTTTGAAATTTCAGGGAAATGATATATTTGTTTGAAAATGGAAGTGTGATAAATATCCCATGCTTAAAGTAAGTTCCGATGTAGTGACCAAGAAATTCTATTACTCTTGCTTCATTAGGGTCATTAATGAAAAACCCTTGAGAAAAGGCCAACATTGAAATAGTAGCAATTCCAAGTGCAGTTGCACTATCATATGCTGCAAAAAGTACTGATAAAATTAATCCTAACGCTATTAGTACAGGAAAAACCCGGAGTTGACTCAACTTTCTATCATTTATCATATTATTACCTATATCATCCTTAAACTTTTTTGTCACTTGAACTCTCTCTATTGAGAGTTTCATCTATTTTACTTATAAATAGTTTAAATTCCCTCAATTCATGACCAAATAACCTCATTTCGCTTTTATATGGTATTGTAAGTGGATCAACGTGTTTGCCGTTGTATATAACTTCGTAATGTAAATGTGGTCCTGTTGCAACGCCAGTGCTACCAACATAAGCGATAACTTGTCCTTGCCTTACTCTAGAGCCTAGCTTCACATCACTACTAAATCCACTCACGTGCGCGTAGCAGGTTGAATACCCATTCTTGTGTTTTATTTTGATGTACTTACCGTATCCTCTGTTATTTCCTATGTATTCTATTATACCTTCTGCAGTGGCAAATATGGGAGTGCCAGGTTTGGCCGCGTAATCTATCCCTTTATGAAAAGCAATTTTACCACGAATAGGATGCTTTCTATTGCCAAATTGTGAAGATATACGATAATTCCCTCCATTTAAAGGCTTTATAAAAGCTTTGCCGTCATCCTTTAAGCTTATTCCTTCTTTATTAAAATACCCTTCTCTGCCGTTTTGTAATTTGTAATGATACAAGCTAATGACCTTTTTGTTTGTTGTCAATGAAGTATATAAAATTTTCTCTTTAGTCCCCTGACTATTAAGCGATCTCCCAAAAAGAACTTCTAATTTACTTTCTGGTATAATATCTTTTTTTAAATCAACACCGAGATCTTTATATATTTCAATTAATTCCATCGCTATATTTGGCGCTAACCCTTGTTCAATTCTTGCAGCAAGGAAAGAAGATTTTATGTCACTGGATATGAATAACAACTTTCTATCGTGCACTAAGTTTCCTGTGTTGCTTTCTGTCATCTTAAAACCCTTTCCTGTCATTCCAGTACGTGATGCTGAACCCCAGTTTTTATTACATAACTGCTTGGTGTGCCCATTTGTAATTGAATTTACTGAATCCCGATGTCTAGGCACTGGAATGACATCTCTCTTGGTAGAAATTATTCTTATATCACAATGTTCATACAGTTGTTTGTTTGGCACTGGCTCTTTTCTCCTGATTACACTTGAGAATGACATCGGAAGATCTGTTGATGTTCTAGTGGTATGTAATGGTAAGATAAAAAGTAGTATAAGTATGATTAGTTTCATAACTCAAGTTGCAGACCAGCAAAAGCAAAATTACCTTCAACGTATTGCACATCATCATTATCTTCCAGCTCTTCAACTAATGCGGATAATTTATCGATCAACTCTTTATCACTAATTTTAATTAGGTCCTTTGGCTGCCATGAAAGGCGAGCAAGTTCTGGCTCTCCAAACTTTGCATAGAAAGCATTGCGTACTTTGCCAAAATCTTTCACTTCACAGGTTATAACATATAGTCCTTCTGTGTTATTTTTCTCAACATTCAATACTTCTAATTCGATTCCACGACTAAATAAATCTTCAAAATTTATACCTTCTGCTTTGTAAACGATCAAGCCTACATGATTAAAAAGATAACTAACACTTCCTGTTTCTCCCAAACTTCCATCTTTGCGAGAAAAAATATAACGCACCTCGGAAACAGTTCGATTGCGATTGTTCGTCAGGACATGAATAATGATTGCAGTACCAGAAGGTCCATAGCCTTCATACTGTATTTCTTCATAATTTTCCCCGGCAACATTACCAACTGCATTTTTTATTGCTGTTTCTATCTTATCTTTTGGCAGATTTTCTTTGCGTGCGGCAAATATGGCAGAGCGAAGACGCGGGTTGAGTTCAGGATCAGGTAGACCTTGCTTTGCAGCAGCTGTTATTTCTCTAATAAGTTTTGTAAATTTTTGAGAGCGCTTTGCATCCTGGACACCTTTCCGATGTCTTATATTTGAAAACTGTGAATGACCAGCCATATTCAAATAGTTAAAAGTCTGAATTATATATCGAAGTTGGAGAAAGCTAAAGCAAATTTTCAAGTTTGCTGTTTCACGGTATTTCCTTTGAGATTCTCTGCTAATAGACTTTCATACTGCCAAGCTTCTAGATCAAGACCAAGAGCTGAATAGGCTGCTATTAAATAGTTAACAGATCTAAGAAAATAGCTAGAATCCTTATTGCTTATTATATTTTGAAAACGCTTAATTGCTGCTAAATATTCACCACGCCTAAAATAGAACCTACCGATAGAATATTCCTTCGCTAATATATGCTCCGTGATTAGTTTTACTTTTTCCCTTATTTCTTCTATATATTTACTGTCTGGAAAAAGATTAATGTACTCTGTAGCCAGTTCCAGAGCCTTATATGCAGTTTGTTGTCCAAGTTGTACCTTATTAATTTGCATGTAATAAAATAACACCCTTAAGTAATACACGTACGGTAAATCCTCACCACTTGGATAGGCATATATATAATCGTCCATATCACTTGCAGCACCGCTATAGTCGCCCATATTGTGGTGAGAAACACCAGACAACAATTTTGCTTTCATTGCCCAATAAGAAAAAGGGTACAGATCCTCAACTTTTTGAAATGCTCTGATAGCTTGTTTGTACTTTTTTTGGTTAAAAAGTTCAACTGCTTCTTCATATAGCTTGGTCTCACTTTTCTCAAGATGAGCATCATCACTCGCATATGATCGCATAAAGGGGCAAATTAAAAAAATAAAATACACGATTAAAGTCTTATACATAAAGATTTTCTTTGGTTAAAATAAAGTATAGACTAAATATCACCTAAATAAACAAATTTCTGGAGTTATTATAAAGTTAAAGCGGCATTTCTTGGTTCGGAACACAATTGTACGGACATTGTTATTTGATAAACCAAGGTTCAAGTAGATTATAGAACTGAAGCCATTTATTTGTCTTCAGCCTGTGCAGATAGAACAGTAACAAACTCAATGCACTTGAGATCTACTAATAGCCGCTGCTTGTTAGCGAGATCTATACCATGCTGATATAACAGCATTACACACTGGAATGACCTCATTTACTATGAATATTCCATCACATACGTTGATCACACCGGCGCCTGTCATATCTTTTTCACTGACTTTCATCACATTTTTCAACTCTCTCTTATAAGAATGTGCAATAAGCCCGCTTCCTACTACTAAAAGAGCAATAGCTGCTAAGCCTAAAGCAGGTCCAACAATAGGACTTAATGATGATGCCAATGTTATTAACATTGTCCTTCTTATTAACATGACAGAAGAACCAGCAAGCATTAACCCAGCTATGGGTATATCGCTATTATTTCTACTGAGTTTCTCACCATGGCTAAGTTTCTCTGTTTCCCTTTCCTTGTTTTCTTTTTTATAATTGTGAGAAGCTACAGCAAAAGAAAGTATACTGGCTATGAAAAAAAGCGTTCCCTCTGCCTCTTCAAATGGCAATACTTTATCCATTATCTGACTCACAATGACCAACACAGCTGATATTGTCTCGATATAAGCCAAGTACTGACCTGTATCAAGACGTTTGTACTTTTTCTTTTCTACTTCTCTTCCATTTTTAATATTTTCTAACTCTCGTTCTTTTTGTGTCATCTTTCTATTATTGTAAATTAGATATAGCGTACAAATAAGAAATAGAACTGAAAAAGGCAGCAAAGTATTGCATAGTCCAACACTTATCACACTGAATAATACCTGATCGCTACATATTTTTTCTAGCTCAATAGCCATGAGTAACGTAAATGGAATCATTGTAACTAATGATACATATTGCCTATATAACTCCCTTTTCTTTAGTGTTAATAGTTCTTGTTCTAACTTCTTTTCTTTTTCTGCTTCTTCTCCTTTCAACGTTGATAGCTCCAGTTTCTTCCTTTTTTCTGCTTCCTCTTTTAGTACTAATAACTCTTGTTCAAGCCTCTCTTTTTTAACTTCTTCATCAACTGTTGGTGTTGGCCAGAAATCTCGAAAAAAATCTTTAGCAGAAAGTTTAGTTCCAAAGTTACTAGTCATACAAATCCTATTGATCTATGAACTAATATATTATACAGGATTTTAATTATTCAGTCAATGCTATTAAAATATTAAACTACTTTGTCTATTAATTAATTCCCGAGAAGCTTAATCAATCTGTTTAATGCCAGCTAAGGTATAGCTATAGCCTGACCACACAGTCATAACAGCTGCGATCCACAAACAAATTGCACCCATATATTGAGCTGCTTCGTAGTCGTTCATTATTAGTGCCACTACAGCAACCATCTGTAAAAGTGTTTTGATTTTTCCAGCTTTACTTACAGGTAAGCTAACATTCTTAGCTATTAGAAACTCCCGTAAACCCGAAACTAATATTTCCCGACAAACGATGACAACTGATGGCACTATCGTATAATCATTGATCTTGTGCTTATAAGCTAGCATCATTATTGTTGAAACCACTATTAATTTATCAGCAATTGGATCAAATAGCCTGCCAAATTTTGACTGGACTTTCCACGTACGCGCTAGGTAACCATCAAAAAAATCTGTAATGCATGCAAATATGAAGATTGATATTGTTATCGAGTTTGCATATTTATTTTCTATATAAAAACTCAATATTATTGCTGGTATTGTAAGTGCACGGAAAATTGTAAGTGAATTAGGTAGGTTTTTCTTAAACATGTAGTGCAATTTTAATCCAGCATGATAAGCTTATACAGAAGTAGAGTACAATTCACAAGTTAATAGTTTGCAATTGAACATTTATAAAAACTTAATATACTTAAAGATTTACTGGCCATGAGCTCAAAATATGGGGATGTAGTGATGAATGATGATTTAGATAGTACAACAAGACAAGATGCACTTAAGTATCATAGCAGAGGTGGCAATCCTGGTAAAATATCTACCTTACCAACAAAGTCTTTATCTACTCAGTACGACTTGTCACTTGCCTATTCTCCTGGAGTTGCAGCTCCATGCCTTGAAATAGCTAAAAATCCTGACGTGGTCTGTAATTATACGGCAAAAAGTAACTATGTTGCTGTTATTTCAAACGGCACTGCAGTACTTGGGCTTGGTAATATTGGTCCTCTTGCCTCAAAACCCGTCATGGAAGGCAAGGCTGTGCTATTTAAGCGCTTCGCTGACATTGATGCAGTTGATATAGAAGTCGATACAGAAAATATAGAAGATTTTATCAATGCAGTAAGATATCTTGGGCCAAGTTGGGGAGGAATAAATTTAGAGGATATAAGATCACCAGATTGTTTTATAATAGAAAAACGTCTGAATGAATTGATGGACATTCCAGTGTTTCACGATGACCAACATGGAACTGCAGTGGTTGTTGCAGCTGGCATAGAAAATGCTCTTGATATTGCTGAAAAGAAATTAGAGGATGTAAAAATTATCATGAATGGCGCTGGAGCGGCCGGTATTGCATGTTTAGAAATGCTCAAGTTTATGGGTGCTAAAAATATAGTGCTGTGTGACAAACAAGGAGTAATATATAAAGGTAGAAATGAAGACATGAATGAGTGGAAGGAAAAATACGCAACTGACACTAAAGAACGTTCTCTACTTGACGCAATAAAAGACGCTGATGTGTTCATCGGGCTGTCTGCAAAGGATGTATTAAATGAAGAGATGTTAAAGAATATGGGTCAAAACCCAATCATTTTTGCTCTTGCCAACCCTGACCCAGAAGTAAGACCTGAACTTGCAAAATCTGTGAGGCCAGACGCAATAATTGCAACTGGGAGATCAGATTACAATAACCAGGTTAATAACGTGATGGGGTTTCCTTATATATTTAGAGGAGCACTTGATGTACATGCAATGATGATAAACAATGAAATGAAAATTGCAGCTGCAGCTGCAATAGCAAAGCTTGCTCGTGAGCCAGCACCTGACGAAATATCTGCAGCCTATGGCGGTCGTAAGATGAGCTATGGACGTGAATACATAATACCTACTCCATTTGACCCAAGACTAGTTTCTATAGTATCTCCTGCCGTTGCAAAAGCTGCAGTTTGCTCAGGTGTTGCAAAAAAGGAAATACAAGACTGGGGTAGATATGCAAACCAATTAAAATCTCGTCTTGCTAATGCTCTTAACACGCTGAACCTATTGTCTCCATAGTTTTAAGCTTATACTAACTGGCACAATCCATACAAGAAAGGCTTCTCGTGTTCTTAAATATTGTGATGTTTGTTCAAGAAATATATTTATACAATCGGTGTTAACATTCGGTGCAAATAAGCTAGGGCTCTTTCTATTTTTAGGATTAACTGCGCTGTAGAGATAGAATTTTTATCTACCTAATTTTACTTTAACCTGTGTTCTAGCATCAATTTCCATTATACAAGGAACGGATAGGCAATAATGGAGAAAAGAAGCCATGCTGACTGAAGTAAGTAAA
>NZ_WQMO01000031.1 GCF_013366805.1 Wolbachia endosymbiont of Litomosoides brasiliensis
CCATTGATTGTGCTAGTTGACGTAAGTCAAAAAGTTTAAAGGTACTTAAGGATATCAAAACTATATTCCTATTACCATGTTCACCCGAGTTCAATCCCATTGAAAGACTTTGGTTGTATATAAAACAAAGCATCTTGCGTAATAAAGCCTATAATACGATTGCTTTGCTTGAGAGCGCTTTGTGTTAATTTATTGGCCCTCTTTCTTGCTCTGCAATTAAACAACTCTGCGATGTCGCTTATTTGACTCACTAATAGTGGTAATTTGTATTATCAATAGCCTCATTAATTTTTTTTAACTCTTCCTGTCTACCTTTATCTTGTTCATTATGAATTGGCCTTAGCGTAATCGTAATATACGAGAACTTCATTTTTTACATATTACTGTAGACTTTTGACATTCAAGCTAAATTTCTTCTTGATTCTTATCTTTAATGGTAATGTTACAGTTCTTCTCCTCTTTCAAATTTTAGGTGCTTTATTCATGTAATCAATGCTGTTTTTGAAATGAACATATTTTTGCTACAGCTGTTATATTGTGCTTTTTTGCTGCAATTACAGCATTTAGTTCTTTTACATATATGCATTTTGCACTTTCTTCAGCGTTTCTTTTGATTCCACGGCTTTTTCATCCAATAATTTTGATTTTAATGCTATTTAAACCACGCTATTTTGCCATACTACTAAATATGGCCCTTTTCTATTATTGTCTATACGTTCTTTGTACAATGGGAATTGATGTTGGTCCGTCCAGATAAGGAAGGCTAGGGATGTTTTGCGCAAAAGCTAAATGCAGCATGTGATTAGTTTTTAAAAAGATAAAAATTATCCTCAATATTTTAAACATTTAATTTTTTTTGGTTTCCCATGTAAATTCTACTGGTGCAGACTTAAATTGTGAATTGAAATAAGTACTTAAATTTGAGTACTTATTTTTTTGAAAAAACAGATATATACAGACATCAGTTTGTATTATCTCAGTGGAACTTGACAAGTTTATCTATAGTTTTAGTAATGATTCTTGGAGTGTCAGGGGAAACTTCTAAATTAAGCCTGTTTAGTTGCTCTACAGCAACCTTGCTGTTCTCAGTGGCTATAAAGTTACATAAAATGTCTTCTATATCCTTAGTAATATTTTCATACTTTCTCAAAGGATGATTTTGTGGATATCTATTGATGGTTTTGATACTGGAATACTCAACAAAAGCTTGATCCTTAAAAGCAAGTTGTCTCAGTTGCTCTTTTAGTTTTACTTCTTCCTCTTTTGCTAAGAGGCAAGACTGTACCAGTGATTTTACGATCAAATTTATTGTTTGATGTATTTCAGAATTTACTATTATGTTAATAGTATTCTCTTTTATCACGCAATCATACGTACTTTTTTCGTTCTTTAACAGCTCTGTTAACGTTTTACTATTTCGTGAATTTAGTTCCAAATTTTCTTCGCTCATGGGAGTCATGATGAAAGTGTTTTTATTCACTCTAATGTTGAACTGTGGAGAGTCACTAAAAAATGAAAACGCTATGCCCTTAGACTTAAGTGCATGATTGCATGCAGAAAGAAGAGTGCGCGATATAACGCTGTTTGACACCTTCATCCCGTGTTTACTCAAATGGTGCAATACATTTTCAACGTCATGGTACGTGAAGCCTGAACTTTTTAGTAAATCAACAACCCCTTGTTTATACTCTATCCTTACTTCCTCTGTAAAAAGAGTTTTGGCTGCTACATGCTTATCAAGCACCGTGAAAATTTTAATAAAATTCCCCAAATCCTGTTCGTCAACTAGTTCAATAGTAATTAAGTTCCTGCTAACAATTGAAATATTTTTTGTCATTTTTTCTCACTAGAAAAACTCACTAAACGAATTGTATTTTTAATCCATTAAAATTTATTTAAGCAAGTATGCTAATTCTTCATTTGTGCGTTACACAACAGTAAAAGCAAGAAAAATCACATAAAATCGTCATGTGGTACTACACATTCTTCATACTCATTACTGCTGCTTGTATAAGTTGTTACATCAGTTTTATCATAATTGGTACTTAACATATCATCTAACTTTCCTTCCCTTTCAAGGTCTATCAATTTGTCATATCCAGCAATATGGTGTACATAATTGCCGTTTTCATCAACAATAAAAATTTGCGGAACTGTTCTAACATTATATTTTGACTTTATGTCATTGAACAAATCTGGCTTTTCAAGCACGCCAATTTCTTCATATTTTACACCTTTTTCATCCAGTAATTCCTTTGCTTTTTTGCAGAATGGACAATACTGCTTTATATATATAACGACCTTTCTGTTAGCATTCACAATTTACCTCCCTAGTTTATAAAATACAGTTATTATAATAATAATAGGAAACATATAAAATATCAAATTGTATGAAAATTATTTATGATTACGAGCAAGGAACAGAAAATAACGTAGCATTAACCTTCGGAAACTTCGATGGCATTCACTTAGGACATGAGTTAGCAATTTCTACTCTAAAGAAAATAGCACAAGAAAGAGGATTACCCTCCGCAATCTTAACTTTTGAGCCTCATCCATCAACTGTTTTATTTAATAGGAATAACTTTAAATTAATAAATCAAGAACAAAAAAAGGAACTAATCAGCAGCTATGGTATAGATTACTTATATATTATTAATTTCAATAAAGGTTTTTCTCAGATCAGCTGTGATGACTTCATCAGCAAGATTTTGATAGATAGGTATAACACTAAACACATAATTGTCGGAGAAAGTTGTACTTTTGGTCATAAACGGTTGGGCAATACATTAACCTTAAGGAAATTTTCTGAAACATATGGATATTCCTTGACTGAATTAGAACTATTAACAGTTGGTGGAGAAATTTGCTCTTCTTCTTCAATTAGAGAGCACATGCAAAAAGGCGAAATAGAAATTGCTAATAAGTTGCTTGGCAGGCCCTATCAAGTTTCTGGTACTGTAATGAAAGGTGCACTTAGAGGTAGAAAAATAGGATTTCCAACTATAAATATTCCGATAGAAGATCGTATGATAAAACCTAAGTTTGGCACATATTATGCCAAAGTGGCATTTACCTCCTTAGATGTTATTCCACTACGTGGTGCTAGAATTTATAGATCTCAGTGTCAAAGGAATGGAATAACAGAAGGCTTTACAAAAGGCTCATTCCCTAACAGCGTTCCAAATTGGTTATACGGAGTAGTAAACATTGGTATGAGGCCTACGTTTAAGGATTTAAAAAAGCCCATAGTAGAAATGCACATATTCAATTTTAATGAAGACGCGTATGATCGTAAGGTTAATATACAGCTTTTAAAATTCATAAGATCGGAAAAGAGGTTCCTTGGTGTTGACGAATTAGCAAAACAGATAAATCATGATATATTTGAAGCTTATCGGTTGGGGACAGACTTATGAAAAAACTATGCTTGATTATTATACTTATTGTGATATTAACAGATCAGGTGAGCAAGCTTTACATAAATTCATTGATTGATGAGGGAGAGTCAATTGAAGTTTCCAGCTTTATAAAACTAGTTGAAGTATGGAACTCAGGCATTAGTTTTGGAATGTTCAGCGCCTTACCATATAACGATCTCTTTTTTTCAGCGTTCTCAACACTAATAGTTAGTGTACTTATATACTTGGTTTATAAGTCTAATGATAGATTAACTTGTCTTGGTTTTTCTTTGATGATTGGTGGAGCAATCGGAAATGTAGTTGATAGGATCTACTGGGGAGCTGTATATGACTTCATATATTTTCATATTGGTAATTGGTACTGGCCAGCTTTCAATTTGGCAGATTTATATATAGCTTGCGGAATGTTTACATTATTATATAAATGGTACATATATGATAGACTTGTTTCTCAGTGAAATGAGGAATAAAATCATTGTTTTGAGTTCAATTATATTAGATAAGAATAATGCTTAATAAGTTCTTTAGTTTTTTTATATTACTTGTATTTTTTTTCGTTTATCTAATTGCTCTGAAAGCTGAAAGTGTAGAACACAACGTAAAGCATGTTAAACTCAGCAATGGATTAGATGTTTATGTCGTTCCTAATCATCGAATTCCTGCTGTCCTGCATGCAGTAATATATAAAGTTGGAGGAATGGATGATTTGATTGGTAAAACAGGATTGGCTCACTATTTTGAACATTTAATGTTTGAAACTACAGGAAAGTTTAAAGACATAGAATCTACTATGAGTAGCATCGGGGCTCAATTTAATGCGGGCACGACTAAGGAATATACTATTTACTATGAATTGATCCTCAAAAAAGATTTACCACTGGCAATGGAAGTCGAAGCAGATAGAATGGGCAACTTTAATGTTACTCAAGACAAAATAGATAGGGAAAAAAACATCGTGCTGGAAGAAAGAAAGATGAGATTTGAAAATCGTCCTAGCAATTTATTATGGGAAGAAATGAATAGTGCATTTTACCGTACTGGCTATGGCAGGCCTGTTATTGGCTGGGAAAGCGATATTAAAACTTACAATCAGGATGATATAACGAGATTTCATGATAACTATTATCACCCAAACAATGCAATGCTGCTGGTTGTTGGTGATGTGGAGTTTGATGCAGTGGTGAAATTAGCAAAAGAAAAATATGGAGAAATTAAAGCCAAGCCAGTAATTAGATATTACCCAAATCAGGATCCAGTACACAATGCAAGTTTATCAGTAACTTTAGAAAGCAATGAGGTAAAAGAACCAGTATTATATTTTCGTTATCGTGTTCCTTTATTTAAGCATGTAAGTGAAACTTCTGCTGTTGATTTGGCAGTTAACATTTTAGGGAGTGGCAAATCTAGTAAACTATATAAAGATTTGGTTCTAAGCAAAGGTATGGCAGTGTCAGTGTCTGCTTATTATGATAGTTTAACTTTTAGTGATGGTTATATTGATATTGAGGTAGCTCCAAAAAGCGGAGTGAATTTAGATGTCGTTGAAAGAGAGCTAGATAGTGCTATCAATCACTTTGCCTCGGAAGGAATAACGAATGAGGAGTTGCAAAGCACAAAGTATAGGTACAAGGCAGCACAGCTTGATAATCTATCGAGCTTAACCAATATAGCATTTTTCTATGGCTCACATCTAGCACTTGGTATTCCACTTGATGAAATAGATATTTCATATAGTAAAATTGATGATGTTAATTTAGAAGATGTGAATAGTAAAATCCGTACCATCTTTTCTGCTGATAAGTTAGTTGGTCGTTTGCTACCAATAAGGAGGTAACAATGAAGATAAGTAAATTTGTATTTTTATTTTTTTTCTGCCTAGGCTTTAATTTGCAAGCAAGTAGTAACCTAAATATAGAAAAGGTCACTACCAAGAAAGGGTTTAAGTTTTTATTCGTTGAAAACCGTGATTTACCAAAGGTTTCATTGAACATATCGTTCAAAGATGCAGGTTACGCGTATGAGAATGCAGACAAACAGGGACTCACTTGGTTCACTTCTCTTGCAATTCAAGAAGGAGCTGGAAAAAGTGATGCCAAGGATTTTGCAAAAAGGCTTGAAGGTAAAGGAATCAGTTTAAATTTTATTGCTGATTTAGAAGCATTTAGGGTTTTGTTAAATACTTTGTCTGAGAATCTAGAGGATGCAGTTTCGTTACTAGGAGATGTTATAATGTATCCTAAAGTTGACCACGAAGGATTTAATAGAGCTCTTGAGAAAGCCAAAGTTAATTTTAATAATCTTGAAAAAAATCCTTATTTTGTTGCTGAAAAGAAAATGAGTATGTTGTTGTTTAAAAAACATCCTTACTCAAAAAGTGAGTATGGAACTCTTGACACTATAATGAATATTACTAGAGATGATGTTTTAGCGTACGTAAAGCGTAATTTCGCTAAAGATAATATAGTTATTAGTGTTGTTGGTTGCACAACAAAGGAAGAAGTTAGTACACTACTGGATAAATATTTATCTAAACTACCATTAAAAAGATCAAAAGTTGAAAAAATACCTATAAAA
>NZ_WQMO01000033.1 GCF_013366805.1 Wolbachia endosymbiont of Litomosoides brasiliensis
GGTTTTTCTACAATACTGAGGGGAGACCAAACAGCTTTTCTTCCTCTTTCAAATTTTAGGTATTTTATCTATGTAGTCAATGCTGTTCTTGAAATGAACACATTTTTGCTACGGCTGTTATACTGTGCTTTTTTGCTACAATTACAGCACTTAGTTTTTTTGCACATATGTGTATTTCACACTTTCTTCAGCATTTCCTTTGCTGATTCCACGACTTTTTCATCCAATAATTTTGATGCCATTTAAACCTTGTTATTTTACTTGCTTTAGCATAGCTTCTTTTCCATTATTGTCTATCCATTCCTTGTACAGTGGGAATTGGTATTAGTTCTTTATCCATCCCCATAATCTGTAAACTGCTACTACTAGGTTAGCAACAACTCACTTGAGCTATATCTTCAAAATTAGCCTATTTGGATCTTCTATATAATTTTTTATTTTGGTGAGGAAAGTTACTGCTCCTTTGCCATCGACTATTCTGTGGTCGTAAGAGAGGGCAATGTACATCATAGGTCTAATTTCAATTGAATTACCCACAGCAATTGGCCTGTTTTGTATAGAATGCATTCCAAGTATTCCAGATTGTGGAGGATTTATTATCGGTGTAGAAAGGAGCGAGCCGTATACTCCGCCGTTTGAGATAGTAAATGTTGCACCCTCCATTTCTGATACTTGCAGCTTACCTTCTCGTGCTTTTTTACCAAGAATAGCTAAAGTTAGCTCAATTTCAGCGAATGACATCTGATCGGCACTCCGAATAACTGGCACAACAAGACCTTTGTCAGTACCAACGGCAACACCTATGTCATAGTAATGTTTATATATGATTTCATCGCCTGAAATTTCAGCGTTAATTTCAAGAATTTCTCCCAGTGCTTGCACTGCTGCCTTTATAAAGAACGACATGAAACCAAGCTTTATTCCATATTTCTTTTCAAAGGTTTCTTTATACTTTGCCCTGAGATCCATGACATTTTTCATGTCGATTTCATTGAACGTGGTCAGTATTGCAGCAGTATTTTGTGAGGCTTTCAAACGAGCAGCAATTACTTGCCTTATTTTGCTTATTTTTACTCGCTCTTCTCTCCGCTCCCCACTTGCTACACTTTTTGGTAATTCATATTGTTTTATCGTAGGCTGTTTAGCTTTGTTCATACAGTCTATCACATCTGCTTTGGTTATCCTGCTTCCCATGCCAGTCCCTTTAATACTTTCTGCACTAATTGCATTTTCCTCCATAATTTTACAAGCTGATGGAGCGTTTCTTTTAGCAGGATTCTCACTTTTATCTTCTTTCTTCACCTCTTCCTTCATCTCTCCTACGGAAAGTTTTGCTAACAATTGATCAGGGCTTATTACATCATCTTCACTTACAAGAAATTCAGTTATTTGTCCTGAAGCTTCTGCAGTTAGTTCAAGTGCTGTTTTGTCAGTCTCAATTTCAAAGATTAAGTCATCTACTTTTACTGCTTCGCCAATACTTTTCTTTATTTTGATTATACCTTCTGTAACTGATTCACCACCAAGAGTTTTTGGTGCTCTGATTTCTATAATCTTACTCATAAAATAACCTTATTGTACGAACTTGCTATAAATTTATACATGAAAAGAAACATATAATAAACTAATAAATTTATTTGGGATTAAAAAGGAGTTTATTGTAACTTACCTTTAGTAGTTAGCCTAGTCCATGCGTGCCAATCTCTCTCACCAAGATTGCTTTCAAAAGATGAAAGATTCTTTTATCGCTAACGCTAAACATTGAATTTTGTATACTTACTCTAAGTGATACGTATAAAACATTACTTTTTATATAGTCCAACCACACGTTATAGGTCCATGATTACCCATTAACATCACAAATTTTCTTTCAAGTTGTCATTAATCTCTAATCTCTTTCCTTTTGCATCATCAAGTGCAAGTGGGTGATAATCATGGTAAGATATCTTTTTATAAAAATGTATGCCGTTAACTTAATAGGAGTATCCATTTTGAGAGAGGAAACTGCTACTATAGACAATAGAAGGCATATACAAGTAAAAGATTGCTTGAATGTTCTTCCTTACTTGATAAGTAAAATCATGGATTATATAACCAGTTCTATTATATTGATACTCTTTACCATCAATTACACTTCTACTAGATGATGCTTTCATTAATGAATTTTCATTTACTTCGTTAAAGCGTATACTAGATGGATAGATATAAAACGACTTTTAATCCCCTAAATGTGTACTGATAGGCATGTGCTAATGCTACATAATTTATGAAGCCTGTATAGAATTTATGCTCTTAAATTGCATAATATCTTAACCATAAAAATAATTTTCTATATAATATTTCAAATGTTTTAAAGCTTAAATTTCATGTTATTATAGATATAAATTTTAACATATAAGTAGTATGATAAACGTTAATATAAAGAAACGGATAACAGGGTTTTTCGTATATATTATTGGCTTTTCAGGAAGTGGCAAGCTCTCTACAGCAATAGAATTGTCCAATATGATAGATGCATTGATTGTGAACAGCAACTTTTCCAACAATACTCAAGTTTGCTCCATATATGATAATGTTTTTGAGCATGATCATATCCCTGAAGAAGTACAAGATAGAATATATAACATTGCACAAATTATGCTCCAGGCAATAGAGGCTTACCCAATTCACTCGAAAAATTATATATTCATTGATGAGCTGATGAAAAATAATGACCACGACATAAAGATGTATAATTCAGTAGTAGAGCTTAGTAAAAGGATGAACACAAAAATTCTTCCTATAGTACTGAGGTGTGACTTACTTACATTACAAAAGCGCATTCAATTAAAAAGGCAAAGGGAAAATAAGAAAGCCACTAATATAGGCAGCATTATAGAGAACTTTAGGACTCATAATTCATTTATACCACCAAATGCTATAGAAATAGAAAACTCGAATATGGGTATAAAAGAAGTAGCCGAAAAAATAACAGGTCAGATGCACAAACTTAGCCAGATTGATTGCATTTATGCAAAAGGATGATCTATAACAATTTCATATACTGAAGCTCATTTAAATATAGAGCTTTGACTTCATTTAATTTTTGTTTATTTTTTAGTCTGTAATGGACTAATAATCCTGCATGGCTAGCATCTAATTTTGGTAGATTGCAGTCCATATATGTAATGCAGTTATTGCCTGATGTTCCAGTGCTTAGACACTGGGCGCCATGCGCTACAATTGGATCTGATAATGGCAATAAATTGCAATCAAATAACTGCGTATAAAATCCCTGAGAATTTTTGATTATAGCTCTGATGTTTTTTTTGTTATTTGCACGAAGCAAAGATATTACGTATGCTTGAACCTCTAATGCATTAACTCCGTATAGTGGCTTATTCGTAGCGAGATTTAGACCTTTCGCAGCCGATATACCAACTCTAATTCCAGTGAAACTTCCCGGTCCAGTTACTACTGCCAAATGGCCTAACTTATTATAGTTATAGTTGCACTTATTGAACAGAGTGTTCAAAATTTGAAAAAACGATTCTGCATGACTATTGCTGGTGGAATTGTGTTCTACAAAACAATTACTATCGTGCTCAACGATTGCTATTGAGCTACCAGCACCTACGGTATCAATTGCTAGAATAGACATTGCTTAAATTTATCATAGAGTTTTGTGAACATTATAGTAAAGGCACTATTACCCATAACGTTTGCTACGTTTGCTGAAGTTATTATTGGGTAAAACACTACATATAATGCTGTGATTAACGAGAGCATTGATAATATTATAATAAAAAAACAATCACTTACTGGGTGAAAGCCAGCGGTTATTAGTACAACAGATAATGTCAGATCAGGTTGCTTTGCATTTTTTTTGTTCCCTTCGAAAATAAGTGGCATAGTTGCATTACTAGACATTGTGCTCATTGCAATAATTAGGTGCTGTTATCATATTACTTATGCTAGTGTTCAGCTCGTGATCCTGAATGAATTTGCGTCCATATAAGACGAAGAATATGAAAGTAGTTGCAGATATGATAATCACAAAAATTTATTGAGCAATCTTTAAATATTACAGATAGAATCTGATTATGCTTCATTTTTGGAGCAAGCTGAAATACAAGTATTAAAATAACCGGTGTCAAGAGCGCTTTCAGAACAAATAGAGTTAAATCTGACATTTTGCGTAAGAACTCTTTGCTCTTTTTGAGTAGCAAAACAGATGCTACTATGCTAAATACAAGTCCACAGGCGAGAACATAAAAGTTAAAAAGCAGTGCAGGTAGTGTAAATGGCCATAAAGGAACAGTTGTTTCTTTATAAACGGTAAAATTTCTTTGATGCTTAAGCTCTATTGAGTACAAAAAGGGTTTCTCTTCTACTGAACCCAAATGACTAAAAAATACAACTGAAATGATAATAGCAAGTAAGGTTAGTAGTTGTAACACGTCCTAATGCAGCGATACTCTACAAATATAATGCGGTAAGTTGGTTTTCAAGTAAAGCAAAACTATCTGAACTGCTGCGGAACATTATGTCTATATCTTAAACAGTGGTTATACAAAGCGCTGAGGTTATGACTTTTTTACTAAGATATGTAATGATTAGTTATGTTAAAGGGGAAATTATGACTAAAAATGAAGTGCTCGCAAGGGTAAAAAATGGGCTCACTGAGAAGTTGGAAATATTTATTAGCAAGAGCAACCTGTTAGGTGTATTTAGCGCCAGTGTCTTATGCTAATTTTCACTATATAAGGAACGGATAGACAATAATGGAAAAACGCATATCTGCAAAAACTAAGTGCTGTAATTGTAGCAAAAAAGCACAGTATAACAGCCGCAGCAAAAATGTGTTGCATTTCAGGAACAGCATTGACTGCATGGATGAAATACCTAAGATTTGAAAGAGGAAGAAAAGCTGTTTGGTCTCCCCTCAGTATTGTAGAAAAACT
>NZ_WQMO01000034.1 GCF_013366805.1 Wolbachia endosymbiont of Litomosoides brasiliensis
AGGGTTTTCTTGTATCCATACTTCAACTTATCCAAATTAACTCTGATTCAATCTGGTTTTTCTATGAAGTTAGAGCAGCAAAAGATTTTTCTTCTCTTTCAAATTTTAGGTGATTTATCCATGCAGTCAATGCTGTTTTTTGAAATGCAACATATTTTTATTACGGCTATTATACTGTGCTTTTTTGCTACAATTATAGGATTTAGTTTTTTTGTGACATATGCGTTATTTCGCACTCTCTTCAACGTTTCTTTTGCTGATTCTACGACTTTTTCATCCAATAATTTTGATTTCAATGCCGTTAAACTTTACTATTTTACTTACTTCAGCATGGCTTCTTTTCCATTGCTGTCTATCCGTTTCTTGTATAATGAGAATTGGTATTACATACCTAGTTACTATAACAACTTTATACCTTGATTGACTTTAACAGATATGGCTTAAGATATTTACCAGTAACACTTTCTGGTATATCTATTATTTCTTCTGGAGTTCCTGTGGCAACTACTTTCCCGCCTTTCATCCCGCCCTCTGGGCCGATGTCTATTATATAATCCGCAGTTTTTATAACATGTAAGTTGTGTTCGATGACTATAACAGTATTTCCTAGATCGACTAACTTATGGAGTATCTTCAGTAAATTATTTACATCCTCAAAATGCAATCCTGTCGTTGGTTCATCAAGAATGTATAATGTTCTCCCAGTAGACCTTTTTGACAGTTCTCTGGAGAGTTTTATCCGTTGTGCTTCGCCTCCAGACAATGTTGTTGACGGCTGTCCAAGTTTTATATAACCAAGCCCCACTTCCTGCAAAGAGATCAATTTTTCTTTTACCATTGAAAGGTTTTTAAAAAAATCACACGCTTGATCTATTGTCATGTCAAGTACGTCAGAAACTGATTTTCCTTCGTAAGTAACTTCTAGCGTTTCTCGATTATATCGCTGACCTTTACACTGCTCACATTTCACATAAACGTCCGGTAAAAAATGCATTTCTACTCTTAAATGTCCATCACCTTTGCATGCTTCACACCTTCCTCCCTTGGTGTTAAACGAAAATCTGCCTATGTTATAACCTCGTGCTTTTGACTCTGGGAGACCTGCAAACCAATTTCTTACATGAGTGAAAATGCCGACATATGTTGCTGGATTCGATGCTGGAGTTCTGCCAATTGGCGATTGGTCTATTTCTATAATTTTATCTATATATTCAAGACCTTCAATCTTATCACATTGACCATACTTCGCAGATGAACCATACATTTTACGTGCTAAATATTTATATAGCGTTTCTATAACTAAACTTGATTTTCCCCCACCTGATATCCCAGTTACACAAATAAGGTTCCCTATAGGAAACTCAACATCTATATTTTTTAAATTATTCTCACACGCATTTATCACTTTTATGTATTGAGTTGCTCGCTTTCTTCTTTTTGGAATTGAGATTATTCTCTTCCCACTCAAATATTGCCCTGTTATGCTTTTTGGGCTCCTTTGCACCTGATCTGGTGTCCCTTCTGCAACAATTTTCCCTCCATTTACACCAGCTCCAGGACCAATATCAATTGCATAGTCAGCAGCCATTATTGTATCTTCATCATGCTCAACAACGATCACGGTGTTTCCCATATCTCTCAAGTTTTTAAGTGTGGCAATTAATCTATCATTATCGCATTGATGAAGGCCTATTGATGGTTCATCAAGCACATATAGAACACCTGTTAGCCCTGAACCAATTTGTGAAGCAAGCCTGATTCTTTGACTCTCACCGCCAGAGAGAGTGCTAGATTCACGATCAAGTGTAAGATAACTCAACCCTACGTTCTTTAAAAAAGTTAGCCTCTTGATTATTTCATTTAATATTTTATTTGAGATTTGCTTCTGTTGTTCTGTAAGATTACTCGGTAAATTCTTAAACCATTTAAGGAATTCATCTATACTGAGCCTAGATATTTCACCTATATGTCTACCATCAATCTTCACTGTTAGGGCTTCTTTTCTTATTCTAAAACCAACACACTCCTTGCAGTTAGTGACAGAGCAATATCGTTCAATAAGCGTTTCATCATAATCTATCTGGTTTTTCAAGGTGCCTACCAAACCTTGAAACTTCATTTCTTTAGAACCAAAAAGTATTACATCTTTTACATCTTGATCTATGTTCTTCCACGGAATATCAAGGCTGAATTTGCGATTTTTAGCCAGTGATAGGATTACATTTTTTAGTAATCCATAGCTTGCATGCACTTGACGAGACATTGATCCCATTGGCCTTAAAGCACCTTCAGATATTGAAAGCGTTTCATCTGGCACTATCAGCTTTATGTCAATATCCAGCTTTTTGCCAAGCCCGTTACATGAATAACACGCACCGTAGGGACTGTTAAAAGAGAATAATCTTGGTTCCACTTCCTCAAGAGTGAAGCCAGATTCCGGACATGCAAAATTTTCTGAGAAAGTTAAAATTTGACCATTTTTATACTCAGAACTGTGATTATCAGGCAAGCTCATTATTTTTGCGTACATTAAACCGTGGCCAAGCCTCAATGCTGATTCTATACTGCTGGGCAGTCGGTTTCCTATATCGTCTGATACCAATATCCTATCTGCAACAACGGAAATATCGTGTTTCTTATTTTCATCGAGCTTAGGTAAATCATCTATATTATGTATCTCACCATCTATTTTTAACCTCACGTAGCCTTGCTTTTTTATTTCTAATATCTCTTTAAGATGTTCTCCTTTTCTGCCTCGCACAATGGGGGCAAGTATATATATTTTAGTTTCTAAAGGCAACGCCATTATAGTATCTGCAATTTGAGATATAGTTTGCTTTGTTATTGGTAGTCCTGTTGTAGGCGAATAAGGTACTCCTATTCGTGCATACATTAAGCGCAAGTAATCGTAAATTTCAGTAATAGTTCCAACTGTTGATCTTGGATTTTTTGAAATTGACTTCTGATTAATGGATATTGCAGGAGAGAGGCCTGTAATCGATTCAACATCTGGTTTGTCTTGAATGTTAAGAAATTGACGCGCGTAAGCTGACAGGCTTTCAACATATCTACGCTGGCCTTCTGCATAAATTGTGTCAAACGCAAGGCTAGATTTGCCAGAGCCACTTAGCCCAGTTACAACAACTAGCTTATTTTTTGGTATATTGACATCTACACCTTGCAAATTATGCTCTCTTGCACCCTTAACTCTTATAAAATCGTCCATACACCGCATACCTTCAATTATTATAGCCTATAAATACATGAACTTGCAGTGACTTTCTACTAATTTTAACCATTATGGAAAATTAAACGAATGCAAGGCTACAAGGAGGGCATCATTTGCACAGCTCATGGAAATGCAAAAATCTCTTGACAAACTTCGCTATCTTCCTTGCATAGTACTAAAGCTAGTTATTTATCTTTTCTGTACAGATTAAGCGACAGAAAAGCTTAACGCACCTGGTGCCTCATCTTTAATTTTTTGTACTATGTGTACCTTAATATTTTTTACATGTTATCTGTATTACCAACTAGTGCTGTGAGTTGTCTTGCTAAGTGCTTAAAAATATTTAAAAAATGCAACTGGTAAAGTAATAGTAAATAATTAGCTGTCGCGTAGTTTCTTTTGTCTTTTTTTTGTTAGTAGTTTCCTTAATGCTGTAGTTGAGATTAATTGCAGCTTAAAAACAACTGAGTTACGCTTGTTAAGCATTAGAATAATAAAGACACTGTGTTTGAAAGTTGAATGCAAATAACTAGTTACCCACTATGGTTCTTTTGCCTTTTTTATTTAGTAAATTTCTTCAATATTAAAGTGAAAGTTATTTGCAGTTTAAAAGCAGCTAAATTGCGGTGCTTAAAACTTGTACCAGTTCCCACTATACAAGGAACGGATAGGCAATAATGGAAAGAAGCTATGCTGAAGTAAGTAAAATGGCGAGAGTTAACTGGTGTTGAAATCAAAATTATTGGATGAAGAAATCGTGGAATCAACAAAAGAAATGCTAAAGAAAGTGTAAAATAATGCGTATGTTGCAAAAAAACTAGGTGCTGTAATTGTAGCAAAAAAACACAGTATAGCAGCTGTAGAAGAATATGTTGTATTCAAAAACACCACTGGCTGCATGGATAAAGCGCCTAAAATTTGGAAGAAAGGAAAAATTATTTGCTCCCCCTTGACGTCGTAAAAAAACTAGATTGAATTAGAGCCAATTTGAACTGGTTAAAGCATGGTACAAAAAAAACTA
>NZ_WQMO01000035.1 GCF_013366805.1 Wolbachia endosymbiont of Litomosoides brasiliensis
GTGCTTTGCTTGAGAGCGCTTTGTGCAAATTTATTATCTCTCTCTTTCACTCCGCAATTAAATAACTCTGCAACGTCGTTTATTTGGCCCACTAACAATGAGGATTGGTATAAGAACTCTCCTACCACCTTTTCCAATTCCAGCAAATTTTTGCTGACCTGAATTTTGCAATTGTTGCTGCGATGTATCATCGTTTACCTCAACTTTTTTGAGGCCGCTGGCTCCAAGTTAGATGATATTTCACTTTTACTTGATATAGAACTTGTATCAAACGCTTCGCTGTCACTCGTTAAGCTGGAGTCGAAAGTTGAGAAAGCGTGAGCTTTACTCTATTTTAGAGGCTTGATTATTCCTAGTCTTTGGCCTAATTTTTACTGGTGCTACTTCACTTTTTATTGAAGTAAAATCAAAAATAACCGGACCACTAATAGTCTTTACAATTCCGCTAGCTGATTTAGCCTCCTTCAGGCTTTCCTTCTTTCTTTTTACTCATTTTGAGTTTCAACTTTTTAGTATAACTCAACTTTAAACGATAATTATTAACTATGTGTAAATGCTATTTGGGCGCAAAATTCTCCAAGCTATTTACAAAGCAAGAAAACAAAGACTTGATTTCTGCAGCTAAATAATGGACTATCAAGGGCACACATAAATATCTCTACAATGCAAAAAAAAACTTTCACAATTATCGATGGTTACAGTTTTCTTTTCAGAGCTTATTACGTTTTGCATTATTTAACTACCACAACCGGCATGCCAATAGGTGCTGTATATGGATTTCTGAATATGGTTTTAAAGTATATCGCCCATTCAGACTACTTAACCATAGTACTTGACTCCGGTAAAAAAAATTTCAGACACGATTTATACCCTGAGTATAAAGCAAATAGAGTAGTTCCTCCTGAGGATTTAATTCCACAGTTTGCAATACTGAGGGAAGCAATAGAAGCTCTTAATCTTAGTCATGAAGAGATTGAAGGCTATGAAGCAGATGATATAATTGCAACACTAACTACAAAATATGCCAACCACCAAGATTTTAAAATAGTAATAGTTTCACCAGATAAAGATTTGTTTCAGCTCTTGAATTACAACGTTTTAATATTTGATCCTATCAAAAACATATACATAGATGAAAAACAAGTAATAGAAAAATTTGGCGTAAATTCAAATAAGCTTCTTGATTTATTTTCTCTAACTGGAGACACATCCGACAACATTCCTGGCGTTCCAGGAATAGGCCTAAAGACTGCAGCTAAATTGCTGGATGAATTTGATTCGTTGAACAACACCATAGAAAACATCAATAACATCAAGCAAACAAGGATACGTAATATCCTCACCGAGCATAAAGAAAAAGCGTTAATTTCAAGAAAACTTTTATCACTATGCAAGAAAGTTGATCTTCAATACGGTGCCGCAAAATATAAGGTTCTCTCTCCAAACATGGAAAAATTGTTATCCTTTTTAAAGAAGTATGAATTAAATTCCTTGATAGGCAAAGTAGAAAAGCTTTTTTCTTATAATGAACCAAATACAAAAGAGAGAACAGAATATAGTAATGAAGCATTAGAAAAATTTTTGGAGCACTGCAGATACGAAGACAAAATCGCAATTTATTGCCATTTTGAAAACAACGTACTTAGTAAAATCTCCTTATCTTACAATGAAGATAACGTTTTTTACATAGCTCAAAACTATTTACAAGATGCACTTATCATAATTAATTCAACTCTACTTTCAAAGGGGATACTTAAAGTAATACATGATATCAGAGAAATCAAAAAAACCATTCCTACAATAGAAAAAGCACTGGGCTCAGTTGACGATTTGATGATAATGTCATACAGCCTCGACACAGGAAAACACGACCATAGCATTCCAAACATAATCGCACATAATTTGAGTAAAAATATAGAGACTTTTTCAGCAAAAACTTTAATAGCAATTCATAAAAAGCTGAAACAAAGGCTATTTCAGGAAAAGCTTTTTACAATTTACGAGCGCTTCGATAAGCCGCTTACAAAAGTAATACTCAACATAGAAAAAAACGGAATATTACTAAATATTCAGAAACTACAGGAATTGTCTAATAGATTCCAACAGCTAATCGCTGTACTTGAAAACGACATATACGATTTGGCAGGAGAAAAGTTTAATATTGCTTCGCCAAAACAATTAAGCAATGTTCTGTTTAATAAGATGGAGCTCAATAAGAAAAAAAAGTTGAAATCTGGGCCGTATAGCACAAACTCCGCAGCACTAGAGAAACTTGAAATAGAAGGAGTTGAAATTGCAAGCAAAATTTTAGATTGGCGACACTTAAGTAAATTAAAAGGTACCTACACTGACGCACTAATAAAGCAAGTTGACCTGTTTGATGGCAGAATACACACAAATTTCTCAACAACTGTAACTGGAAGACTCAATTCAAGCAACCCTAATTTGCAGAACATCCCTATCAGGAGCGAAGAAGGAAATCTTATTAGACAGGCATTTATTGCGCCAAAGGGATATAAGATAATTTCTGCTGATTACTCACAGATAGAACTGAGACTCCTAGCACATGTTGCAAATGTTGCAGCGTTTAAAGAAGCTTTTGCAAATGGAAAGGATATTCACAACATTACTGCAGAGCAAGTTCTTGGGGTACAAAAAGGCATAGAAATTAATAAACAATTAAGGCGCAAAGCAAAATCTATTAACTTTGGAAGTATATATGGAATCAGCCCATTTGACCTTGCAAAACATCTTGGAATCACCATTAAGGAAGCTGCTGAATACATCGATTACTACTTCTCCTGTTACCCAGAAATAAAGGTCTATATAGAAAAAGCAGTGTCTATCGCGAGACAGCATGGTTATATAGAAACTTTGTTTGGCAGAAGATGCTTTATAAAAGACATAAATAACACAACTCCTTATCTAAGACAATTTGCGGAAAGAGCGGCAATAAACGCACCACTGCAAGGAACTGCCGCTGATATAATAAAATGTGCAATGATTCAGCTTTTTGATCGGTTAAAAGCAGGCAAAATAATTCTCCAAGTTCATGATGAGCTACTAATTGAAGTAGAGGATGAAAAAGTACAAGAAACGGTAAAACTTATGAAGGATGTAATGGAAAATGTAGTAAAAATTTCTATACCACTTAAAGTAGAGGTAAAAATCAGTGATAACTGGGGAACAACTACACAAACATTGTGATTTGAGAGACTGGCAGGTGTTTTCAAGCAGCTCATAGAAATGCAAAAAATACTTGACACACCTCGCTAGCCCTCTTGCTATGGGCTTATT
The DNA here is from genome assembly GCF_013366805.1 of Wolbachia endosymbiont of Litomosoides brasiliensis. GTDB lineage: Bacteria > Pseudomonadota > Alphaproteobacteria > Rickettsiales > Anaplasmataceae > Wolbachia. Next base: position 3,298 of record NZ_WQMO01000035.1, read on the forward strand.
TTATATAAGCTTCCAATGCAGATTAAAAAAAAGACCTTGTATTTAGCATATCGTTGTTTAATTCTTTGCACCATATGCACCGCACGTCTTCATAAAATCTCCCCCCAAGTTGACCTATATAAGCTAAAACGCGTTTATAAAGCGTTTAAGACATCACCCAACATCAAATTTTTAGAATCAAAGAGTAGCAACTAGTTACTCTGTAGTTTTTTGACCCTTTTTCTCCTCTTAGTAAATTTCTTAAATATCTACAGCCCCAATTAGTTGCATTTAAAATGCAGCTAATACAAATTCCCACTGTATAAAGAATGGATAGACAACTAATGAAAAAGAAGCCATACTGAGTAAGCAAAATAGCAAGGGTTCAATGGCATTGAATCAAAATTATTGGATGAAAAAGTCATGGAATCAGCAAAAGAAATGCTGAAGAAAATACAAAATAATGCATATGTGCAAAAAAACCAAATGCTATAATTGCAGTGAAAAAGCACAGTATAACAGCCGTAGCAAAAATATGTTGCATTTCAAGAACAGTACTAACTCCATAAACAAAACACCTAAAATTTGAAGAGAAGAAAAATTGTTTACTCTCCTTTAACGTCATAAAAGAACTAGATTGGATCAGAGTCAATTTGAATAAGTTGAAGCATAGATACAAGAAAACTCTAACATTATCATTTAAAGAAATTAGGATAAGAATCCAGGAAAAATTTGGCTTGAATGTTAGAAAATTTACAGTACACCATAATATGCAAAA
>NZ_WQMO01000036.1 GCF_013366805.1 Wolbachia endosymbiont of Litomosoides brasiliensis
CCTTGATTCCTGTTCCCATTCTTTAATGGTAATATTAGGATTTTTTGTATCCATACTTCAACTTGTTCAAATTGACTCTGATTCAATCTAGTTCTTCCACGGCGTTGAGGAGGAGTGAATAATTTTTCTTCTCTTCCAAGTTTAGAAGCTATTATGTCTAGTTACTGCGTATTATTCAACTGATAAAAGATTTACAAATGTTTTTTCAATTAACTATGGAAGAAAATTCTTTTGCATAAGAATTTTTCATAGCATTCAGTGTATCATAATCTGTAAAATCTAATTTTATTGGTGTAATGGTAATAAATCCTTCTTTGATTTTGCCCACACTACCGCTACCTGAATGTTCTCGAGACCAATTTAAACTTAAAGAACCATCTGAATTTTCAGTGAAAGTTAAGTCCCCATCAATGTTATATTCACCTTGTTCAGCAAATTCTATTCCTTTTACTTTTTCTATAGCAGAAAAATTTATGCTCATCGCTATATTTTTAGGCCAGCCAACCTTCACTAATTTAGCGATGACCTTTGGGGCAAAAGCCTTTGTGTTATGCCAGTTTATTCCACCATGGTATGCTTGACTTAGCGCGATAGAAGGTATGGATCTTGCAGCACCTTCCATTACAGCGCCGATTGTTCCTGAATAACAAACATCGTCTCCAACATTTGATCCAATATTTACTCCAGATAATATTAAGTCTGGCTTTTTATCCATAATCTTATTTAGTGCGATGATTACACAATCTGCAGGGGTGCCAGACACACTGAACTCCCTTTCACTGTGTTGGTTTATTCTAATAGACTGCTTTACTGGATAATCAAGAGATCTTGCTGCTCCGCTTCTATCAGTATCTGGTGCCACTGTCCAGATTTCCGATGAAAAATTTCGTGCAACCTCTTTAAGTAATTTTATTCCTTCACTTTCGACACCATCGTCATTTGTTGTTAATATTATCATGTAAAATTTTGTATAGCTCTAAAGTTATGATAAATAATTCCGGTTATCGATTGCAAATAAATACATTACTCTTAAATTGTTTAACTATCTACAACTTCTTTTGTTATTTCTCAGTGCTTTATCGAGTACCGTACGCTGAATTGAGGAAAATTTGCGACTTGACGATAAAACTAATATGGCATTATATTGGTATAATTTAAGCATAGCTGATTTAAAAAAGATGATAGAAGAGCTTACTAGACTGCGAGATCGGATCAATTATCATGATGTTTTGTATTACCAAAAAAACAAACCAGAAATCACTGATGCTGAGTATGATAAGCTGAAGCGAAGGTTGGTTAAAATGGAAGCCCAACTTCTAGGAACGTGTGCAACACAAGATGGTGTTGGTGCTGCACCTGATGAGAGATTTTCTAAGGTAAGACATCAAGAACCTATGCTCTCTCTTGAGAGTGCTTATGATGAACAAGGTGTAAAGCGGTTTTTGTCTAGAATAAAGAGATTTTTAATTGAAGAAGAAATAGAGGTGTTCTGTGAGCCAAAGATTGATGGATTGTCGTTTTCTGCAGTTTATGAGGATGGAAGATTTGTCAAGGCTGCAACTCGAGGCGATGGTTTTGTAGGAGAAGATGTCACGCGCAATGTTGCAACAATAAAAGGCTTTCCCAGATTTTTGCAAGGTGTGCAAGGTAGGTTAGAAGTAAGAGGTGAAATATACATCAATAACAGTGACTTTTTAGAATTAAATAAAGATAATAAATTTGCTAATCCTCGAAATGCAGCTGCTGGTTCTTTAAAGCAATTAGATGCAAGCATTACAGCAGGTAGACCGTTGAAGTATTTTGCTTATTCTTTGATTGGTGGAGAAGAGAAAAGTCAAAGTGAAGTACTACATAGACTTGAGGCACTTGGTTTTTTCGTAAATGAGCAGCGGTTCTTAACGAGCGATCTGGACAGAATGCTAGAGTTTTATAATGAAGTTTATTATTGCCGCTATAATTTGGGTTATGATATTGATGGAGTAGTCTATAAAGTAAATAATTTGGTGCTACAAAGTCGTCTGGGAATTACTCACAAAGCACCGCGTTCAGCACTTGCGTACAAGTTTTCTGCAGTTTATGCAAAGACAAAGTTAAACAAAATATTTATACAGGTGGGTAGAACAGGAGTATTAGCTCCGGTTGCAGATTTAGTGCCAGTCAATATCGGTGGAGTGCTAGTAAGCAAGGCAAGTTTACATAACCAAGATGAAATAAAACGTAAAGACATAAGAGAAGGAGATATTGTAACAATCAAAAGAGCGGGCGACGTGATTCCTCAAATTGTTAAAGTGGATAATAAAGGTTTTCGTCATGCAGATGCACCTAAATTTGTATTTCCCAAGGTATGCCCTGAGTGCGGTGGTAGAGTACAGACTGAAGGAGCGGCAATAAGGTGCTCCGAGGAATTAACCTGTAAAGCTCAAATAATAGGAAAACTAAAGCACTTTGTATCGAAGGATGCATTTGATATTGTTGGCCTTGGTGAAAAGCAGATAAAGTTTTTTTATGACCTTGGTCTGATAAAGCAAATTCCTGATATTTTTAACTTAGAAAGAAAGTTAGATAAATTTAATCTAGAAGAACAGCCTGATTGGGGCGAGAAGTCAATAGCTAATTTGTTAAATGCTATACAAAACAGAAGGATAGTAACTCTAGATAGGTTTATATTTTCTTTGGGTATTAGATTTGTTGGCCGAGTTGCAGCAGAACTACTTGCAAATTATTATGTTTCTTATACTAATTGGTATAGTTCGATGATAAAACTGTTATCAAAAGATACTGAGATGGGTGCGGATGGTATAGAGAGGAAAACAGCTAGATCCTTTAGTGATGAGCTGGTAGGTATAGATGGCATAGGAGAAAAAGTGGTTGAGTCTTTGAAATCTTTTTTTTCTAAAGAACATAACATCAAAACGTTGAAGGATCTTGCTGATTATCTTCAAATCCTTTCTGTTAACTCCAACTCTGGTGATTCTGTTTTGAATAATAAAGTCATAGTGTTTACTGGTAAACTACTTACTATGAGTAGAGAAGAGGCAAAAGTAAGAGCTAAAACTCTGGGAGCAAAAGTCAGCTCAAATCTTTCTGCTAAAATTGACTACCTAGTTGCAGGAGAAAAACCGGGAACCAAATATAAAAGAGCAGTGGAATTAGGTGTAGGAATTTTGAATGAAGACCAGTGGTGCAGAATGGTAAATTCAGAAGTGTCCGAATAATCATACTTCTTAGATAGTACATGTGTTTTAATATTAATTTCTATAGATAAGTAGGGCTAATTGCCAAGTTAAAATTATAGGCATTCTTTGTTAACTTGTTATTTTATTTCTATGGTTTAGTGCAACATTGTAAATCATACAAGAGTTCTTATTATGGTAGACCTGTTCCTGTAACATTAGATCTCTTGCATAGTTTTTGGCAGTGTATTGGGTATATAATACTGATTCTAATTGTTAGTGGGTCAAATAAGTGAAATTATATAGTTGTTTAATTGCAGAGTGAGAAAGAGAGATGATAAATTTGCACAAAGCGCTCTCAAGCAAAGCAATTGTATTATAGACTTTGTTATGCAAAATGTTCTGTTTTATATATAACTAAAGTCTCTCAGTAGGGTTGAGCTCAAGTGAGTATGGTGGTAAGTAAAAGACTTCTCGTGTTCTAAAATATTGCAACATTTATTCAAGAAACATATTCATACAATTAGTGTTGACATTCGGTGCAAATAAACAACTAGAACTCTCTCCATATTCTTAGGATTAACTGTACTGTAGAGATAAAAAATTTTTCTACCCAATTTTACTTT
>NZ_WQMO01000037.1 GCF_013366805.1 Wolbachia endosymbiont of Litomosoides brasiliensis
TTTACTAACAGTCTCATTAAGTTTTTTTAACTTTTCCTGTCTACTTTGTCTTGTTCATTGTAAATTGATCTTGGCATAATATACGAAAACTTCATTTTTGCATATTACGGTGTATTATAGACTTACTAACACTGAAGCTAAGTTTTTCTTGAATTCTTACTCTTATTTTTTTAATGGTAATATTAGGGTTTTCTTGTATCAATACTTCAACTCATTCAAATTGAGCCTGATTCAACCTAATTTTCCCACAACATTGAAGGGAGTAAACAATTTTCCTTCTCTTCGAAATTTCAGGTGTTTTATCCATATAGCCAATGCTATTCTTGAAATACAACATACTTTTGTTACGGCTGTTATACTGTGCTTTTTTGCTGTAATTACAGCATTTAGTTTCTTTGCACATATGCGTTCATAGCTCCTTTTCCATTGTTGTCTATCCATCCTTGTACAGTAAGAATTGGTATTAATACCCATCCCTCCTAGTCAATGGCCTGCCTCTTCTTATAGACAACAGGATATTTGTTTATAGTTCTTCATAATCTACCAACCCAACAAGTCCTGTTATATATTTTTCGATTCAATTTATTAAACCTTCATTTTTCGCTTCTATCACCTTTTCACTTTCCAGTTTGGCACACTTTTTTGAATATTCCCGAGCAAGATTAAATTACTTTATTTTCTTAACCATTTGCTTTCTTCTCGTTATTACAAGTCTTTTCTTTGGCACATCCTTCACTATAATACTACCAGCCGCAATGACAGATTCATTATGAACATTAAGTGGCGCAATCAATGAGCTATTAGCACCAACAAAGCAATTACTCCCTATATTCGTTCTATGTTTCTTTTTCCCATCGTAATTACAAACAACAGCACCTGCACCTATGTTGCTACCCGGCCCTACCTTGGTATTTCCTATGTAACTTAAGTGCTTTATTTTAGTATTTGTACCTATATCACTTGCTTTTGCTTCGACAAAGTTTCCCACAATTGCACCATTGCCAATTGTTGTGTCCTCACATTTGGTAAATGGACCGATTCTAGCACCAGACCCTATTTTTACTCCAGGGCCAAAAAAAACGTATGGGTAAATAATCGAATCTATATCAATTTGTGTATCAAGGGAAAAGAAAACAGTTTCTGGAGCGACAAGTGTTACTCCAGAATTAGTAAAAAATTTTCTCTTGTTTTCTTGAAAATAAAACTCAGCTTTTGCAAGATCACTTCTGCTATTTACGCCGGTTGCCTCTTCTTCATCAGTGGTAACGCAGCCGACACTTAAATCACTTTTTACTGCAATGGAAACTATATCGGTTAAGTAATACTCACAAGTTGAGCCATTACACCCTATTTTTTCCACTAATTCATGCAGATTCTTTGCATATGCAACCATTATTCCAGCATTAGCAAGAAACTTTTCACTACTATTTTCACCATTTTGTGCCTCTACAATTTCTCTCAAGGAACCATTCTCAATAATTAACCTACCGTATTCTTTGTTGCTGGTCTTAAAACCAAGACAAACCAGAGCCTTGCCTTCTAAGCAATTAACCATCTTAGTTATTGTGCTGCTTTTTATAAGTGGAGTATCTCCATACTGCACAACAACTATGCTAGAATCTGGTAATTCTTTCATATTTCTCACCACAGTCCTGACCGCATCTCCCGTGCCAAGTGTTGATTCTTGTGTAATTAATTGTATACCCTCAAGACACCCCAATCTTTCAATCAAAGGCAAATCTACTACAACAGCTATATTTTCAGGATTTAACTGTCTCGCATTGCAAATGATATGCTGAAGCATAGAAAAGTTGCCTATTTTATGCAGAACTTTAGGCAAACTAGAATTCATTCGCTTGCCATGCCCGGCAGCAAGTATAATAAACGTGTAAGCTTTATTTATCACTTATCTTAAAGATGAAAAATTAAAGATGAAAAATGAAAGCCATAATGATTAAGCCAGCTAATTCTATTACCGTAAAAGCTCCTTAAGTCACTAATTTGATATTTCAGCATTGCAAGCCTTTCTATGCCAATACCAAACGCAAAACCGCTATATTTAGTATGATCTATTCCAACATTTTGAAAAACATTTGGGTGTACTATACCACATCCAAGTACTTCTATCCATTTACTCCCTTTATAACTTATGTCCACTTCCGCGGAAGGCTCAGTAAAAGGGAAAAAACTATTACGAAAACGTATCTTTAGCCCTTTGTCTCCAAAAAACTTATTGAGGAAGTGATGAATAGTAAATTTTAACTGGCCCATATTGACATTTTCATTAACATATAATCCTTCCATCTGATGGAACATAGGAGTGTGAGTTGCATCAAAGTCATTTCTGTACACCCTGCCGGCAGCTACTATTTTAATTGGGAGAGTTTTTGCTTTTTTCATGGTTCTGATCTGTACAGATGAGGTATGAGTGCGCAGCACCATCCTCTTGTCGTTTATTTTGTTCTTTAAGTAGAAGGTATCTTGCTCCTCTCGCGCAGGATGATGACTTGGAGTATTCAGCGCATCAAATACATGAAACTCGTCTTCAATGTCAGGACCATCGACTGCTCTGAAGCCCATATGTGCAAAAATGAGCTTCACTTCATTTATGACTTTACTCAATGGATGAACCCTGCCAATTTTTTCTGGTCTAACAGGCAACGTAATATCAACTGCTTCGTTTTGCAATTTTAAGTTAACCTCTTCAGCCTTTAGTATATTTTCTTTATTCATTATAAGCTGATCTAGCTTATTACGCAAAACATTGATAACTGCACCTAAATCATGCTTTTCTTCTGCACCTTCCACCTTTTTTAAGTCATCAAAGCAAGCTTTAATTAAGCCCTTTTTTCCCAAATATGACAGTCTAACTTTTTTCAAATCTTGCAAAGAAAAAGCACTCTCAATTTCAGAAACAGCCCTATCCTCAAGTAAAGGTATTTCATTTAGTAGCTCTTTATTCATCTCGGAAACGCTAGCTCAAACTTTATATTATAGTAAAATCTTAAATATCATCAACAATCCGAAAAACTACTCTACCTTTAATCTTAAGAAATTAATAAATAAAATATGCACAGCAGTAATGATGAAACTAACACTAATTCCCGCCGTACAAGTAACAGATAGATAATAATAGAAAATAAGCCTTACTGAGGTAAGCAAAATAGCGAAGTTTAAATGGCGTTAAAATTAAAATCATCGAATGAAAAAGTCATGGAATTAACAAAAGAAATGCTGAAGAAAGTGCAAAATAACGCATATGTTACAAAAAACTAAATGCTGTAATTACAACAAAAAAGCACATATAACAGCCTTAGCAAAAATAAGTTGCATTTCAATACAGCACTAACTGCATGGATAAAGCACCCAAAACTTGGAAGAGAAGAAAAATTGTCTGCTCTACTTCAACATCGTAGAAGAACCAGATTAAATCAAAGTCAATTTGAACAAGTTGAAGTATGGATATAAGAAAACCCTAATATTACCATTAAAGAAATGAGAACAAGAATCAAGGAAAAATTTGACTTAAATGTCAGCAAGTCCACAGTACATCGTAATATGCAAAAAATGAAGTTTTCATATATTATGCCAAGATCAATTCACAATGAACAAGACAAGGCAAATAGGAAAAGTAAAAAAAACTTAATGAGACTATTGGTAAG
>NZ_WQMO01000038.1 GCF_013366805.1 Wolbachia endosymbiont of Litomosoides brasiliensis
TTTTTGCATATTGCGGTGTGCTGTAGACTTGCTGATATTCAAGCTAAATTTTTCTTGGATTCTTATTCTCATTCTCATTTCTTTAACGGTAATATTAGGGTTCTCTTGTACCTATACTTCAACTTATTCAAATTGATTCTGATCCAATCTGGTTTTTCTACAACGTTGAAGGAATTCTGCCCTTGAAATGCAACATGTTTTTGCTACAGCTGTTATACTGTGCTTTTTGTTGCAATTACAGCGTTTAGTTTTTTTGCAACATATACATTATTTTACACTTTCTTCAGCGTTTCTTTTGTTAATTCCACAACTTTTTCACCTAACAATTATTGATTCCAACATCATTAAACATTGCTTTTTACTTACTTCAGTAAGGCTCCTTTTCCATTATTGTCTATCAGTTCCTTGTATAATAGGAATTGGTATAACTACAAACTAAATATTTCTAAATATTTTAAGTTTATTATCTAGCTAATCTACCTTTTCTTGCCACTTTTTTGCTACTATAGTACCAAAAGCACATACTTGTGTAGAAAGACACTATTATAGCTATTGTACCTAAAGCTAACAATTTTCTACTGTCTTCTAAGACCTTTTCCCTATTCTCTTTGTTTGGCTAGCGGTATTGCCATAGATAACTGTAGTGTGACCACCAAGTAAAGAATCAATATAATATTGAATGGTAAATAATTCCAAAAATCTCAACTTCATATTGTGTACATGTACATGTATATGTGTAGTAGAATTGTCCGCCACTTTTTTCATTACACTGATCACTTCCCCTGTTCCGTCTACTATTTAAATCCGAGCATACAAATCCTTTATATAACCTTTCAAAATTTTTCTCATTCTAATCTGAGGCATTTTGTACATCACAAAATTGTAAAAACCCCATAATGTTACTGTTATCACCAGACTTCTTGATAGGCCACAACGTACGCCTTTCCAAAACACTCTTACCCGCTGATATAGACATTTCTCCAAATTAAGGTTAAATTAATAAACATTTATTACAATAAATTAATGCTCTTAATGCTCTCTTATCAAGACAAGATGAGGACAACTTAATGCCCTGTCAATATTCTCTTCACCAGCTCCTTTACTGTCGGTATGTAGCCATTTTTGTAAAACGGATCTTGCTTAAATCTGTACACATTGTGCCCAGAAAACATGAGCTCATTTTCAACATTACCGTCATGTATAATATTTTGCAGTGTCTTTTGTATGCAAAAACTTCGCGGATCTGGCTTTCGCCCAGTTGAATGATTACCATGATCTTTCCAATTACTAAATAAACAATGACTTAAACACCCCATGCAATTGATTTGATCTTGTCTAACCTCTGCAAATTTGTCTGGCGTTACAAAAATAACAGTTGTGTCTGGAGTTCTCATTGCTTCTGTATATCCTGCCTTAGTCCATACATCTGCCAGTTCCTTGTCTTTTGAAGCAAGGTAAATCTTTCTGCCTCTTGCACCAATTACAAATTCACTATCGAACTCTTCGTTGGCATTTTCTGAAAATTTTATTTGACGTGAATTCCGTTCCTGTAACTCACGTATAAAATTATTTCTTACTGCAGATGAGTAAAACCCTGTTGGACTGAATTTATTCAAAAATACATCACCTTCTTCCAAAGTTAACAGCTTCTTTTTCCACTCTGCAGAAATTGGGCTTTCTTTCGTTAAAAGCGGGCGAGTGCCAAATTGAAAAGCTATTGGTCCAATTTGTAGGTTGTCAAACCAATGTTCCCAATCTTTCAAATGCCACACTCCCCCTGCCATAACAATTGGTGTTTCTGAAAGACCAATCTCGTTCATAAAGGACCTAAGTTCTACAACTCTCTCAAATGGAGTTTGTGGTAACTCTGGATCTTCACTATTACTTAATCCGTTATGCCCTCCAGCAAGCCACGGATCCTCATATACCACTCCACCAAGTAAAAAAGAAGATATTTTTTGGTAAGCACGCTTCCACAATGCTTTAAAAGCACGTACCGATGAAATAATAGGATAATAATAAACCTGATACTTGGCTGCAATCTCTCCAAGCCTGTAAGGCATACCGGCACCGCAGGTAATACCATGAACTAAGCCCTTTGCTTTTTCTAATATACCATGAAGTACACGTTCTGCTGCACCCATCTCCCAAAGCACATTCATATGTACTCTTCCACGACCTTTTGATATTTCATTTGCTATTCTCGCCTGACTAATTCCAGCCCCGATACTATATTCAATCAATTCCTCATGTTTTTCATTTCTTGTTTTACCTTTGTAAACCAATGGTACTAACTCACCGTTATCATCAATAAGCTTAGCATTTGCACCGGAAAACGTCCCAACAGCACCTGCTGCTGCAAATGCTCCGCTTGATCTCCCATTACTAATTGCAATACCTTTACCACCCTCGATGATTGGCCATACTTCCTTTCCTGAAATTATCATTTTTTTTATCCTATTTTTCAAAGCTTCCTCGTAATCTTTTGTTCTATTTTACTTGGTTACTAAAAAAATAATAGCTGTTTATTTTCTTTTGACACTATCAGAACCACGCAGCAAACTTGGTTTTCAGCACTAATTCCTATTGCAAAAAGAACAGATAGACAATAATGCAAAAGAAGCCATGCTGATATCAATTTTCATTATTAATAGATCATAAGTTACATTGCAGAGTGAAAAAGAGAGGTAATAAATTCGCACAAAGCGCCTCAAGCAAAGCAATTGTACTATAGATTTTATTATACAAAATGCTCTGTTTTATATATAACCAAAGTCTCTCATAAGATTGAGCTCAGGTGAGTATGTGGTGGGTTGTAACTTCGATACTTTAGGTACCTTTAAATTTTTTAACTTATACTAACTAGCATAATCCGTGACAAGAAAGG
>NZ_WQMO01000039.1 GCF_013366805.1 Wolbachia endosymbiont of Litomosoides brasiliensis
AGCTTATAATACAATTGCTTTGCTTGAAAGCACTTTGTGCAAACCTATTACCCCTCTTTCTCACTCTACGATTAAACAACTCTGCAATGCCACTTATTTGATCTACTAATAGTGAGAATTGATATTAGAAAGCTTACACACCCTCTATTTAGCTTTACCGGTTTAATCTACAATATCATTGAGAAAATGAATGAGAATATCCTTGTTTTTCTCAGTGCAAAGATGCTCCAGAAATGCAAAATTGTTTTTTTGGTCTAGAAACTCAGAAAAACCTATAAGAAATTCACTTAAAAAACATTATTAATTATACACTATTTTGCGCAAATATTCAACTTCCTTATGTTTGAAATCTTTACCCTGTATATAGAATAAGGTTTACCAACGATGAAAAGTAGGCTTTTTAACCATTCATGGTTTCTTTCTGCTTTTACTGAATAGGATATTTGCCTTTCTCTATGAAATATTAGAAAGGGAGGATTAAGACATAAGATCAGCCACTTTCTGTACACACTAGCTCAGTATGTAGATCCCTAACTAGAGCTTCGGCACATTCCCTTTGAACGATGATACTGATTTTGGTTTCGGATGCTGTAATCGCAAGTATTTCTATCTTTTTTTCACTCAAGACCTTGAGTGTATGGCACATCACAGACATAACACCAATACCAATTATTGAAATTTTAGCTGCATTATTGTTTATAACATAATCTTTATTCTCGTTTAGCAACCTTTTCATTAAGTCAATATCGAACTCGGAAATTACAATGCTTGATCCATGTATCATATCGATTTTAATGTTTGCCAATGCCATATCTTTTAGAGTGTGCAAATTATTTGCAAGGTTGGTAAAAGTTACAAGAGCTTCATTAGTGCTATAAGTTATTCCGGTAATTGTGTGTTTCTCTAGTACATCATTTTCATGTAATACTGCAGTGCCTTCTATCTCTTTAAAAGTGGATAGTACTTGTACTTTAATGTTATGTTTCATTGCAAGTTGTACTGAACGGTTATGCAATATTTTAGCACCTGATGATGACATCTCCAACATTTCATCGTAAGAGATGGATTTAAGTTTGCGTGCTTTTGGGACAATTTTTGGATCAGCCGTATATATTCCATCGATATCAGTGAAAATCTCACAAACTTTGGCACCAAAAACTACTGCCAGGGCAACTGCTGATATATCAGAACCTCCTCTTCCAAAGGTAGTGATTCTATTATTATATGTGCCCTGAAAACCGGCGATGATCGCCACAGTGTAACCTTCAGCAAAAGATCTTTCCAAATGATCGATCTTTATTGTTTTTATTTTAGACTCGGAATAAGAATCGTCAGTTATAATTGGTAACTGCCAGGCAAGCCAAGATTGGGCATTTACTCCGATAGATAGGAGAGTGATCGCCAATAGGCCACAAGAAATTTGCTCCCCTGCTGAAAGCATAACGTCATATTCTGATAGTTCTTGTTTGTGGCTTAAGTTTGAAATTTGTCTAGCCTGAAAAACCATTTGGTCGGTAAGCCCTGCAACGGCAGAAACAATAACAACTACGCTACAACCATTATCAACATCTTTTTTTATTAAATTTGCAACTCTGGTTAGATCAGTTAACGAAGTTCCACCGAATTTTTTTACGATTATGTTGCCCATAGTTATAATATAGCTTCCTTCAGAGAAAAATATAGTACTAATTGATATAAATTTTAAAAAGCTTGATCATTTTCCATGGCAGAAATCTCTGGCCAGAAATAATGAACCACAAATCAGTATAGTTTTAACATTTTGAATAGGGCTTTTAGTGTGCTTTAGTATAGTAGCATTACTGATTAATTCATATTTAATAGCATTTATTTCTATATTATTGATACTCATTCCCTGATTAAATTTGTATTTGTTGCTTTGGGCTCAGATTTAACACGAACCGTGCATAGTAGCTTGATATAAAGTTTTGGGTGTTCCAAGAATTTTTCCACATTTTTGTTACGAGTAATACCAAAAGCTACATAAATATCTTCAGCAAAATTATCTTTTACCTGCTTATATCAATTCTTATTGTTAGTGGATCAAATAAGTGACATTGCGGAGTTTTTTAATTGCAGAGCGAGAAAGAGAGGTCATAAATTTGTACAAAGTGTTCTAAAGCAAGGCAATTGTATTATAGATTTTGTTACGCAAAATGTTCTGTTTTATATGCAACCAAAATCTCTCAATAGGGTTGGCTTGGGTGGTATGGTGGTAGGTATATAATCTCGATATTTTTAAGTGCCTTTAAATTTTTTTAATTTATGCTAACTAGCATAATTTATGATAGAAAAGACTTCTCGTGATTGCGACATTTGTTCAAGAAATATATTCATGCAATCAGTGTTAACATTTGGTCTAAATAAGCTAGAACTCTCTCCATTTCTAGGATTAACTGCATTGTAGAGATAAAAATTTTATCTACCTAATTGTACTTTAGCCTGTGTTTTAACGCCCTTTTTAAACTATCCGTGTCTAACTTTTGAGAGTGCTAAACCACAATTCATTAAAGAAAAATAACTCTTATTCAGGGTGCTTATACTAATTTCCACTGTACAAGGGATGTATAGACAATAGTAGAAAGGAAACCCTACTGAAGTGGGTAAAATAGCGAAGTTTAAATGGCGTTGAAATCAAAATTATTGGATAAAAGAGTCGTAGAATCAGCAAAAGAAATGCTAAAGGAAGCGTGAAATAACGCATGTGTTGTAAAAAAACTAAATGCTGT
>NZ_WQMO01000040.1 GCF_013366805.1 Wolbachia endosymbiont of Litomosoides brasiliensis
GAATGAAGTTTTCATATATTACGCCAAGACCATTATAATGAGCAAGATTAAAGATGGATAGGAAGAGTTTTAAAGAAAACTTAATGAGGCTATTGATAAGTATCTTGAACAGGAAGTCATTTTTATTTGATGAATCTCGGTTTGGCATGCATTCAAGAGTTAGGCATGGATGGTTTAAAAAGGGCGCTAGAACACGGGTTAAAGTAAAATTAGGTATACAAAAATTTTATCTCTACAGTGTAGTTGATCCTAGAAATGGAGAGAGTCCTAGCTTATTTGCATTAAATGTCAATACTGATTGTATGGATATATTTCTTGAATAGATGTTGCAATATTTAAGAACACGAAAAGCCTTTCTTATCATAGATTGTGCTAGTTGGCATGAATCAAAAAATTTAGAGGTACCTAAAAATATCGAGATTGTACCTACCACCATACTTGCCCGAGCTCACTCCTATTGAGAGGCTTTGGTTATATATAAAACAGAGTATTTTCATAGTAAAGGCAATAATACAATTGCTTTGCTTAAGGGCGCTTTATACAGATTTATTGCTTCTTTTCCTCACTCCATAATAGAACAACTCTCTGCAATGTTGCTTATTTAGCTTATTAACAATGGGAATTAGTATTAGGTACTTTATCTATGTAGTTAATGCTGTTCTGAAATGCAACGTATTTTTGCTACGGCTGTTATACTGTGCTTTTTTGCTGTAATTACAGCATTTGGTTCTTTTACATATATGTGTTATTTCATATTTTCTTCAGCGTTTCTTTTGCTGATTACACGTTTTTTCATTCAATAATTTTGATTTTAATGTCGTTTAAATCTTGCTATTTTACTTACTTCAGTGTGGCTTCTTTTCCATTATTGTCTATCCGTTCTTTGTATGGTGAGAATTGGTGTTAGTAACTATGTAACCGATAATTCAATTGCATATAGTTGTTTTGGGTTTATAATAAAAGTATTGTAACTTAAGATAAATTAATGGTTATTGCAATTCATAAATTAGAGGAGTCATTAGGCAATTATTCCCTGACACTGACATAAAGATTAATGACCTTGCTAGAGATGATGATCATTATTATTTTAATAATAACCTCCAAGTGCTTTTTTGAAAAGACGAAAATAAAACAGCACAGGGTGGTATAATTAAGGACTTAGAGGATGTCAGTCTATACATGCATTGCAATTAGAAACTAGTATTTAAAATTAAGGTAATATTTATGAACAATTTCGAACAAATAAAAAAAGACATAGCAGAAAATGATGTGGTGTTATACATGAAAGGTACATCCGATTTTCCTCAATGTGGGTTCTCTGGGCTTGTTGTATCAATTCTCAAGAAATTAAATGTGAAGTTTAAGTATATCGATGTTTTAGAAAATGATGAGACACGTCAGTCTATAAAAAAGTTTTCTGATTGGCCGACAATTCCACAACTATACATAAAGGGAAAGTTTATTGGTGGCTGTGATATCACTCGCGAGATGTATGAAAAGGGAGAGCTACAGAGTTTGCTGAAAGAAGAGAAGATTGCTGAATAAAACTTCAAAAAACTTGAGCTTCAGAAGGCTAGACCGTGTTACCAGGTTTAACAAATGAGTGGCTTAATGCTATTAATTTATAGGGTTATTTTGCCGCTTGTCGTTATCCAAGCTCCATCGTTCTCACGGTCAACATTTTCTATTGGTGTAAATACTACATGATTATTGTCATCAAAAATTTGCTCCAAGAGCACCTTCATCATTAAGCTAAAAGCCGAAAAAAGATTTTATATGCAAATCTTTTGCCTGAAAGCAGCTTTACATTAGCAGTTAGTCTTTGCAAAAATACCATTTCATTATTATGCTAATTCTCAATATTAATAAGTCAAATAAGTGATATTGCAGAGTTGTTTCATTGCGGAATGAAAAAGAGAGGAATAAATTTGCACAGAGCGCTCTCAAGCAAAGCAATTGTATCATAAACTTTGATTACGTAAAATGTTCTGTTTTATATACAACCAAAGTCTCTCAATAAGATTGAACTCAGGTGAGTATGATGGTAGGTATATAATCTCGATATTTTTAGATACCTTAAAATTTTAACTTAGCTGACTAGCATAATCCATGGTAAAAAGGGCTTCTTGTGTTTTTAGATATTATGATATTTATTCAAGAAATACATTCATGTAATCAATGTTGACATTTAGTGCAAATGAGCTAGAACTCTCTCCGTTTCTGGAATTAACTGCACTATAGAGATAAAAATTTTGTCTACCTAGTTTACTTTAACCTGCGTTCTAACACCCTTTTTAAACCACCTGTGTCCAACTTTCAAATGTGTGCCAAACTGCAATTCATCAAAGATGAGTAACTTTTTTTCAGATACTTACCAATAGTCTCATTAAGTTTTTTTAACTCTTCCTGTCTACTTTTATCCTGTTTATTGTAAATTGGTTTTGGCGTAATATATGAAAACTTCATTT